>LR590083.2:300000-600000 GCA_901457705.2 Beijerinckiaceae bacterium RH AL1
CGCCCAGCAGCCGCCTGGTTTTGCCGAAGTCATGACGCTGGCGAGGACTGCCGAACCCTGCTCGCCCTCCTCAATCATCCGCTTCCCGGGGCCGAACGCCGCTGAGCTACCTCCTGGCGGAGCTTGGGAATGACGGTCGGGCAGGCTTGAGCGCTGTTGCCGCCGCGCGTATTCGCATCCGCGCCATCGGAGCACCGTTCGAGCACAAGGTGTGTTTCGGCCTGCAAAAGTGGGTCTGACTCACATTCGATGATGTTTGCCGCTGGCTTGGTGCTGTTCGAGGAGAATCAGCACCATGCCAGCCAGCTGTCGGATTGCATCTTTGATCCCGAGCGGATTGATCGTCGAGAGCGAGACACGCGGCGACGATGAGATCTGTCTCGTGGTTCGTGCCGCTGCGGGCATGGTGGTCTGTCCGCTCTGCGCCTCGCCGTCCCGGCGCATCCATAGCCGCTACATGCGACGTGTCTCGGATCTGCCGTGCTCGGGCCGGTCTGTTCGGCTGCACATCGTGACGAGGCGCTTTTGCTGCGAGGCGTCGGATTGCCCGAGGCGGATCTTCGCCGAGCGGTTTGACGAGGCGGTGCTGCCGGTCCGCTCGCGCAGAACGGCTCGACTCGAAGGGCTCGTGCATCATCTCGGCTTGGCGCTCGGCGGCCGGCCTGCTGCGTCCTTCGCCAAGCGGCTGATGCTGCCTGTCAGCAACGACACGCTGTTGCGCGTCGTACGGCGGCGGGCGCGGTCCGGGGTCGGTGCTTTGAACGTGATCGGCATCGACGATTGGGCCTTCCGCCGCAATCATCGCTACGGGACGATCGTCTGCGATCTGGAACGTCGGCGCGTGGTGGCGCTCTTGCCCGATCGCGAGAGAGCGACCATCGAGGCTTGGCTCGGCGACCATCCAGAGATCCAGATCGTCTCGCGCGATCGTGGCGGCGGATACGGTGAGGCGGCCGCGAAAGCATTGCCCCGTGCCCTCCAGGTTGCCGATCGCTGGCACCTCTTCGAGAACGCCAGCGCCGCATTCCTTGATGCCGTGCGCAAATCGATGCGGGCAATCAGAACGGCGATCGGCGCGACGACAATCAACCCGGACTTGCTCACCTGCGCGGAGAAGCTTCAATACGAAGGGTATCTTCGTCGCGAGGAGACCAACGCCGACATCATGGCGCTCGTCAGGGACGGGATGGCGATCAAGCAGATCGTCCGCCAGACGGGCCATAGTCGCGGCCTCGTTCGCCAGGTCATCCGAGGCCAAAGGACCGACGTGTTCCGTGTCCGACAAAGCTCCCTCGACGCTCATCTGCCTTGGCTCGATGCGCAATGGGAGAGCGGATGTCGCAAGGGCGCAGAGTTGTGGCGGCGCATGCGGGACCGCGGCTATCGCGGCTCGGAACGCGTGGTGCGGGAATGGGCGACACGGCGTCGCCGCGCGGAGACCGCCTCCGATCAGCACTTACGGAAGGTGCCGTCGGCGAGGACGATCGCCAGGCTGTTGACCATGGCCCGCAATCACCTGAGCAAGGCAGAAAGCGTCACCGTGGCCGCAATCGAAGCAGGCGTCATCGCGCTCACCGAGGCGCGCACGCTCGTCGAGCGCTTCCACAGCATGATCCGCATGAAGGTCGAGGCCGATCTTGATGCGTGGCTCACCGAAGCGGGTACGAGCCTTCTCGCGTCCTTCGCGGCCGGGATCACCAAGGGCAAGGCCGCCGTCCGCGCTGCGATCGTCGAGCCCTGGTCGAATGGCCAGACTGAGGGGCAGATCAACAAGCTCAAGATGATCAAACGACAGATGTACGGTAGGGCAAAGATCGACCTGCTCGAGGCGAGGCTGATCGGAGCGGTCTGAAGCACATCATCGAGATTGCGTCAGACCCAAACTTGGACGCCGATCAGGGGTCAACATTGCGAGCCGATTGACAGCCGTTCGACGGCACGATCCATGAGCTCGCGGAGCTTTGGCAGGTCGAGTGCCTGCGGGTAGAATGCCAGCTGCCCCCCGGATTGGAAGATCACCCAGAACTCTCCGTGCGGGTCCGCGGTGCGTTCGGGCGGCGGCTTCATGAGCTGCCGCCGCGTCGCTCCGCGACAGGGCTTTTACGCCCTGCCGCCTGGGACGTTCTCGCAGCCCCCCTCGGCAGGACGTCCGACGGCGATGAAGTCCCGAAACCTGTCGTCCTGAGAGCGGGTGTCGAAGCAGCCGCCTTGATCGTCGAGATGCGAATGCTCGGACGCGCGAATGCATGGTTCGATGACGGCGCAACCGCCTTGTTGGCGGCACTCGACGGCGGTATCGCGCTGCGTGCGAGCGGCGGCATCCGTGTCCCAATTGAACACGGTGCCATATTCGAGGAGAGGCTGAGCGCGAGGACATCACCCAAAAGTAGCACTGGAGCGACACTGCGCTTTCGCTCGCCCGTTCTCGTGCGGCACAAGCACATGCTTGTCTCCGATCCCCGGGCGATCCTGCGTGGCATCGTGCGCAGGGTCGCGAGCCTGGCGCGATGGCAGGCGATTCGGCTCAACGAAGATTGGCAAAGGCTCGAAGCAGCCATCGACGGGCTCGAAATCGACGATAACGACCTCGTCGCGTACCGCTGGGCCCGCTTCTCTCTGCGCAGTGGCAACACGCCAATTCCTGCAGCGGGTTGGCTTGGGGCGCTTCGAATTCGCGGAGACCTAGAGAGGCTGGCCCCTTACCTCATCCTCGGGGAAACGATGAACGCCGGTGCGCAGGCAAGCCTCGGTCTTGGATGGTACGAGTTGGCGCTCGTGTAGAAGACGCACGAACCATATTGCAAGCCGACATTCGGGGAGCGCTCCCGAAGACAAACCTATCCGCAATCGACGCTTGCCAAGAGTATTTGCGAAGGCCATTCTTGCGGCTCTGTCCCACCCAGCTGTCTCACCCAAACACAAGGGGCGCCCAGGGTAACCATTATTTGTCAATGACTTATGATGATAAATGAGGTTCGAGTCCTCTCCTGGGCACCATGAGATCCTAACGTGATCTCAATAGTTTGTTGATTGGGTAGGGCTTTCGGCGACCGCTCCTTACACAGCGGTCTTACACAATGGCTCTCAGAATGCCCGGTCCCGTCCGTTTCGCGAACGGCGTCTACCACCTGAATGTCCGCGTCCCGATCGACCTCGTTGCACGGCTTCGAGGGACCACGGTCACCTTGCCCGTCGACGGCCTGGACGTGACCGTTCGCACGGGCGACAAGGTCATCGTCTCGCTGCGCACGACCGAAAAACTGGAAGCCCGCAGGCGCTTCACCCCGGCCTTCGCGGCGCTTCAGGCGCACTGGAACGCGGTCCGGCTGGGACCGAAGCCGCTCACCCACAAGCAGGCCGTGGCGCTGTCCGGCGACATCTACCGCGTGATGGTCGATCGAGAGGACGAGCCGGGCGACTTCGCTGGTATCGCGCGCGCCCACGAGGAGGCCATCGAGGCCTTCCAGGCGGTCGAGGTCGACGCGCCGCTCGAGGCGTTCCCGAACGAGGATCCCGAGGGACCACCAACCGTGGGGTTCCCTGGTATGGATCCGGCCGAGCCGCTCGAGGCCCCACCCCTCTCGGCCATCAGCGCAGCCTTCTTCGCCGAGATGCAGCTACCGATGGGACCGCAATGGCTCACGTGGCGTCACGGTGGCGACCTGGCCACGCCGTTCTTCTCGATGAGCTACACGCGGGCGCTCGAGGACCTCTTCGGCGCCGACGCCGACGCGGTATGCGCGCGCCACCAACTCAACCTCGACCCCGAGAGTCGGCATCAACTGCTCAAGCAGATCGGCAACGCCACGATCGCCGGCGCCGCGCGGCTCAAGCAGTTTGCGGGCGGCGATTACTCGCCGGATCCGTTCGCGAACCAATTTCCGGAGTTCGAGAAGGACGGCCGGGTCACGGTCGCGCTGCTGTTCGACCGCTGGCAGACCGCCAACAAGGGCGTCGTTGAGGCCTCGACGATCCGGCGTTACACGCCGTCCTTGAACAGCCTGGCGGCGTTCCTGAGGGACAAGGACGTCAGGCGGATCGACCAGGACGACATCTGGGCGTGGGCCGAGCATCGCCGCGACGTCGACGGCATCGCGGCTGCCACCGTCAATCGCAACGACCTTGTCGCCGCCGCATCCGTGTTCACCTTCGCGACCACGCGAGACGGCAAGCGGCTGCGCGCAGATAACCCCGTCGCCGGCGTCCGACTCGTCGAGCCGAAAAAGAAGGTGACGCGCGAGCCTTTCTTCAAGGCGCGGGAGGTCAAGGACATCCTCACACTGTCGCGCGGCGTCCAGGTGCGCGGCGCGCACGCCCGCCAGGCCGCTTCGCGGCGCTGGGTGCCTTGGATCTGCGCCTATTCAGGCGCGCGCGTGCAGGAGCCCTGCTGGCTGCAGAAGAAGGACGTCTATCGCGACGATGACACCAGCATCTGGGTGATGCGGTTCCCGCAGACCAAAAACGGTCTCGCCCGCGTGGTCCCGCTGCACGACGAACTGATCGCGGAGGGCTTGCTCGACTACGTGCAATGCGCGGATGACGGCTATCTGTTCGTCGACGATCGGCGCCCGCGAAAAGGCACGAGCCGAACCATCCAGGAGCAGCGCGCTAGCCAGATTGCCGAATGGATCGGCGATCATGTCGATCTCGACGACGGCGTCGACCCCAATCACGGCTGGCGCCATACGTTCATCACACGCTCGACCGGCAAGATGGAGACGAGGATCCAGCACGCCATCTGCGGCCACAACCAGAAGCGTACCGTCGCCGATGGCTACTTCACGGCGACGATCGGGGAGATGAAAGCCGCCCTGGACAGATTTCCCCCCTTCAACGTGTAGGGTCCGCTGGAGCTCGATTTCCCTCCGAGCCCCAAAGGTCGTCACGCTGTGTGCGACCGGGTTAGCGCTCCCGATCGTTGCCACGACGCCTTCAGGAATGCCCTGCAGACGCCGCTAAAGATTTAGGCTACGAAGCCCAGATCTCGCTTTCCGTCTTCGAGTAGCCCCAAAGTCAAGACCGCTCCAAGATTAGCTGCTGCAGCACCTTCTGCGTCTGAATAGTTATGTTCGGTCGCAAATAGAAAGCTAATTTTATCTATATTTTGTCCTGCGATCATAGAATAGTGATAAACGATGCGTGTCAGCATAGCTGATAGCCCGGCGAGGGTTTGTCCTTCGGGATCCTTTGCAAACGCCTTGTCTGCATCGCTCTGGTTATCATAGTAAATTCGAATCAAGGTTTCCGGCTTTACGTTTAGTAGCTCGCTCATCAGCGCTCGCACTGAGACCGAGCCTGGTGCAAGACCTGGGGCATCCCTCATTGCATCAAAGTCCGGCTCGAAAAGTATTGAGGCAATTGCAACGAGTTCTACCACTGAAGAACGCGTGCCAGTCTTGCGAGGAAGATCAACCACATTCGTGTGGGCCTCGCGCAGTACCAAATCTTTCAAGCCGCGTTTTCTGCGCGGCTCACGGACAAGTGCCAGCGCGAAAATCTGAAGAAGATTGAAAGTCTTCGCGTCATATCCCATTGCACGCGCGCCAGCTTCGTTTTGTAGACGCACCTCATAATTGTCCGGGGCCCAGAGCAATCCGACTGATCGTTCGAGCATAGCGCGCATGAATTCGTGGAGGCCAGCTCTTATATTGCCGCCAGCCCCGCTTTTGGCGCCTAATGAGGCGATCGATGATGGTTCGACGTTCATCAGACTGCGCACAATAGTCTTGAGGTCGGGATTGGTATGCTTTGTCTTGTTCTTATTCATCGTCTAATTCCTTTCATGTGGGGATTTAATATTCATTCCCAAAATGTTGATGTGAATGTTATTCGTCTTGTAATCGGCCGCCCTCGCGCTCCCTAGAAAAACCCGATCTTCTTCGCATGGCTCCCTGTGCCAAGGCGTATATCCCGTGCTTTCCTGACTGCCTCTATGGCGGCGCCAAGAGTGGCGTCTCCGGTAAGCGTGCGCATCTTGCGCGCATGCGAATAATCTGAGACGCAGGTTTGCCCAATGATGCTGGTATGGTTCTTGATTCCGAGCATGCGTTGGAAAGCTATCGGCTCATTTTCACCGGGAATCGGCAGCAGTTCGGCAGTAACATCAAATCGGCGTCGGATCGCAGTATCTATGCGCTCAAAGTAGTTCGACGCGATGATAATCGGCAGCGGGTGCGCGTCAAATTCTACCAAAAGCGCATTCGTCATGCTGACGATATAGCTTGCGCTTCCTGCTTCTGATCTCGAAGAGCCGAGGCTGTCGAATTCGTCAAAAATAAGAACTGCCCCAAGCTCGCGAGCTTTCTGGAATACGAGGCGTAAGTTCCTTTCTAACTGGCCCAATTTATATGCTAATATATCCGATGCTTGTACATGTAAACACTGACATTTTAGATTACTTGCAATAGCCGTGGCGAACTTTGTCTTCCCGGTGCCAGGAATGCCAAATAGCGCGACGCGGACGCCGGCACGCCTCAGCCGATCGCCACTATCGGGATCGAGAAGGAAATCGCGCTCGCTGCACGTGATCAGTTCCCGGTAGAACGGCTCATCGTCGCCTCCTGACCGATGCGCCTGCGATGTCGCAATATGCGGCTCGAGACCGGCGACGAGACTTGCCGCGAGGGCGTTGCGCTCTGCCGCAATCTCCTGCCGTCTGGGCGCGTATCCAATCTTGCGTGCGACAATGGGTATGCGCCCAGCGACGTCGAGAATTCGGCGCGAGGCGGTGACATCGGGGAACAGCGCGACAAATTTTCCTGCCACGGCGTCCGACAGTGGCCACGAGGCGCACGCCTTCACCGCGGCAATCGAAGCGGCGCGGTCGTAGCGCAACGGCCCGACCACGCCGACGATCGGGTTGACCATTTTCGGCGCAAACCGGGCGTCCATTGCCGTCGGGATGATCGTCACGACCGGCGCCGCGGCCGCCACTGCAAGTAAGCGCTCTCCGGCGGCTGAGAAAGTGCTCAGGGACTCGACGACATCGCGTGCGTGGTCTCCCGCATCGACTATGGTGTCGTCCGTGTCATCCCGCCCTCGCGGCGGCACGACGATATTGTCGGCGACGACGAGGACAGTAGACGACTGATTAAGCACCGAGGAGAGTACGAGGGCGCTAACCGCTAGACCACGATCCGCAGCGTTCGGGTTGATCACCGAGACACCGCCGGGGAGCGCGGCTTGAGCCAGGGCAGCAGCGACGGCCATGGTCTCGTCAAGTCGATCTGCTCGACCTCTGGCGCAGCGATAAAGCAGAGGCATTGGTGCGCCGCAGGTAGCCGCCCGGGCGACAAGACTGATCCAGGCGTCGCTTTCGCCGTCGGGCCGGGGGCGAGCCAGCAGCGTTGGCTGCGCGCCAATTGTGATGCCGCGGACGACATCGACGAAGTCGGGGCTCAGCGCCACGAAGGGGCTGAGGTCGAAGCGCTGGTGGGCAGATGCAGCGGCCAGCATTTGAATTCCGAAAGAGCCCTCCATCAGCGCGTCCGCCTTTATCAGGCGCTCGGAAGCAGCCGCCTCGCCCAGCCCGAGACGGGCGGCAACGTCTGAGAGGGCGATCACCACCTCATCAAGGAGATGTGGATCGGGGATTGGGCGATCGAAGCAAAGCGCAACCGCTGTGCAGATAGCTTCGGCTGCCTCGGAGCCGAGCAGGGTGCTCAACAGCGCTTCCGCGCGACGGAATCGTGAGATATCCAGCGTGTTCATGTAGGGCTTTCGACAGGGGTGAGTTGACCGTTCGGTCGCGTCCTTCCCCACGCAAAAAAACGCGGCCCATTGGGCCGCGCCATCACTGCCGCCGACGGTCGATCGTGTCAGGGCCGCCCGCCGACGCCTGCCTGCCTCCGCCGGTGACGCGCGAGGATTCTCTCGATAGATTCGAGAAGTTTATCGCCATCGGTCCGCGGATCGAGGCCGACGACGAACTCGGTTGCTCGCGACAGGCGCGCGAGATCCTTGTAGTCGGTGTACCGTTTTGCCGATGGGTAACGGTGTTCGAGCGTCCATTCACCGAGTTCGCGACGCAACTCTGTGTCGAAGCAACGCCGCGTCATCGTTGACGGACGATCGAAAGCGATGGATCGCGTCCTGACCCGTATTCCCGGCTCGACGGCTGGTCGCGTGACGTGGATGGCTTGCGCGATCCAACGCTGATAGCCGCTCTGCGTCCGCGTGCGGCCATTCGCGTCCCGGATCGTTGCGCCGTATTGGTCGCGACCGAGGATTGCCAAGCGGGAGGAAAGGTTACACTCGGTTGTAGTCGAGATCTTGTCCACGCGCGATGCGCCGAGCTCTTTTGCGAGCGCAGATAGACCTGCGCAAGACACCCAAATTACGCTGATAATGTCATTACCAAGCGCTGTTTCGATGTCTGGGTCACTGTTTTGATCATTGAGATTTCGAAGATCTTCCAAAATGTTGACGGCTCGATCGATCAGAGTCGCAATATCTTCTGTTTTCTGCATAGTTTTTCTCTGAGATTGGGAGGGGAATATTTTGGAATATTCCGAATATAAAATACCGATGTTTCTTATCACACTTCGATGTTGACGATAATAAATCTTTCTATATCAAACAAATGAATGCGCTGGTGCTTAGGCTTGCGCAACCTTGAGCCGAGCCGGAGCAAGGTGCTGAAGGTTGACCTTAACTGGTGCCTGCCATTGTCGCTGGATGGCCTCTCCACCGCGGCGCCCCATCAAGCGAAGGACTAATGCGCCTCGCGATGTTGTTGCGGATCGCGCTATCGTCGCCAAAAGGGTCGACCGGCACCAGGCCGGCCTCTTTGACGAACCGCTCCCGAAGTGGATCCGGCCCTGCCTGCCGACGTTGGTCGAAAAGCCGCCCGCCGGGCCTCAGTGGGTCCATGAAATAAAGTGGGATGGCTACCGCGTCTCCGCTTACGTCGCCGGCGGCCACACCACCATCCGCACCCGCAACGGACACGACTGGACGACGCGCTTCCCGACGATCGCCGCGGCCGCGGCGCGCCTCAAGGTACGCTCGGCGGTCATCGACGGCGAAGCGGTCATCCTGGATGATCGCGGCCGATCCTCCTTTGCCGAGCTCCAGACCGACCTCGATCGACACGGGTCCGGTCGCGCCGTGCTCTACGCCTTCGACTTGCTTTTCCTCGACGGCGAGCCGCTGTGGAAGAAACCACTTGAGGAGCGACGGCTCGCGCTCGGCGGGATCATCCCGAAGCGCTCGGCGATCCTGCTCAGCGAGGACTTCGCCGGATCTGGCGCGGATCTGTTCAAGATTGCCTGCGAGAACGAACTCGAGGGCATCGTGTCGAAGCGACTGGACCGCGGCTATCATCCCGGCCGCTCTAGGGACTGGCTTAAGACGAAATGCATCCAGTCCGACACCTTCGTCATCATCGGCTTCCAACCAGGGTCGGGCGCCGTGCGTGCGCCGCTGGCGAACATCAAGATCGCGCGCTCTGATGGGGCGCGCCTGCGCTATGCTGGGGCGGTCGGAACAGGGTTCAGCGAGCGGGTCGCCGCGGCGTTGCGCGAGCGGTTCGACCGTATCCAAACTGAACGCTGCCCGGTCGCTGGCCTGAAGGTTTCCGGTGCGGTGTGGGTGTCGCCGGACCTGCGAGCCCTTGTCGCCTATCGCGGCATCACGACGGCCGGCGAGCTGCGGCACGCGAGCTTCAAGGGGCTCGAGGAGTAGCGCGAGGACTGAAGTCTGGCGGGTCGTCGCGACCGCCATAGGGGTTGCAGTCGGTACGGCACGCCTGGCTCGCACAGGGCTACCCAGGGCTCGATCAGCCGCTGTCCCTGCAGCGCTCGCACGATTGAATCATCAGCGACGCGTCTAAGTCCGTGCCGCAGTCGCCCATTGGCCTGCGTACGCTCTTAATACGAGCGTGTTGTCCCTATCGTGCTTGAGCTGCACCAAGGCGCCTTCCGCGAGCGCGGTTTCGTCGAGGATATGCGCCGAAGCCATCTGGATAGCGCCTCGCTCGTCATGGGCGGTGACCCATAGCGTGTCCCCCCGCTCGATCTCTAGGCGGTAGACTGGCATTGTCATTCGCCCCTCAAGAGCGCGTCCAGGCTCGGCACCTCGCCAAACTGGCGCAGCACCACCGCATCCTCGAACTCGCCGGTCGATGGGTCGCCCGTGCGTGAAAAGGCGACGGCGCCGGCTGCAGCTTCCGCCATCCGCCTCGCAGCGTTCTCTGCCGCGCCGGCCGACTGCCGATCCTGGGCCTCGCCAGCGACAAGCTCGCCGTCTTCGTTACGATTGAACGGCATCGCCACGAAGTAGGTTATGTGCGCCACGGCTTCTCTCCGCTCTCGCGAGCTCTCGCTTCCTGTTCCCGAGCTGCATCGTTCGTGGCTGAGCCGGGGGAAGAGAAGTAGTACCGCTCCCCCGTCAGAAATGTTGCCATCGCGTCGATCGCCGAGATCACCATGGACGCTGCATGGTAGGCTGGTCCCGTCGGTCTTACGCATCGGCACACCTCGATCATCGCTTCGCGACAAACACGCATCGCTTTTACGGTCGCCGCCGGGTCCTTGGGCAGGTCGGATCGACCCGTGCGGCGCGCCATTTCGTCCCTCAATGTTCTCCTAATGTTCTAGCGCAAAATGACGACGCGAGTCGAGTCGCCCGCAGATCAGGCGTAACGGACCAGACCTAGCCGACTTTGATCAGCACGACGCCGGCGACCAGAGCAAAGGCGCCGAGCACGCGCACCAGGCTCACCGAGTGCCGTGGCACGCCGAAAAGACCGAACTGGTCGAACGTCAACGAAGCAGCCATCTGGCCGACGACCACAAGCGCGAGCACGAGGGCCACCCCCAAGCGCGGCAAGGCGAACAGGGACAGGATGATGTAAACGCCGCCGAGCACGCCGCCGGTCCACTGGATCGCCGTCACCTGACGCAAAGAGGCGGCAGCAGGCACGGCCGCCCGCGTCACCAGCAGCGTCGCCACCATGAACGCCGTGCCGCCGAGGTAGCTGACTAGGCCGGCCCACCAGATAGAGCCGATCGCATGGCGCAGGCCGCCATTGAATACCTGTTGAGTGGCAATGGCGACGCCTGCCAGCGCCGCCAGGACGATCGCCAGAGCTGTTGGCGACACCTAGATCGCCCGCAGGTTCACGCGGGCGCTAAGCTGTTCAGCGGTTTCCTTGCGCTCGCTATAACGGTTGGTGAGATACGGGCTCGCGCCTCGGGTCAGCAGCGTGAACTTCACCAGCTCCTCCATCACATCAACAACCCGATCATAGTAGGGCGACGGCTTCATGCGATCGTTGTCGTCGAATTCCTGAAACGCCTTGGCGACAGACGATTGGTTGGGGATCGTGATCATCCGCATCCAGCGGCCGAGGATGCGGAGCTGGCTAACGGCGTTGAAAGACTGCGAGCCGCCGCTGACCTGCATCACCGCTAGAGTGCGGCCCTGAGAGGGACGCACGGAGCCCAGCGCCAGCGGTATCCAGTCGATCTGCGTCTTGAACACGCCGGTCATGGCGCCGTGGCGCTCCGGACTGGTCCAGACTTGGCCTTCCGACCAAACGAACAGGTCGCGCAGCTCCCGCACCTTCGGATGATCGACGGCCGCGGCGTCCGCCAGCGGCACGCCGGCCGGATCGAAGATCCGCGTTTCGGCGCCGAAGGCGTCGAGCAGCCGCGCCGCCTCGTAGGTGAGTAGGCGGCTGAACGATCGCTGGCGCAGCGAACCGTAGAGGAGCAGGATGCGCGGCCTGTGCGTCAAAGCCGGCACGTAGAGCGCCGCCTGGTCGATCGGCTCGAAAGCTTTGGGATCGAGGTTCGGCAGATCAGGCATTACGCTGCCTTGCCACCGCCGGCCGTTGGCCGCGCTCGTACCAGCCTTTGCTGCGGTTGACGATCGCAACCACGGTCAGCATTACCGGCACCTCGACCAGCACGCCGACGACGGTTGCCAGCGCCGCGCCGGAATTGAAGCCGAACAGGCTGATCGCGGCGGCCACCGCCAGCTCGAAGAAGTTGCTGGCGCCGATCAGCGCCGAGGGGCCTGCAACGCAGTGCTCTTCACCGGTCAGCCGGTTGAGCAGGTACGCCAGCCCCGAGTTGAAATAGACCTGGATCAGAATCGGCACCGCCAGCAACGCGATCACGCCGGGCTGCTTGATGATCTGCTCGCCCTGGAAGCCGAACAGCAGCACCAGCGTCGCCAGCAGCGCCACCAGGGAGAGTGGTTGCAGGATGCCGAGAAGGCGCGGCAGGGCATCACCCCCCCGCCCGACCAGGCGCCGGCGTAGCAGCTGGGCGACGATCACCGGCAAGATGATGTAGAGCACCACCGACAGGATCAGCGTGTTCCAGGGCACCGTGATCGCCGAGAGGCCCAGCAGCAGGCCGACGATCGGCGCGAAGGCAAAGACCATGATCGTGTCGTTCAGCGCGACTTGGCTCAGCGTGAAATGCGGCTCGCCCTTAGTAAGATTCGACCAGACGAATACCATCGCCGTGCAGGGCGCGGCGGCCAGGATGATCAGGCCGGCGATGTAAGAATTGATCTGCTCGGCCGGCAGGTACGGCCGGAACAGGTAGCCCACGAACAGCCAGGCGAGTGCCGCCATCGAGAACGGCTTGACCGCCCAGTTGATGAAAAGCGTGACCCCGATCCCGCGCCAATGCTGGCGCACCTGGCCGAGTGCGGCGAAGTCGATTTTGATCAGCATCGGGATGATCATCAGCCAGATCAGCACCGCCACCGGCAGGTTGACCTTGGCGACCTCGAGGCCGCCGATCGCGTGGAATACGCCCGGCATGACGTGTCCCAGGGCGACACCGACGACGATGCACAGCGCGACCCACAGGGTAAGGTACCGTTCAAAGCGTGACATGGGATTTCCTCAAGCCGAACGGACGGGCAGGCCAAGTTCGTTGACGACACGCTCGCCATCTTCCTTGAAGAATTCGCCGCGCTGGGGCGGCAGCAGGCTCATCACCAGCTCGGACGGCCGGCACAGCCGCACGCCATGCGGGGAGACCACAATCGGCCGGTTGATCAGGATCGGGTGCGCCATCATCGCGTCGAGCAGCGCATCGTCGCTCAGGCTTGGATCGCCAAGCCCCAGCTCGCCGTAAGGCGTCCCCTTCTCCCGCAGCAGCGCGCGGGGCGTGCTGCCCATGCGCGCGATCAGCTGCACCAGGAGCGCTCGCGCAGGCGGGGATTTCAGGTACTCGATCACGTGCGGCTCGACGCCGGCATTGCGGATCAGGCCGAGCGTGTTGCGAGACGTGCCGCAGTCGGGGTTGTGATAGATCACGACGTCCATCAGGCGACGTCCGATCGCGGGTGGCTTGCCCCTTCGGCCTGGCCAATCTCACGGACCTTGGCGCGCAGACTCAGCTCGTCGAGGCTGGCGATCGGCAACGCCATGAACAGCGACACCCTGGCCTTAAGGTAACGGAGCGCCAAGGCGAAGGCGCGCGCCTTGTCGAGATCGGAACCCTCGACCGCCGCCGGGTCCTCGATGCCCCAATGCGCGTTGATTGGTTGGCCGGGCCAGATTGGACACGTCTCACCGGCCGCGCTGTCGCAGACCGTGAACACGAAATCCATCACAGGTGCGCCGGATGCCGCGAACTCGTCCCAGCTTTTGGCGCGCAGGCCTTCGGTCGCGAGACCGACGTGCGCCAGCTCTTTCAGAGCGAACGGATTGATCTCACCTTTGGGGTGGCTGCCAGCCGAAAAGGCTTGAAAGCGCCCCGCCCCGTTGGCGTTCAAGAGAGCCTCAGCGAGGATCGAGCGGGCGGAGTTGCCCGTGCAAAGAAACAGCACATTGTAGATGCGGTCAGTCATGGGCGCGGACCTCTGGCGGGCAGCAGGGCATCAGATCGGCGATCAAGGGAGCGCACAGCTCAGGCCGGCCCTGGCAGCAATCCTTGACCAGGAAGAGCGTCATTTCGCGCAAGGTGGCGAGATCCGCGCGGTAGATGATTGATCGGCTTTGACGCTCGGCCTTGATCAGGCCGGCGCGTGTGAGGATCGCCAGGTGCGCCGACATGGTGTTGTGCGGCACGGCGAGCTGACGGGCGACTTCGCCGGCCGGCAGTCCGTCCGGCTCGTGCCGGACGAGCAGCCTGAAGGTGTCGAGACGGGTGCCCTGAGCTAAAGCCGCAAGGGCCCGGATCGCGAGTTCGTTATCCATATGTCCATATTACCAGACATATGATAAACGTCAACAATAGCTCGATTAAAGGCTCTCTTCCAACCGGGCAAAATTAGACAGGCGCCCGCGCTACGAGATGGCTGGAATTGCCTGCTGGGAACGCCTGTGCAATTGTCAGGGGTGATCTCGAGCGCCTTCATACGCTTCGTCGTGGCGATCTGCATGCTGGCCGGCTTGATGGCGGGGCCAGCATCGATCGCGGCGCCTGCGCACGCGCCGGGCATGAGCACGGCGATGCCGGCGGACATGGACTGCTGCCCGAAGAAGCAGTCCGCTCCACGTTGCGCAAAGTGCCCCCTGATGGCGCTGTGCTCGTCGCCCTTCACGGCACGGCTGGCCGACCTGCGATTGCCTTCGCTCATCGCACGTTCCGCCCGGCGTGCCGCTCCGGTTGACGAGGCGGTGTTGCCCGGTCGAAGCGCGCCGCCTCTTCCCGAACCCCCTCGAAGCTCGGTCTGACAAGGCCTTAACGGCACTCGTCTCCCTGGCCTTCGCGCCAGGGCTGTCGGCGTCGCGTGAGCGACGTCCTCGGACTTCGCAGGACATCATCCCATGAAAACGTTCAATACTGCGCGCGCCCTCGCGGGCGCGCTAGCTGGGCTTGCGCCCGGCGCCGCGTCGACGCACGCCCACGCCGCCATCTCCGACTACGCCTTCCAACTTGTCGACAAGTCGGTGACGGTCGGCCCCGACACGATCATCTCCGTGCGTCTTGTTGATACCCGGACCGGAAAACCGGTCCCGGACGCCGTGATCATCGCCATGCGTCTCGACATGGCGCCCGACGGTATGGCGGACATGGCGTCGACGGTCGCTCCGATCCCCGGATCCGCGCCCGGCGTCTACCGCTTCAAGGCGAAGGTGAGCATGGCCGGCGGATGGCGGCTCTCCCTTGCCGCCAAGGTCCAAGGCGAGGACGGCACCGTCGACCAGAAGCTCGTCTTCAAGGCAGACGAGTGATGCGCCGACGCTTGGCCTCCGGGACGACACCGGTTGATAGATCGTGAGCCGGCTCGCGACGCTCGCGGTCGGCCTCGCGATGGGTGGTAGCGGCTTCTGGCTCGGCACCCATCCGCTGATCGTTTCGCCGTATGTCGATGCGGCGATGGCGCAGCTCGGAGGTCGGCCCGTTGATCACCCGACAGCCGGCGCCGCAATGGCTCTACCTACCCAGATCGCCTACTACCGCGATCCGGACGGGAAAGCCGCCTATTCAGCGACGCCGCGCAAGACGGCGGACGGGCGGGACTTCATCGCGGTCGATGCCGTTGCCGACGTGCGCTTCGCGGCGTCTGGCACCCTCAAAGCCGCTGCCGAGCCGGCTGCCGCGGCGCCGGACGCGCCCCGCAAGATCAAGTTCTACCGAAATCCCATGGGCCTACCCGACACCTCGCCGGTGCCGAAGAAGGACAACATGGGCATGGACTACCTGCCCGTGTACGAAGGCGGCGACGGGGACGCCAACACCGTCACTGTGTCTCCGGGGCGCCTGCAGACAACCGGCGTGCGCTCCGAAGCCGCCGAGCTGAGGCGGATCAGCCAGACGATCCGCGTCCCCGGCACCGTGCAGCTCGACGAGCGACGTATCGCGGTCGTGGCGACGCGCTCGGACGCCTACGTCGACAAGGTCGCCAACGTCACGACGGGCGATCGAGTCAAGAAGGGCGAACCGCTCCTGACGCTCTACTCGCCTGAGATCAATTCGGCAGCGGCGCAGCTTATGGCGAACCCCGGCTACGACGGCTCCAGGCGCCGCCTCCAGAACCTGAACGTGCCCGAGGCGGTCATCGCCGAGATCGAGCGAACCCACACGCTGCCGGCCTCGATCACGTGGTCGTCGCCGCGTGACGGCATCGTCCTCGAGCGCGGCGCGGTCGAAGGCATGAAGGCAGCCTCCGGCGCCGTTTTATTCCGGATCGGCGACATCTCGACGATGTGGGTCCTGGCCGACGTACCCGAGCATGACATCGCTTTCGTCCGCGTCGGCGAACAGGTCTCTGTGCGGGTCCGCTCGCAGCCGAACCGCGCCTATGTCGGTCGCGTCGGCGTGATCTATCCGCAGGTCAACGCGGCAACCCGGAGCACGAGGGTGCGGATCGAGCTGCCAAATCCGGACGGCTCCCTGCTCGCCGATATGTATGCGGACGTCACCATCGCTAGCGTAACACCGGCGCCCGCCGTCGCCGTGCCCGACGACGCGGTCATCGACGCCGGGACCAAGCAAACGGTGATTATCGACCGCGGCGGTGGCCGGCTGGAGCCGCGCCCCGTGCAGGTCGGCATCCGAGGCAACGGGTTCACGGAGATCCGCGACGGCGTAAAGGCCGGCGACAAGGTCGTCACGTCGGCGAATTTCCTCATCGACGCAGAGAGCAACCTTAAGGCCGCCCTCGAAGGGCTGTCGGCGGCGAACACGAGCGAAGGAGCCAAGCCATGATCGGCAAGCTGATCGCCTGGTCGGCGCGCAACGTCGTCCTGGTCATGGTCGCGACGCTGTTTGCGGTGGCGGGCGGCCTCTACGCGCTACGGCATCTGCCGCTCGACGCGATCCCCGACCTCTCAGATACGCAAGTTATCGTCTACACGGACTATCCGGGGCAGGCGCCGCAAGTCGTCGAGGACCAGGTCACATATCCGCTGACGACGGCGATGCTCACCGTGCCGAAGTCGAAGGTCGTGCGCGGCCTCTCGTTCTTCGGGGTGTCGTTCGTCTACGTGATCTTCGAGGACGGGACGGACATCTACTGGGCGCGCTCGCGCGTCCTCGAATACCTGAACACCGCCGCCAAGCGACTGCCCAACGGGGTCACGCCGACGCTCGGTCCCGACGCCACCGGTGTCGGCTGGGCCTACCAGTACGCCATCACCAGCGATCGCCGGAACCTCGCCGAGACCCGGTCGATGCAGGACTGGAACCTGAAGTTCGGCCTGGCAAAGGCGGAGGGCGTGTCGGAGGTCGCCAGCGTCGGCGGCTTCGTCAAGCAATACAACATCGTCGTCGACCCGCAGCGCATGCGCGACCTTGGCATCACCCTCGACAAGATCCGCGACGTCGTGCGGGCCAGCAACACCGACGTCGGCGGTCGAACCGTCGAGCTCTCCGAGTTCGAGTTCATCGTGCGCGGCCGCGGCTACCTGCGTGGGACCGACGACATCGGCAAGGTCATGCTGAAGTCCGACAACGGCACGCCCGTGCTCCTCAAAGACGTCGCCCGTATCGAGCTCGGCCCCGACGAGCGGCGGGGCATCACCGACCTCGACGGCAAGGGGGAGGTCGCCGGCGGCATCACCCTGCAGCGCTTCGGCTCGAACGCGCTCGACGTCATCGACAACGTCAAGAAGCGGATGGCCGAGCTGCTTCCGAGCCTGCCGGAGGGCACGAAGATCGTCCCGGTCTACGACCGCTCGCGCCTCATCGAGTCGGCGATAGAGACCCTGAAGCACACGCTGTTCGAGGAGAGCGTCGTCGTCGCGCTCGTCTGCATCATCTTCCTGCTGCATGTCCGCAGCGCGCTCGTCGCGATCCTGATGCTGCCGGTCGGTATCCTGATGGCGTTCGGCGCCATGCGCCTGCTGGGGCTCGGCGCCAACATCATGAGCCTGGGCGGCATCGCGATCGCGATCGGCGCGATGATCGATGGCGCTGTCGTCATGATCGAGAACGCCCACAAGCACCTCGAACGCGCACCCCGGGTGCGGACCGACGCGAGATCCTCATCGAGGCGGCGAGAGAGGTCGGGCCAGCGCTGTTCTTCAGCCTGCTCGTTATCACAGTATCTTTCACGCCGATCTTCACTCTGGAGTCTCAGGAGGGCCGGCTGTTCGGGCCGCTCGCCTTCACCAAGACCTTCTCGATGGCGGCGGCCGCCATCCTGTCGATCACACTGGTCCCGGTGCTGATGGTGTTCTTCATCCGCGGCAAGATCATCGCCGAGCACCGAAACCCGGAAACCGGGCGCTGATCTGGCTCTATCGCCCGATCATCCAGGCAGTCCTGCGCCACAAAGTCGTGACGCTCGTCGCGGCGGTGGCGATCTTGGCGGCCAGCGTCTTCCCGGCGCGCCAGCTCGGCAGCGAGTTCATGCCGAGCCTCAACGAGGGCACGCTGCTCTACATGCCGACGACGCTGCCCGGCATCTCGATCACCAAGGCGGCCGATCTCCTGCAGACGCAGGATCGCATCATCAAGAGCTTCCCGGAGGTCGCCTCGGTCTACGGCAAGGCCGGCAGGGCGGAAACGGCGACCGACCCCGCCCCGACCGAGATGTTCGAGACGGTGGTCAGCTTGAAGCCGAAGGAAGAGTGGCCTGCCGGCATGACCATCGAAGGCCTGCAGGCCGACCTCGACAAGGCGCTGCAGTTCCCAGGCGTCTCGAACGCCTGGACGATGCCGATCAAGGCACGCACCGACATGCTGGCGACCGGCATCCGGACGCCGGTCGGCATCAAGGTTCTTGGCAAGGACCTAGGAGATATGGAGAAGGCCGCCCGCCAGATCGAGGCGGTCGTTCGCAAGGTGCCCGGCACAAGCAGCGCTTACGCGGAGCGGGTGATCGGCGGCTACTACCTCGAGATCATTCCCGACCGTGACGCGCTCGCGCGCTACGGCCTGATGGTCGGCGACCTCCAGGACACGATCGGCATGGCGCTCGGTGGCGATGCGGTGACGACGACCGTCGAGGGGCGCGAGCGCTACAGCGTGAACGTGCGCTACCCGCGCGATATGCGCAGCGATCCGAAGGCGATCGCCCGCGACGTGCTGATCTCGATGCCGGCCGGCGGGACGGTCCCGCTCGGCGAAGTGGCGAAGGTGCAGCTCGGACGCGGCCCGACCTCGATCCGGACCGAAAACGGGCAACTCGCGGTCTACATCTACGTCGACATCACCGGCCGCGACCTCGGCGGATACGTCGCCGATGCCCAGAAGGCGGTTGATGATCAGGTGAAGCTGCCGCCGGGCACGATCGTCCAGTGGAGCGGCCAGTTCGAATATCTGCAACGCGCGATCGAGAAGCTCAAGGTTGTCGTGCCGCTGACGCTCCTCATCATCTTCCTTCTGCTGTTCCTTAACTTCGGGCGGATGACGGAGACGCTGATCGTCATGCTGTCGCTGCCGTTCTCGCTCGTCGGCGGCCTATGGTTTCTGTGGTGGCTTGGATTCAACATGTCGGTCGCGGTCGCCGTCGGCTTCATCGCGCTCGCCGGCGTCGCGGCCGAGACCGGTGTGGTCATGTTGATCTACCTCGATCAGGCGTTGGCCGAGGTGAAGGCCGAGCGTGTAGCGGCAGGACGGGCGTTCACGAAGGCGGACCTCAGCGAGGCGATCATGCTCGGCGCCGTCGAGCGGGTGCGGCCAAAAATGATGACGGTCGTCGCGATCATGGCCGGCCTGCTGCCGATCCTGTGGAGCACGGGCACCGGCTCCGAGGTCATGCAGCGCATCGCTGTGCCGATGATCGGCGGCATGGTGTCCTCGACGGTGCTGACGCTCGTGGTCATCCCGGCGCTCTATGCCCTGATCAAAGGCTACGGGCTATCCAACGCGCAGGAAGCGCAGATTCCGACCGAAGAGCACGCTGTGTTCGAAACGCGATGGGCGGCGGAGTAATCGAGTGACGCATCTCCAATCCGCCCTCGTGCGCTTGGCCTCACACCGCAGGCCGATAGCGCAACTCCGCCGCGGTGTGGCAGCGCGACCCTTGCGACGGATCTCGGGACATGCAACTTCTTGGACAGCCGAAGGGATGTGCTCCGTGCGGATAGTCCGCCACCTGCTCATGGTTCTGGCACTTCTGTCCGTGGCCGCGCTGCCCGGGCCGTCGCATGCCATGCCGAACCACGACGACGGCGATGCGCACATCGCGCAGCCTCACTACGTCGAGAGCGCGGACCGGTTTGAGTCGCAGCAAACGACCGCTTCCCATGACAGCGAAGAGCACGGCTGCCCCGGTCACGACCACGGCAAGTGCTGCGTGACGGCATGCTGCGCCTCGACTTGTCTGCCTCTGGCGGAGCTGACGTCTCTGCCGGCGCCACGCTGGACGTTCGTGACCGTTGGGCTCCGGGGCGACGACGTCGCTCGCGCCGGCGCCGTCCTCGGCCTTCCCAAGCGACCCCCCAAAACCGTCTGACCTGACGGCGGACATTCGTCCGCCGACGGCCTCGGTGCGCATCGCGTGCTGCGGCCGGCTCGCGCGCGTCGTCCGTGCTGTCCGCTTTGACCGGGCTCACGTCGGCGCAGGAATCTCGTCGCGATCGACGCCATCCGTCTCGCGCCTTTCCAGAGTCAGAACATGTGCGCTGTCACCTTTGCCGCCCTGATTGGGGTGATGTCCGGCTGTACCGTCGACGGACCCTCGCGACTGCTCGACCCGGCCAACCCTTCACTGTCGACGCATTGGCGGCCGCCGCCGTCGCCGACCGCCGGTCTCGAAACCTACAGGCCCGTCGCCGCCCGGGATTGGCTTCAGCAGAACAGTGCGCCCGGCGGCGGCTCCATGGGCGGGATGAAGGACATGCCCGGGATGAAGAGCATGCCCGGGATGAAAGGCATGAGCAGCGGCATGAAGGGCATGGGCGGCATGCCCGGTATGGGAGGCGGCAAGTGACGGCGCTCGTCACCCGTCGCGCGACCCGCGGCCTGCGAAAGCCGCTTGCCGTCGGCTCGTTGCTGATACTCGGCGGCTGCGTCGGGTTTTCGCCCGACGGCGGCATGACGCCGGTTGCGAGCATCGCGCTTGCGCGCCTCGACAAGGACGTCGGCAGGATCGGTACGGACGCCGACGCCGCGGACGCACAGGCTCGCGCCGCCGCTATGCTGCGCCGGCCACTGCGCGTCGATACCGCCGTCCAGGTCGCATTCCTGCGCAACAAGGACCTGCAGGCCGAATTCCACGAGCTCGGCGTCTCCGAGGCCGACTATGTCAAGGCGAGCCTGCCGCCGGATCCGACGCTCTCCGTCGATTTTCTGACCGGCCAAGGCGACGTCGAGGTGGTCAGCCAAGTCGTCGCCGCGATCTACGCGTTGGCGACCCTGCCGACGCGGCAGGCGATCGCCGGCGAGCGCTTTGCGGGCGCCCAAGCGCGCACCGCAGGCCGGGTGATGGCGCTCGCGGCCGAGGTCAGCCGGCAGTACTACGTGACGCTCGCGGCGCAGGAGCAGGTCGGCTTCCTCGAGACTGAGCTGGCGACTGCCAAGGCGTCCGCCGACGTCGCCAAGCAGCTGGGCGAAGCTGGCAACCTCAACAAGCTCGAACAGGCGCGCGAGGACATCTTCTACACCGAGCTTGGGGCGCAACGTGCGGATGCGCGTCTCCAGGCGCAGGCCGAACACGAAAAGCTCACACGCTTGCTCGGGCTGTGGGGTCGCGACATCGCCTTCGCCCTTCCGAAGACGATGCCGGCGTTGCCCAAACGCATTGCCTCGGCCCGCGACATCGAGGCGAAAGCTGTGCGCGAGCGGCTCGACATCCTCGCTGCCCGGCATGATCTCGATGCGCTGGCGCGTCAGCTCGGGCTGACGCGGGCGACGCGTTACGTCAGCGACTTCAACCTGACGCTTCAGAACGACCACGAGGACGCCGGCAATACCGGCGGCTCGACGGTGGCGACGCAGACGCAGAGTCAGCTGACGCGGTACGGCTTCGTCGCCGACCTTACGATCCCGATCTACGACTTCGGGGAAAGCAAGGTCCGCGGCGCGCAGGACACCTACCTTGCGGCGGCAAACCGCTTGGCGCAACGCGCCATCGACGCGCGGTCGCAGGCTCGCGAGGCCTTCATCCGCTACCGCGGCAAATACGATCTTGCCCGCTACTACGCCGACCGTGTGCTGCCGCTGCGCAAGACGGTCCTCGAGCAGGCGCAGCTTCAATACAACGGCATGCTCGTCGACGTTACGCAGCTCCTTCTCGATGCCCGCGGCACCGTCTCCTCGAACATGGCGGCGATCTCGGCGAAGCGCGACTTCTTCATCGCCGGCGTCAACCTCAAGGCGGCGCTGATCGGCAACGGCCCCGGCGAGGCGCCAGCGGACGCACCGACCCCGCCCGTCACCCAGGCGGCAAACTGATGATTCCTCAAACCCTCACGGGAAGCGATCGATGACCTCCTTCGAACGACCCACCAGACGCAACATTCTCGCCGGCGGCGGCCTCGCGCTCGTCTCGGCGGCGGCGGTCTCTGGCCGCGCGCAAGCGGCGGCGATCCCGGAAGCGCCGATCATGCGCGAGAGCGGCATGCAGCCGCCGCTGCATCCGCACGCCGGTCCCGACTACAATCCGGTGGCGACGCTCAACGGCTGGACGCTGCCGTTCCGCATGAACGGCGACTGGAAGGAGTTTCACCTGCTCGCCGAGCCGGTACGGCGCGAGATGTCGCCGGGCATGGTGGCGAACCTGTGGGGCTACAACGGACAGTCTCCGGGCCCGACGATCGAGGCCGTCGAGGGCGACAAGGTCCGCATCTTCGTCACCAACCATCTGCCCGAGCACACCACCGTGCATTGGCACGGCATGCACATCGTCAACGGCATGGATGGCGTCGTCGGACTGACGCAGCCCGGAATCGAGCCGGGCAAGACCTTCGTCTACGAGTTCCAGCTGCCGCGGTCGGGCACCTTCATGTACCACCCGCACGCCGACGAAATGACCCAGATGGCGATGGGCATGATGGGCTTCTTCGTCGTCCATCCCAAGGACCCGAGTTTTCGGAAGGTCGACCGCGACTACGTCTTCTTGATGAGCTCGTACCTGATCGAGCCCGGCGCCTACACGCCGAAGGTCAACGAGATGCTCGACTTCAATCTCTGGGCCTTCAACTCGCGGGTTTTCCCCGGCATCGATCCGGTCGTCGCCGGCCAGGGCGAGAAGGTCAGGATCCGTTACGGCAACCTGACCATGACCAATCATCCCATCCACATCCACGGTCACTCCTTTCATGTCTCCGGCACCGACGGCGGCTGGGTCGACGAGCGCGCCTGGTGGCCGGAGGTGACCGTCGACTGCGCGGTCGGTCAGATGCGGGCGATCGAGTTCGTCGCCGAGAACCCCGGCGACTGGGCGATGCACTGCCACAAGTCGCACCACACGATGAACGCCATGGGTCATCAGGTGCGCACCTACATCGGCACCAACATGCGCGGCACGTCGAAGGCAATCGCCAAGCTCGCGCCGGGCTACATGCCGATGGGGACGAACGGCATGGCCGGCATGGCCGACATGGAGATGCCGCTGCCCGACAACACCTTGCCGATGATGACTGGCGACGGCCAGTTCGGGTCGGTCGAGATGGGCGGCATGTTCACCGTCCTCAAGGTGCGTCCCGGCCTCACCGCCGGCGATTACCGCGACCCCGGTCCCTACAAGAACCCGCCCGGCACCGTCGCCTACGAGTGGACGGGTGCACCGCCCCCCGAACCCGCCAACGCCCCGCCGTCGAAGAACGATCACGCCGGGTATTCCGTCGTCGATCCGCGCAAGTCGCGCCACGCCATGAACCACGATTGAGGAGATGAACATGACACCGAACATCGGATTTGTGGCGGCCGTCATCGCCTTGGTCGCCGCTGCGGCGGGACCGGCGAGTGCGCACGGCGATCATGAACACGGCCGCGAGACTTTCGCGGCCGGCGAGCCGGGCGATCCCGCGCGACCCGCGAAGGCCGTCGCGGTGACGCTGATGGAGAAGCCGGACGGCACGATGGTCATCTCGCCGGCGCGCCTCGAGGTGACGCTCGGCGAACAGGTCCGCTTCGAGGTGAAGAACGCCGGCAAGGTGACGCACGAGTTCATGCTCGACAGCGTCGCCCACAACGCCCGGCACAAGCTCGCCATGCAGAAGAACCCGGAAATGGAGCACGACGACCCCAACGGGAAGACGCTCGACCCCGGCGCTTCGACGCAGATCCTGTGGCGCTTCTCGAGACCGGGCTCGTTCGAGTTCGCCTGCCTGATCCCAGGCCATTACGAGGCTGGCATGCACGGCATCGTGACGGTGCGCCAATGAGCGGCCCCCTCTTGGCGAGAGCCCTGGTCGTCGGTGGCTTCGCCTGGCTCGCCGCCACCGCTCCTGCGGCCGCCCAGATCCATCCAATGACGTCCGGATCGATGTGGTTCTATTCGCCGAACCACCACTCGCCGTTCAACCAGTTCGCGGCGCCAGCCCAGACCAAGGCGCCGTCCGTCCGCCCCTGCGCTGGACACGCGGCGCCCGTCCGCCCGCTCAAGCGACCCTGCTGAACCCTCGGCATCGAAGGAGAACACCATGAACAAGACAGTCGCTATCGTCCTCGCGCTCCTGATACCCGCCTCGGCCGCCGTCGCGGCCGAGCCCTACAAGGGCGAGGTCAAAAAGGTCGACGCCGCCGCCGGAAAGGTCACGCTCACGCACGGCGCGATCAAGAAGTTCGACATGGAGGACGGCATGACGATGGTCTACCGCGTCCAGGATCCTTCGATGCTCAGCGGCCTCAAGGCCGGCGACCGGATCAGTTTCGACACCGACAAGATCAACGGCAAGTTCACGATCACCAAGATGGAGAAAGCAAAGTAGCGGTCATCGGAGCTGGAAGGAGCGACACCATGAGGAGCCGATCGTCCGCCACGATAGCTGCTTACCGCGTGGCACGCTTGGCCTTCGTGGCGTCGGGCCTCGCGGCGGGCGCCGACTCGGCGGCGCTTGCGGCGCTTCCTTCGGCTCGGCCGGCATCTTTTCGCGCCGATGTCTCACTCCTCGTGGTCAATCATCGACCCGGGCACCCGGCCGAAGCCGCGCCGGACCCACAAGGCGATCTACGTGCTCGGCAGGTCGCCGCGATCGAAAGCTACCTGCGTCACGCCTACACGATCTACCTCGGCCTGAAGGCGTGTGCGGAGCTACGGACCGAGCAGAACGATCCATCCTTCCTCTCGACCGTCGGTCTCGACGAGGCGCGTAAAGCCCTTCACGCCATCGACGGCGCGGCCTCGTCCGTCGGTGTCGACGTCGGCGCGCAGTGGGCGCAAGCCGCCCCGAAGGCCGTTGTGACCGCGGAAGCCCTCAAGCGGGAGCCGCACAAGGTGGTTGCGGTCTGCCAACGCATGGGCGGCATCTTTCGAAACGACGAGGCCAATCTCCAAAACCTGCTCGCTGCCGTCGGGTCGAAGCAGGTGCTGATCCCGAAAGATTTTTGAACCTACCCAGCGACTCGGCCACCCAGCAACGGACCCTTGAATGACATTGCTCCAGCATATCGAAGACGCCGCGTTGATGACGGCGGGCATGGCCTGGCAGACGGCCTGGAGCCTTGTGCTCGGCTTCTCGGTGTCGGCGCTTCTGCAGTCGACGGTGTCCTCGGCCGACATGCAGCGTGTGCTCGGCAAGGACGGCCCGAAGGAGATCGCGATTGCGACCGCCGCGGGCGCGGCTAGTTCCAGTTGCTCCTATGCGTCGGCGGCGATCATGCGGACGCTTTTCAAGAAGGGCGCTGCGCTCGCGACATCGCTCGCCTTCCTGTTCGCCTCGACCAACCTCGTCCTCGAACTCGGTCTGATCCTCCTCGTCCTGCTCGGCTGGCAGTTCATGCTCGGCCAATGGATCGGCGGCATCGTGCTCGTCGTCGTCATGAGCGCGATCGTCAAGGCAACGGCGCCGAAGGCGTTGGTCGAAGCTGCCCGCTCGCACGAGGAATCGAGCCACGGGCACCAGCACATGACGATGCAGGCGGAAGGCGACACCTGGTGGGCGCGCGCTTCCAATCCGAAGACCCGCATCCTCGTCGCGCAGAACTTCGCCATGGAATGGTCGATGCTCTGGAAGGACCTCGCGATCGGTTTCGTGGTCGGCGGCACGATCTCGGCGTTCGTGCCGGCGGCGTTTTGGAAGACGATCTTCCTGCAAGGCGCTTCGCCCTGGCTCGCCATCCCGGTCGACGCCCTTCTTGGACCGATCATCGCGGTCGTCACCTTTGTCTGCTCGGTCGGCAACATTCCGCTGGCCGCGATCCTGTGGGCGAGCGGAGCCGGCTTCGGCGGCGTCCTCGCCTTTATCTATGCCGATCTCATCGTCCTGCCGCTACTCGACACGTACCGGCGCTACTTCGGCTGGCGGATGGCGGCCTATATCGGGGTCGTGTTGTTCGTGACGATGGTGATCTCGGGCATCGTCGTCGAGACGGGGTTCCTGGCCCTTGGATTGGTGCCGCCCGCAGCGCACGGGGTGAAGGAGCACATCACCCACTTTGGCATCGACTACACGTTCTGGCTGAACCTTGCCTTCGGCAGCCTCGCGGCGTGGCTCTTTTGGCTCAACCACCGCAACCCGATGCACCACGGCGGCCACGATTGCTGCTGACGCGCAGGCTCAGCTGGACGCCGGCGCGGGTGGCGCGGATGCATGTTTATGAGCGACATGTCCGGCGTTCGTCGCGGCGGCACCGGTGCGGTACTCCGTCCATGCCTGTCGTAGGATTTGCACCGCCGACGTGAGGAACAGGCCAGCCATGATTCCGGCAACGGCGAGGTCGGGCCACTTGCTGGACGTGCCCCAGACGGCGAGAGCGGCGACCATCACAATGACGTTGCCAATCGCATCGTTGCGGGAGCACAGCCAGACCGAGCGGACATTGGCGTCGCCGTCCTTGTACGGCAGCAAAAAGAGGACGGATGACAGGTTCGCCACCAATGCAAGGACGCCTATGGCCCCCATGACCTCCGCGACCGGCAGGCCCAAGACCAGCGTGTGATAGAGCGTCGATCCAAAGACCCAGACCGCCATCAGGCTGAGCGACAAGCCTTTGAACAAGGCTGCCGTGGCGCGTCGACGGATCGACGCGCCGATGACGACCAGGCTCAAGCCGTAGGTCACCGTGTCGGCAAGGAAATCCAAGGCGTCGGCCTTCAGGGCCTGCGAGCCGGCAAGCTGACCAGCCACGATCTCAGTCACGAACATCGCCGCGTTGATGGCGATCACGGTCCACAGGATGCGCTTGTAGCGAGGATCGAGGCCGTCGAAGACAGGCACCCCACCCGAACAGCAACTATCCGCTACAGGCGCAGCGGGGGACTTCGCCTTCGAGGCGCAGTCGTTGCCCGTCGCGCCACAGCATCCGTCCGCCATCCTCGTCTCCTTCTCAATCCAGACGGGGCAGCGTACAACCTCCAGCAACTGGAGGTTCAAGCGCGAAATGGACATTGCGATCGGCGAACTGTCGCGGCGCACCGGCGTCAAGGTGACGACGGTGCGCTACTACGAGGAGGTCGGACTGATGCCGGCGCCGCCGCGAACCGGCGGTAGACAGCGCCGCTACGGCGAGGCAGACGTTTCGAGGCTCGAGTTCATCCGTCATGCCAGAGATCTGGGTTTTGAGGTGGCGGCAATCCGCGAGCTGCTCGCGCTTTCGGCTCAACCGGAGCGATCGTGCGCCGAGGTGGACGCGATCGCGCGCCACCACATCAGCGACGTCGAACGGCGCGTTGGGCAGCTGCAGGCCCTCGGCGACGAACTCCGCCGGATGGTAGACGAGTGTGGGCACGGTCGCATGTGCGAGTGTCGCGTCATTCAGGTCCTTGCCGATCATCGGCATTGCCAGCACGGACAGCATTGAGTGGTTGGTCTCGGCACGTACGGCACGACTACCCGGCGCTTCGGGGCAGCTTCGTGTAGCTCGGCGACAATGGGCTGCTCTACACGCGCGGCAGCGTGCCGTACTACGGGACCTATCCAGGAGCGCGGGTCCCGCGCCCGCTGCTGCTGCGGCCGCATGAATGCTAAACGCCCTTGGCAGCCCTGGCAGCCGAGGTGCTCGCGTTGACGAAGATGAGCTGGAACTCGACCCAGTTCGACCAGGCGCTTCCGATCCCGATTAGGGCCGCGAAACAGGTGGCAGAGTACTGAAGCACGTCAGCTACGGGCAGGCGGACCAGTCTGACTACCTCTTTTACATGTGACGATCCGTGTCGCTCGCGCTTCAAATCAGTGTTGAGCTGCGACGGTTAAGACGGGTCGCGGCGGCTCTCAATCGATGACGATTTGGCCCGTGAGACGGCGTCGGCGCCGATGACATGATGTCCACTGGCGTCGGTCACCGCAATCCAAAAACGTTGCCCATCCGAAAGCTGTAGCGGTCCGGCTTTTCGCCTCCCGCGCGGCATCGCCTGCGCTCGCCTTTGGCGAGTGGTGCTCTTTAGCTCGCGTAAACTAAGAATCGATCGCAGCCGTCACCTGACGGCGCGGCTGTCCTGAGCCGCGCGATCCAACTTTACATCTGCTGCTTCGGAGCATTATCACGATCGTTTTGTGTATGCTGGCATAGCCTGCATACCTAAACGAGGTATCGTGCCCTATGAGAAACCGTAATTTCTTGCCTCGGGTTTCGTCCATGACAACCCTTCGCTTTCCGAGCGCGTGTGCCGGAAACGGCAGCCGCCCGGCACTTGTTCTTAGACCCAAATCAGGAATTTTGCCCTTGAGCCGCGCGTGAAAGAGGTTTGGACGAAAACAGACGATGTTGGGCGAGAGACTTAAAGGACACTCGGTCGGTGTAGCCGATGGTCCGGATCCGCCACTCGTTTGTAAACGAAGCCTGCCAGTTATGCGGCAGCAGCCTCCTCTGAAGGCGCTTTTCTTGCCGGTCAGCGAGCGGCCGGAGATGGCTGATTGCCAAGCCTGCAGTCGGCATTCCCGGCGCTGCCAGAACTCGACGGCGCCGGGGATGCTCGAACTCGAGCCAAGCGTTGCGCCGTTCGCCTCAAATTTGTTTTGCAGGCGAGCGTCGAGGATATCGGCGCGCTGTTTGCGCCAACGGGCAAGATCCGACGTCAGGGCAAGATCGAGCTTGTGGCTTGCGTGGACAAATGCTGGTCGACAAGCTCGCCGAGCCCGGGGGCTCGGACGCACAGCGAACGGAATTCGTTAAGTCCTTCCGCCAGCCATTTGTAGACTTCATCGATGTAATCACACAATACTTTCAGCGCTTGCGGATTATTTTGATACATAGGAGCCGCAAAACGAAAAACTTCTAGCGCTTCTTGATAGTCGTTATAGGCGATGGATGATGCTAGAACTGCATCGTGCGCCTTCTGCACGTGGCCGACATTTACATGGAAAAATTGATCTGCTACGGCGACGTGTCCGCCTAGCAATTGACCGGCAAAATAATACGCGGCTCTATCGTCGATCAATCTCCGCGCCAGAAGATAGGCGATATTTCGCGCGGCGTTGACCTGTCGATATCTTTCTGCGGCTGCTACAAGACGTATAACAAGAAATACCCAGTGAGAGTTGTAATCCAAAATCCTGCCTAATAAGCGAATTGCCTGACGATTGGCAGCTTCTATCTCTGCGCGCTGTGTTTGTAGTCTAAGCATTAATTGGGTGCCGGCATAAGGGTCTTTGCCGGTACTTTCGTATATGCCGAGCGCCTGGACCGCGCGCCCGAGGGTAATGTCACCGCTTTGCTTGTAATCTTTCTCGCGAACGCGCAGGCGAGTCTCCGCTGTTGCAAGAACCTTGGGGAAGTTTTTTGCCACTTTAAGGTTCGTACGTGCTGCTTGGTCAAGCTGTCTCTTGGAAGGCGGAAGCGCAATGGCGTGCACGCACGCTCGATGCGTTCCGACCAAATCCGTTATTTGCGTCATCGCGATAACGAGATCTTGCATAGCGGCTATCCTTTCTCAGCGCTTTTTCGCCAGGGTGCTCAGCATGACTTCGCGAACCGTCTGGACCCGGCCGCCTTCGACCCGGGCGTAGGCCGGCTGTTCGGCGGGTTGCTGTTCATTCAAGGCCGGGGTGCCGACCTCGGCACTATCAGCCGTTTCGAAAAAGGGCGGGTGAGCGGGCCCAAGTTTTAAACGCTGACCCATGAGCGGAGCGCGGGGATCACGTAGCCGGTAATTCAGGTGTCGATTGATCAGCTCGCGCACGGGATCGCCGACAAAGTCGAGCTCGCCCAGATAGGCCTCGGGAGCAGCACCTCGCTCGTCTGCCTGAGCGCGCCGCCTATCACGCTGCATTTTACGGCTACGGGCGGCGGCGAGGTGGCTTTCGCGCGGCATGCGGCGAACCAGCTCTCCATCGAGATGCGCCCGCATCGCGATGTCAGCACCAAGGCCAATCGCTTGTTGCAGGGCGATGGAAACGAGGTGGCGTAGAGCGCTCGCCGCCTTTTTGCGTTCTTCGTCCGAGCTGATGCTGTCGGTCAGATAGGCGTCTACGCTGCAGATCAGACGGTCATGGATCTTATCGAGGCCAATCACGGCAGTGATCGCGCGACCTACAGCATTTGCGATGTCAGATAGCAGGTCAGGAGGAATGGCACCTTCCTCGATAGCGCGGGCCAGGACCTCTGCTCCCCGGTCGCGTTCGCGGACCGCCGCGACGAACGGGCCAGCTGCTATCGCGGCGTCGGCGCAGATTTCGAGTTGAAGGGTGCGGGCGGCGTCCATCACCCGCTTTGCGTTAGCCATAGAAGAATCCTGAAGGCGCGCGGACGCCGTCGGCACGAAGCTGGCGCGCCATTTGGGTACAGACTGCGGATATGTTGTCTCGTGAGCACAATATCTAAACGCCTGACGCGCCCTGTCAATGAAAAAATCTGTTCGTGAGGCAAACCACGGTTAGGATTGCTTCAGGACTACTGTAGGATTGATCAGAGACATTCGGCGGATTGGTTTGGGATCATTTCTAGACTGTTAAAGGACATGATAGGACTGTGTAGGAGGCGATTGGACGCGCGATGGATCGACGCGGTGAATAAGAGCAGGTGAGCAGCTGCAAGGCTTTGAGCGCGCATTGATAAGCCCCGCTGTATCGCCCTGCCGAACGCTGCTGGTTCAAGAAATGCATTGAGACTTTCATGAAATCATGATGAAGTGATTTCATGAACAGCCGTTTGGTCCGGTCTGAGAAGGACGACGAGCACCTTCAGGTCCAGGTGCCGTCAGCAACAAAGCTCGATCTAGCGGTGAAGGCCGCGATGGCGCGAGAACCGATCCGAATGGTCGTCCTTCGCGCGCTGCATGCATACGGAGTAGAGGTTCCCGCCGAAGCGATTCAAGACCGGCGAAGAAAGCGCTGATGATGGGCATCGACTATGAGCTCCTAACCGTGGCGAGCTACGCAAAGTCGGCCACGCTCACCGATCAGGGAAGCGAAAGCCGATCGCTCAACTTCCCCCTCCTTGGGCTGTACGGCGAGACGGGAAGCTTGCTCAGCGTGGTCAAAAAGAAACAACGGGACAGCGCCTCCTACCTTGGTTACGCCGAAGCGGTCGTCGAGGAGCTAGGCGACGTCCTTTGGTACCTGACCGCCGTCGCCCGCCGCGGCGGAATCTGCCTGAGCTCGATTGCCGCCGGGTGCCTGGATAGCGCTCGTGGGAATTGGGGGCGCCCGGACATGGCGGTGACCTTCGAGGCGTTGCAGCCGGATCTCATCAAACACGACGGCGCGCCAACGCCAGCGTTCGAGGCCACCCTTCTTCAGCTGGCGGGCGAAGTCGGTGCCGTCCTGGCGGATCACCACGCCGGGAAGCTGGACGACAATCAGGCCGCGTTTGCCGACCACCTCGTGACGGTACTTCGATGCCTAATCAAGGCCGCGAATGAAGCGGGCGTGACGTTGGAAGCGGCAGCAATCAAGAACATCACCAAAATCTTCGATCGGTGGCCGAAGGAGCGAATCTATCCACCCTTCTTCGACACGACATCGGACTTGGATGAACAGCTGCCGCGCTCACTGGTCATAGACATTTTCGAGAAGAAGGTCCGGGACAAGGCCTTCGTTCTCCAGCGTTGCGGTGGAATATTCGTCGGCGACCGGCTCACCGATAACGCCGTCGAACCCGACGATTACCGGTTTCACGACGTCTTTCACTTCGCTTACGTCGCTGTGCTTGGTTGGTCGCCCGTGATCCGCGCGCTACTGAAGCTTAAGCGCAAAGGTGAGCCTGCCGTAGATGAAGCCCAAGATGGCGCGCGCGCCACTCTCATCGAGGAAGGCGTCACCACCTGGATTTTCGGGCAGGCCCAACGGCTCAACTTTTTTGCTGGGCTTAAACCCGGCGATCTGCCGCTCGACATGCTGAATCACGTCCGCGACTTCGTTGCTGGCTACGAGGCAGCGGAATGCCCCCTCTGGGTTTGGGAAGAGGCGATTCTGCAGGGATATGCCGCCTTCCGGTTTCTGCAAAAGCACCGGCGCGGCCGGATAACGGTCGATCTTGCAAACCGGCGATTGACCATCAGAGAGCTGCCTATATGACCCCGAGCGAGTTTGTTGGGGCGCTCGAGGCCATAAGCTTGCCATCGGTGTTCAACCCATGGCGCGATCGTTGCCCCGTGCATGATGTCGCTGAGGCTGCTGAGCTGCGGCGGCGAAACCTTGAGAGCTTCCTCAAAGCCGGCGTTGCCGCGAAGGTCAGAACGATGTGGATCGCCCGGGATTTGGGCTATCGCGGTGGTCGCCGGACTGGCGTGCCGCTGACCGATGAAGTCCATCTCGACGCGGCCGCGACCCTGCTTGGCGGCGTCTCTCTTACTCGCGCGACGGGGGGGGCTCCCATGGCCGAGCGAACCGCAGCGATCATTTGGCGTGTCTTAGGGCGGATCGGTTCGCCGGTGATCTTGTGGAACGTCTTCCCCTTCCACCCGCACGATAACGATGATCCGATGTCCAACCGCTGCCATACTCGTCTAGAGCGCGAGCTGACCTGGCCGTTATTGGAGGCGCTGATTGAAATGGTCCAGCCGACCCGCATCATTGCGATTGGGCGGGACGCCAGTCTGGCGCTGTCTGACCTGGGGCAGGAAACTAGCGCCGTCAGACATCCGAGCTACGGCGGACAAGCCGAATTCATCTCGGGTATGTACGATCTCTACGGCGTCGCTCCTGATGGCCCGGTCAGCCGCCAGCTTGCATTCATGGATGACGATGCCTCATGGTCAGCCAAGCGCGTCGCAGCGTGCTAGTAAATGCGCGATGTCAGAGCGCGTCGAAGTCGTCGGGGGTTTGCCCGGCAGATCGACCTGAGCATGGGTTGAGACGACGGTAAGCGCGCCGACCAATAGTTCCGCTTCTTTAGCTACGAAGTCCATTAGCCGGCCTAAGCCGATGAGATTGCCCAGAAGCTTCTCAATATAGAAGTGGTTACGATACATGACAGTCAAGTCCAGACGGTCGTGTTTGCCTTCCGAGCGAAGCTTGAAGCTGCCGAAGCTGAGGCATTGACCGCCATAAGGCGATTTGTCGACGTCCCGCGCAGGATCGAAGACGCTTAGTTCGAACTTGTTGCGCGCTAGGACTGCTGGATCGCGCAGGCGCGCGATGATGTCCGCCAACTGATTGATCGGCTCGCCGCCACCGTCCTGCGGCAAAGCGATCATCCGCTCAAAATAGTAACCAGACCAACGATCGCTCTTGCGCTTTACCTTCGGTAGGACGTTTTTTGTAAATCGATCAAATAAAGCGGGAGAGCCATAGCGTCGATAGAGTGCAAGCGGAAAGATCGTGTTGGCCACCGTCTCGACCGCCTTCACCCTTTTGGATAGAAGAAAGGCATCGATCTCGCGCACCACTGGGTCCTCTAGCAGGCTGCTGAAAAAGGACTCTCGCGCGGGCTGTTTGGGCGTGATTCAGTCTCCTTGTCGAGGAGGCTGATTTGCGCGGATCGGACGAGCGTACGGGATCGTTGTTCAGCTACGTGGGGATCGAGGAGCGGCTGCGCCCGGATCATCCACTGCGGGCGATCCGGGCGTTGACGGACGAGACGCTGGCGGCGATGGAGCGCGATCTGGCGGCGCTCTACTCGGGGGTCGGGCGTCCCTCGATCGCGCCGCAGATGCTGCTGCGTGCCATGCTGCTCCAGGCGTTTTATTCGGTGCGCTCCGAGCGTCAGCTGATGGAGCGGATGGAGTTCGACCTGTTGTTCCGCTGGTTCGTCGGGCTCGGCGCCGACGAGCCGGTGTGGGACGCCTCCACCTTCTCGAAGAACCGTGACCGGCTGCTCGAAGGCGACGTAGCGGCGCGGTTCCTGGCAACGCTGCTGGCGCGCCCCCGGGTGAAGCGGCTGCTGTCGTCCGACCACTTCTCAGTCGACGGCACGATGATCCAGGCTTGGTCGTCGATGAAGAGCATCAAGCCGATCGAACCGGGCGAGGGACCGGGCGATCAACCGCCGCCGTCCTCGGGCGGGCGCAACGCCGAGGCGGACTTCCGCGGCGAGACGCGCACCAACGCGACGCATGCCTCGACCACCGACCCGGAGGCCAAGCTCTATCGCAAGGGGCCGGGCATGGAGGCGAAGCTGGCCTTCCTCGGTCATGCCCTGATGGAAAACCGCTGTGGCCTGCTCGTCGATGCCTGCCTGACGCAGGCCAACGGCCATGCCGAGCGCCTGGCCGCTTTGGCGATGATCGAGAAACGGGCCGACGTGCCGCATGCCATCACGCTCGGTGCCGACAAGGGCTACGACGCCGCCGACTTCGTGAACGAGCTGCGCGCCATGAACGTGCGCCCACACGTTGCGCGCAACACGACCCGGCGCCGCGGGCACTCGGCCATCGATGGCCGCACCACGCGCCACCCCGGCTATGTCGCAAGCCAGCGGATCCGCAAGCGGATCGAGGAGGCGTTCGGCTGGATGAAGACGATCGGCGGCATGCGTCGGCCGATGATGCGCGGCACCGATCGCGTCGGATGGTCCTTCACCTTCGTCGCCGCCGCCTACAATCTCGTGAGACTGCCGAAGCTGCTCGCCGGGTAGCGCGTTCGAATGACAAACGAAGCAAGCGCCGAGTGCCCCCGTCCAGGCGTTCGTCACCAAGACCACGCCGAACGAGCGGCACGTCGTTCAGCCCCACGAACGCGCCTTCTTCAGCAGCCTGCTAGTGTGCTCCGCGCCAACGGGTTTTCGACATCGAACACCACGTTGTGCGCCTCATGGTGCGATTGGTTATCTGCAAGCTCTACCGCCGCGCGCCATGCGGCAACACAGTCAGGCTGCGGCGGAATAGGGTGGTACATCGACTTCCCCTCCCAGAATGGCTAGCGCGAACAACCGCGGGCTTACGAAGCTTTCGGTGATCCACGCGTGGCCGGCGAGTCCCCAGCCAGACCCCCAGCTATTGCGGATCAAAATAGCGTCCTCGTCGTCGACTTGGCCGGACCCGACACCGATGACAGCGTGGCGCACGGAGGCCTGGGGCGCTTCGCCGGGAAACGGTTTCACTACGCCGTCGGCCGTCGGCGAAAAGAAGCTGGGTGACAAGGTCAGCAGCAACATCACCGGCGAGCCCGCCGCAAGGTGGCTGCGGGCAGCCTTGAAAGAGGCAAGGGCCTTATGACCGTCCCGTCCAAACATCGGGCCAGAGAATAGCGGCGGCGCCCATGCCGCCAAATCGACGGGCGTAGCGGCCATATACGGCCAGCCCGCTTCCTGCGGCTGTCCGTCCAAGCGTAAGGCTTCCAGCGTGTGGGTGAGCGTGGCGCCTGTCGCGGGAGGCCTCTTCGCGCGTTTTTGTGCACGGAAGAACACGAATTCGCAGGAGAGCGGCTCCCAATCGGGCCGCGCGCCGGCGTGCGTATCACTGGCAGCGAACGCTAGGCAGGTTGGCCGCGAGCCCTGGTCCCGGGCCGGGCCGAACATGCCGCGGAGATCTTGAATGATCGTTATTTCGGCGCTCACGCCGCCTCCAGCATCTGGCGACGCTCGGCGCGCGACAGCCCTATTTCTTCGGGGCCAGACAGGTCGAAATCGAGCCCGAGCTTGGCGATCGAGGCATCGGTTTGCCAGGGACGGCACTCTTGCAACTCGAGCCGTCCGGTAGGGCCGTCTTCGGGCGCCGCTGTCACACGCCGGACAACCGGACTGCCTATTCCTTCGAGATCATCCGACTCCCGCATGTCACGGAGTAGGGCGAAGCCTGTCGCTTCCAGTTGATCGAAATTCCAGAGGTAGCCGCTGGCGCTGCGTTCTTCGAGACGAACAACAAATAGGTCGTTCCGGCTGCCATCAATGTGCCCAGCCTGATCCCTTTCGGTTAGTAGCCAAACATCGCCCTTGTAGTCGGCAGGCCGATAGTCACGCAGAAGGTCCGCTTTCAGGACACGCGGTTTGATCTTAAGAAGATCCTCGCGCTGACTTTGATTTATCAGCTTGTACCGTTCGAGCGTGCGGGACGTCGCCTCATAGCTAGCACCTAGGCGAAGCGACAGCTGATAGACCACGTCAGGCCGCAGCAGATCGACCGTCCTCCAACCCTGACGAGCGCAATGGCCGATGATCAACCATTTGGGTAGCATGAAGCTGACAGCGTGTCAATCGGCTCGCAATGTTGACCCCTGATCGGCGTCCAACTTTGGGTCTGACTCACATTCGATGATGTTTGCCGCTGGCTTGGTGCTGTTCGAGGAGAATCAGCACCATGCCAGCCAGCTGTCGGATTGCATCTTTGATCCCGAGCGGATTGATCGTCGAGAGCGAGACACGCGGCGACGATGAGATCTGTCTCGTGGTTCGTGCCGCTGCGGGCATGGTGGTCTGTCCGCTCTGCGCCTCGCCGTCCCGGCGCATCCATAGCCGCTACATGCGACGTGTCTCGGATCTGCCGTGCTCGGGCCGGTCTGTTCGGCTGCACATCGTGACGAGGCGCTTTTGCTGCGAGGCGTCGGATTGCCCGAGGCGGATCTTCGCCGAGCGGTTTGACGAGGCGGTGCTGCCGGTCCGCTCGCGCAGAACGGCTCGACTCGAAGGGCTCGTGCATCATCTCGGCTTGGCGCTCGGCGGCCGGCCTGCTGCGTCCTTCGCCAAGCGGCTGATGCTGCCTGTCAGCAACGACACGCTGTTGCGCGTCGTACGGCGGCGGGCGCGGTCCGGGGTCGGTGCTTTGAACGTGATCGGCATCGACGATTGGGCCTTCCGCCGCAATCATCGCTACGGGACGATCGTCTGCGATCTGGAACGTCGGCGCGTGGTGGCGCTCTTGCCCGATCGCGAGAGAGCGACCATCGAGGCTTGGCTCGGCGACCATCCAGAGATCCAGATCGTCTCGCGCGATCGTGGCGGCGGATACGGTGAGGCGGCCGCGAAAGCATTGCCCCGTGCCCTCCAGGTTGCCGATCGCTGGCACCTCTTCGAGAACGCCAGCGCCGCATTCCTTGATGCCGTGCGCAAATCGATGCGGGCAATCAGAACGGCGATCGGCGCGACGACAATCAACCCGGACTTGCTCACCTGCGCGGAGAAGCTTCAATACGAAGGGTATCTTCGTCGCGAGGAGACCAACGCCGACATCATGGCGCTCGTCAGGGACGGGATGGCGATCAAGCAGATCGTCCGCCAGACGGGCCATAGTCGCGGCCTCGTTCGCCAGGTCATCCGAGGCCAAAGGACCGACGTGTTCCGTGTCCGACAAAGCTCCCTCGACGCTCATCTGCCTTGGCTCGATGCGCAATGGGAGAGCGGATGTCGCAAGGGCGCAGAGTTGTGGCGGCGCATGCGGGACCGCGGCTATCGCGGCTCGGAACGCGTGGTGCGGGAATGGGCGACACGGCGTCGCCGCGCGGAGACCGCCTCCGATCAGCACTTACGGAAGGTGCCGTCGGCGAGGACGATCGCCAGGCTGTTGACCATGGCCCGCAATCACCTGAGCAAGGCAGAAAGCGTCACCGTGGCCGCAATCGAAGCAGGCGTCATCGCGCTCACCGAGGCGCGCACGCTCGTCGAGCGCTTCCACAGCATGATCCGCATGAAGGTCGAGGCCGATCTTGATGCGTGGCTCACCGAAGCGGGTACGAGCCTTCTCGCGTCCTTCGCGGCCGGGATCACCAAGGGCAAGGCCGCCGTCCGCGCTGCGATCGTCGAGCCCTGGTCGAATGGCCAGACTGAGGGGCAGATCAACAAGCTCAAGATGATCAAACGACAGATGTACGGTAGGGCAAAGATCGACCTGCTCGAGGCGAGGCTGATCGGAGCGGTCTGAAGCACATCATCGAGATTGCGTCAGACCCCAACTTTGACCCCTCTGTTGCCGCTTGCACGGGCGCTTCAGTAGCGCTCGCCCCGGCGTAAGCTGGTCGGGGTTGCGGAGCCGGGGCGAGCGCGGTCCCAAGCCCCCTTCAGCCTCGGTTCTTGAAGCGCCAGCTCTCGTTGCCGGTCTCGACGATGTCGCAGTGGTGGGTGAGGCGATCGAGCAGCGCTGTGGTCATTTTGGCGTCGCCGAAGACGCTGGGCCATTCGCCGAAGGCGAGGTTGGTGGTGACCATGACCGAGGTGCGCTCGTAGAGGCGGCTGATCAGGTGGAACAGCAGCTGGCCGCCGCTCTGCGCAAAGGGAAGGTAGCCGAGTTCGTCGAGGATGACGAAGTCCATGCGGGTGAGATAGTCCGCAAGGCGTCCTTGACGACCTGCGCGGGTCTCGGCCTCGAGCCTGTTGACGAGATCGAGCGTGTTGAAGAAGCGGCCGCGTTTGCCGGCACGGATGCAGCTGCGGGCGATCGCTATCGCGAGGTGGGTCTTGCCGGTACCGGTGCCGCCGACGAGCACGCAGTTGCGCTGCTCGGCGATGAAGTGGCCGCCGGCAAGATCGCGCACGAGGACCTCGTTGATCGGCGTGCCGACGAAGGCGAAGTCGGCGACGTCCTTGGCGAGCGGCAGCCGGGCAATCGTCATCTGGTACTTGATGGATCGGGCCAGCTTCTCGTCGATCTCGGCCTTGAGCAGGTCGCCGACGAGGCGCTGGGGCTCGTGCTGGCGCTTGACGGCGGTGGTGACGATCTCGTCGAAGGCCGAGCGCATGCCGAAGAGCTTGAGCGAGCCCATCATGTCGAGGATGTCGGTGCGTTCCAGTAGACGTTCCATGGGTCAGATCCTTCTGAGGCTGTCGTAGCGGGCACAATCGGCGATCGGCGCATGGCGGAGGGTCAGCGCGTCCGGCGTCATGATGGTGATCGGCGGCGCGGGGTCGCGCTGCCGCGAGACGATGTTGATGATGACGTCGGCAGACGAGACGCCCTCGATCAGCGCCTCCGCGCAGGCGCTCTCGACCGCCTGCAGGCCGTCGCTGAGCACCATGGCGAGGATCTTCGCCATCTGCCGGTCGCCGTCGTCGGAGCCGGCGAGCTTGCGGCGAATGCGATCGATCGCCTGCGGCAGCACCCAGTCCTTGAACGGGGCGCCGTTGCGCAGCGCACCGGGCTTGCGGGCGAGGACCGGCACGTAGTGCCAGGGATCGCAGATGGTCGCGCCGCGGCCGAAGACGCGGCTATGCTCGGCGACGATGCGGCCGTCCTGGCGGATCACCACGCGGTCGGCATACGCCTGGATCTCGACGGGTCGTCCGACGGCGCTGGCGCTGACCGAGTACTTGTTGTTGTCGAAGCGCACGAGGCAGGTCTTCGAGACCGATGCCGGTAGCGCATGGAAGCCGTCGAACCGGCCGGCGTGGCGCACGAGGTGCGGGCGCTCGGCCTCGAACATCTCCCACACCGTTCGGTCGGTCTGCTCGGGATGGGGGTGCGCCTTGGCATAGGCAACGCACCGGTCGAGCAGCATGCCGTTCAGCTCGTCGTAGCTCTTCACGCGCAGCCGAGGCGTGAAGAAGCGCTCGCGGACAAGCCCGACCTGGTTCTCGACTTGCCCCTTCTCCCAGCCCGACGCCGGCGTGCAGGCGACGGGTTCGACGAGATGGTGCGCACACATCTGCAGGAAGCGCCGATTGTAGCCGCGGTCCTTGCCGACGAGGATCGTCTCGACCGCCGTCTTCATGTTGTCGTAGATGCCGCGCCTGCAGGCTCCCTTGAAGAAGGCGAAGGCCCGGTCGTGCGCGTCGAAGACCATCTCCTGGCTCTCGCGCGGATAGGCTCGGACGAACATCATGCGGCTGTGACAGAGCCGGACGTGCGCCACCTTCACGGTCGTCGTCGCGCCACCGATCAGCACGATGTCGTGGCTCCAGTCGAACTGGAACGCCTCTCCCGGCGCGAAGGCCAGCGGCACATAGGCTTCCGCGCTCGCCGCCGCGTGCCCCTTTGCCCAGACCCTGGCATAGCGGCGCACCGCATCGTAGCCGCCCTCGTAGCCGAGCGCCCGCAGCTCCTCGAAGACCCGGATCAGCGTGAGGCGCTCCCGCGCCGCCTTCGTCGCGTTGCGGGCGAGCATCGCCTCGAGATCGGTCTTCCAGCGCCCGAGCTTGGGCCGCGGCTGCACCTCGCGCTCGTAAGCAAACGAGGTCTCGCCCGAGCGCAGCACCTTGCGCACCGTGTTGCGCGAGATCTTCAGGTCGCGGGCGATCTCTTTGATCGACTTGCCCTTGACCAGATGCTCCCGCCGTATCCGGCCGACCGTCTCCACAACCAACATCCCCGCCGCCCGCCCGCCGTCAAAACGGACAGCGCAACAGGCCAAGATTAAGGGGTCAGTTTTGGACGCCGATCACCCCGATAAGGGGGTCAGTTTTGCAGGCCGAAACACAGCGCCAGAAGCTCGCGTGCTGAAAAAGGCTTGACGAGGTAGTCGTCGACACCGGTCCCGAGACCTTCGATGCGCGCATCCTCGGCGGCCCGAGCGGACAGCAGGATGATCGGGACATCTGTGAACTGCGGATCCCGCCGCAGCGCCGCTGCAAGCTCGAGCCCGTTCAGCCCGGGCATCATGACGTCGGACAGGACGAGATCTGGGAGCTGGCGACGTGCCGCCGCGAGCGCTGCCTCGCCGTCGGCAACCGCTTCGATCGTCCACCCCCGCCTCGTCAGCAGGCGGCCGAGGTAGCCGCGCATGTCGGCATTGTCGTCGGCCAGCAGGATGCGCGCTTCCAACGGCTCGTTCGGCGGGCCGATGAATTCCGCATCCTCGAACGAGCGCGAGCTCTCCTCGACTCGCATTTCGGCTGGTGTCGGAAGCCAGCGCAGCGCTTCCTCGACGAAAGCTTTGGCTTGGCTCGCGGTGGAAGGGAGGCTGCGCGCGCCGCCGATCCGGTCGGCCGGCAGATGGTCCACCCCAAACGGAACGGTCACCGCGAAGGTTGTGCCGTGACCTTCTCGGCTCTCGACCGAAATGGTGCCGCCATGCAGCCGAACCAGTTCCTGCACGAGGGTGAGGCCGATGCCGCTCCCCTCGTGGGATCGGCTTCTCGAATGCTCGACGCGGTGGAACCGCTCGAAGATGCGCGGCAGCTCCGCGGCCGGGATCCCGGTGCCGGTGTCGCTCACCCGCAATTCCGCGCCGCCTGGTGTGGCCGCCAAGCGCACGGCGATGGAGCCGTCGAACGTGAACTTGAAGGCGTTGGAGACAAGATTGAGAACAATCTTTTCCCACATGTCGTGATCCACATAGACCGGCATGGGGAGCGGATCGCAGGCAATGTCGAGCCGCAGGCCCGCGCGGTCGCACGCCGAGCTGAAGCTCGAGGCCAGCTCCGTCGTGAGCCGCGCGAGGTCGCAGGGCTCGAAGCAGGCTTGGACACGGCCTGCCTCGATCCGCGAGAAGTCGAGCAGGGTGTTGACGAGCTTGAGCAGGCGCAGGCTGTTGCGGTGTGCGACCGCGGCCAGCTCGCGCGCGTCCTGCGCGAGCGCTGCATCGGCTTTGGCCAGCAGCTCCTCGAGCGGACCAAGCATCAGCGTCAGGGGGTGCGGAACTCGTGGCTAACGCTCGAGAAAAACGCTGTCTTGGCGCGATCGAGCTCCGCCAGGGCCTCGGCACGCCGTTGTTCGTCCTCGAGGGCGCCAGCGTCAGAAATGGTCGTCGCGATATGCCCGGCCACGAGGTCGAGAAAACTGCGGTAGTCCGCGTCCAGGACGCGCCGCGGACTGACCCCGAGAATAAGGAAGCCCGCCAGCCTCTGTTGGCTGGAGCTTTTCAACGGAAGGACGAACGCCGTTCTCACGAGGTCAGGCCACGGCGCCATCGTGAACTGCCAGCCCCGGCCCGGCAGATCGGTTATCTCCGCAGCCTGACCGGTCTCGGCGACGAGGCCGAGCGGCCAAGATCCACCTTCCGCAACGGCACTCGCGATTGGATGGATCGCCGGGAACGCGCCGCTCCCGCCGTTCAGGCGCGCCGCTGCCACGCGTCGCGCGGACGAACCCTCTTCGTTGAGCAGGTAAAACGCCGCAAAGGGAATATCCAAGGGGTTGCCGTCCAGAACCTCGGCCGCTGCGCGGCATGCGCCGTCGACGGTCCGATGCTCGGCGCTTCGTTCTCCAAGATGGCGCAAGGTCGAAAGCCGCCGTTCCCGGACGACTTCTTCGGTCGTCTCGTAGCAGGCGCAGAAGACTCCCTCGATGCCGACGCCGTCCTCATCCAGGATCGGGCTGTAGCCGAAGGTGACGTAGACCTCCTCGTGAAGCACCTTTCGGGCGAAGAACATCTGGTAGTGCTCGACCCAGGTCGCCCTTCCGGCTTGCACCTCGTCATGCATCGACGCGATCGCCGGCCAGATCTCGCCCCACGCGGTCGTTCCGGGCTCGCCAAGCATGGCCGGATGCTTGGCTGCTCCCAAAAAAGGAATGTAGGCGTCGTTGTAGATGATCCTCAACTCGGACCCGAGCCAAAGCAAAATCGGGAATTGCGAGTTCAGGCAAATGCTGACGGCGGTCTTGATGCTCCGCGACCAGGTTTCCGGCAGGCCGAGCGGCGTGGTCGACCAGTCTTTTGCGCGCATAAGCGCGCCAAGCTCGCCGCCGCCGGCGAGGAAAGCTAAGGCGTTCTCACCAGGTAATGCAGACGCCTTGGAAGTCATCGGTCTTCCACCAGCCGCATCGGGGCCGGATTACTACACTCACCTTCAGGCAAAACCTAGGAGACTTTGGGGGAGGGCGACCGAAGTCGGCGCCTCGAACGGACGCTAGGGTCCATAGTCGATCGTTGATAATGCTGGACTTACGATGATCTCCATTGAGCCCAGGGGCAGCGGTGCCAGGCTGCGTGCAGGATCGCGTTCAAGGTGTCTTATCGTAAAGAAACTCTATACTTTTGCGTGAGGAAAACCCGCTGAAAATATCTGCAGTAGCAGATCCGTCGCGCGAAGTAGTTGCCGGGGCGACGGTCAAGCTCATGCCCCGGGCGTCAGGCGGGAACGGCGCTTGCAGCGGACCGCTTGCGTGACACGTCATCCGCGCACTCGTCGCCTCATGGCAGGCGGCGTTGGCGTCGCGGAGACATCAGCGAAGCTCGGCCGCGTCGTTCGTCATGGGTGGAGCACCAACCATATGGCCCGATGGGATCGACGGCGGCGGCGCGCCAATCGACGTGCGCGCACAATGCGCGAGGCTGACCTGGAAGAAGGTCAGCATCCTCCGGATGAAGCCATCGAGATCCTCGTATGGGCCGGGATCGGCGCCTGCGACCGAAGTGCTCTGAGACAAAACGATGTTGGACGCGAACAGGGGCTCCGGCGTCAGCCGGCCGCGGAGGATGCTGCCTCTATGCACGAGCAGCCAGCGGTCGCTACACAGCGAGGCGATCGGTCGTCCGAGATCGAAGAAGCTCTTGACGAAATCTGCGGCCCGAGGATCGACGAAAACGGCTTCCGGATCGATGACGGTCCCGGGAAGGAACAAGGCATCGTACGCCGGATGGACATCGCAGATATGCCGCTCGACAGCGGTGTAATATCCATCGCCCGACGGGTTCCAGCTGCAGATCAGATCGTCGCGCGTCGACGACACGACGATCGTGCTTGCGCCCGCCTCCCTGAGACTGCCTCTTCCTTCCAGGAAACGACGCTGCTCGAACCCGTCGGTCGCCAGTATCGCGACCTTGCAACCCGACAATGCAAGCATCCTGTCCTCCACACCTTCCGGTCGTTGCCGACTTCGCAGAGCCGATACTTGGAGGTTACGGAATGTTGATCGCGGCGCATGAGGTGATTGCCGTAGGATGATCCTGTATTTTGATCGTGCGAGGTTCGCACCGGCGCCCAACAGATCGGGTATCTCTTGTTCTCGCGCCAGAAGATGGTGGCCTCTTCTTTCGCGCGATTGAGAAGCCTCGTCGCTCTTTTCGAGCGGAAAAGGAGCGAGCGTCAGCTCGCGGTTGTGTTGAAGCTCCGAGAACCTCGCCAGCGCTGTGAAAAGCTCGACGAGGCGAGACTTTCGTCCAAGCATCAACGAGCTGCACGAGGTCAAACATCGGCATTGCAGGGCACGACTGTGCGCCCTTTCGGATATCATTAAGGAGGTCACCTAAGGCATCACCTCAATTGCCTTGCGTCGCCGCTGCCGGAAGTATTGTGCGGTCAACGCGGCTCAGGAGGCACTCATGGTCAAGGTGGGTTTGTGGTTGCGGTGCGAAGCCAAGCCCGACAAGGTCGCCGAGGTCGAACGCCTCATCCGCGACGGGCTGGACATGGTCGACGCGGAGCCGGACACGAAGGTCTGGTTCGGCTTGCGCCTCGGCCCCTCGACCTTTGGAATTTTCGACGTCTTCCCGGACGATCATGGTCGACAGGCGCATCTGTCGGGGCGCCTCGGATCTGCTCTGATGGCGCGCTCGGGCGAGCTCTTCGTGAAGCCGCCGGAGATCGTCCCGGTCGACGTGATGGTGTCGAAGCTGCCGGTCGTGTGTTCGTCGCATCCGCCGCGGTACGAGGACGCCGTTCCGGAGGCCGTCTCGCAGGACGCCGTGCCGGCCGTCTAGCCGCGCGTCAGAGTCTGCCCGGCAAGCGTCCCGCCGGGTCGCTCGAAAGCTGCAGGGTGGCCACCGGCCGCCCTTCCGACGCGGCCCGCAAGCGTTGGCGATCACTGCTCTGCTCCACGAGATGACCATGACGACAGGCGAACCGCGACACGAGACTTGGAGCGACGGCGCGATCTTGTCACCCGGGAGCCCGCGCTACGAGCAGGCGTTTCCCACGCTGACAGCCCGCGACATCGACTGCGTCAGGCACTTCGCCGTCGCGCGGCATTACGATGACGGCGCGTACATCTTCGAAGCCGGCAAGCCGACGCCGGGCATGGTCGTGATCCTGTCGGGACATGTCTCGGTCACCCAGCACGACGGTCTCGGGCACGTCGCACCGATCGTCGAACAAGGGCCGGGCCAATTCCTCGCCGAGATCAACGAGCTTGCCGGGCGCCCGGCGCTCGTTGATGCCCGAGCCGAAGGCAATGTCGAGGCTCTGCTGGTCTCGCCGAGCGGATTGAGGGCGCTGCTCGCCGCCGAAGCGAACCTCGGCGAACGCATCATGCGCGCGCTGATCCTGCGCCGCGTGAGCCTCATCCAGTTCAACGCGGGTGGCCCCGTCTTGCTCGGCACGCCGACCGCCAGCGACATGATCCGGCTGCAAGGCTTCCTCAGCCGCAACGGATACCCCTACCGCGTGCTCGACGTCCTCTCGGACCCCGAGGCCAGGGACGTCGTGGCGCGGCACGCGGCCGGAACGGCGTCCCTTCCCCTCGTGATCTGCCCGAACGGCGCGGTGCTGAGCAACCCGACCGAGGCGGAACTGGCACGAGCGCTGGGCATGATCGGCGACGGGGGATCTCGGCCGCTCTACGATGTCGCAGTGGTCGGTGCCGGACCCGCGGGGTTGGCGACGGCGGTCTATGCCGCGTCCGAAGGTCTCTCGGTCGTCGTCCTCGATGCGCGCGCCTATGGCGGACAGGCCGGCGCCAGCGCACGGATCGAAAACTACCTCGGCTTTCCCACCGGCATTTCCGGGCTCGCCTTGACCGGACGCGCCTTTGCACAGGCGCAGAAATTCGGCGCCGAGATGATGATCCCCGTGGAAGCCAAGGTCCTCGATTGCAGCCGTTCGGACGGCGCCCTTCGGCTCGAGGTCGAAGGCGGGAGCCCCATCCGCGCGAAGACCGTCGTCGTGGCGAGCGGCGCCCGCTACCGCCGCCTCGCGGTCGCAAACCTCGAGCAGTTCGAAGGGCGGGGCGTCTGGTATTGGGCCTCGCCGATCGAGGCACGCCTTTGCGTCAACGAGACCGTGATCCTCGTCGGCGGCGGCAATTCCGCCGGGCAGGCCGCCGTCTTTCTGTCGGGGCATGCGGCCAAGATCATGATGCTGGTGCGCGACGCGAACCTTGCCGTCAGCATGTCCCGCTATCTCATCGATCGCATCGCCGCCACGCCCAACATCGACGTGAAGTTCAATACCGAGGTCATCGCCCTCGAAGGCTCGCGCGAGACCGGGCTGCAGAGAGTTCGATCGCGCAATCGGCTGACCGGCGTGGAAGTCACCGACGCGGTCCGCAACCTGTTCTCGTTCATCGGCGCCGATCCCGCGACCACTTGGCTTGAGGGATGCGATGTCCGGCTGGATCAGGCTGGCTTCGTCCTCACCGGCGATCCTCACGGCGGCGGTCGAGCGGGCTTCTCCCTCGAGACGACGGTTCCCGGCGTCTACGCCGTCGGCGACGTGCGATCGGGGTCCACCAAACGAGTCGGCGCTGCGATCGGCGAGGGCGCCCAGGTCGTCCAGGCGCTTCATGGCCATCTTGCGAACACGTCGTCCTCAGCCACCAAATCTTAGGAAACGAGCCTATGGCCGATCTTTGCCCGCACATCCGCACCGTGCGAACCGTTCGGCCTAGTGCGCTGGGTTGTGAGGAATGTCTGCTGCTCGGCGATCCCTGGGTTCATCTGCGCCTGTGTCGGACCTGCGGTCACGTCGGTTGTTGCGACTCGTCCCCGAACCGGCACGCGACGCGGCATTTTCACGCGACCGGGCATCCGATCGTGGAGGGATATGATCCGCCGGAGGGCTGGGGCTGGTGCTATGTCGACGAGGTGGCGTTCGATTTGTCCGATCGCATGACGCCGCACCCAGGGCCAATCCCTCGATTCTACTAAGAGCGCAGCCGCGGCGGTGCGAGCTTGCAATCGCAATATCGCATTTATTTGTGGTCAAACGACTAATCGGCGTACGCGCTTTCACGTGTTGACGCCTGAGCATGGCATGCGCTGCCACCGGCGAACAGCTCGCAAGCCGCATTCCTATTCGACTATCGTCGACTTCAGCTTGCTTGCAGCGCGGCGAGCGCAGCTGCGGCCGCGCCGTCGACTAGCCGGGCTCGCGAGATCCGGGGACATTCCGTAGGCACGATACGCATGCGCCAAAGGCGTCGATGATCCAAATTCAACCACGCACATTCGATCGCAGGCACGCAGTTCCTGCGAAACCGACTTGGCAAATCGCACGACTGACGAGCTCCGTCGGGCTCGGGTCGACCTCGGGAGTGGTAGCATGGCCAACGGAAACCGCGTCGTCACCTTCTTGGAGCCCTATAAGGTCAAGGTCGAAACGATCAAGTACCCAGAGCTTGCCGACCCCCACGGCAAGAAGATCGAGCACGGCGTCATCTTGAGGATCGTGGCGACCAACATCTGCGGCAGCGATCAGCACATCTACCATGGTCGCTTCGCGGCGCCCTCCGGGATGGTGATGGGTCACGAGATGACCGGCGAGGTCATCGAGGTCGGCCGCGACGTCGAGTTCATTAAGAAGGGCGATCTCTGCTCTGTGCCGTTCAACGTCTCCTGCGGACGCTGCCGCAACTGCAAGGAGCGGCACACCGACGTCTGCATGAACGTCAACGACAAGGTCGATTGCGGCGCCTACGGCTTCAACCTCGGCAACTGGCAGGGCGGCCAGGCCGACTATCTCATGGTGCCGTTCGCCGACTGGAACCTGCTGCCCTTCCCCGACAAGGCGCAGGCGATGGCGAAGATCCGGGATCTGACCTTGCTCTCGGACATCCTGCCCACGGGCTATCACGGCTGCATGGCGGCCGGATGCAGGACGGGATCCACGATCTATATCGCGGGTGCGGGACCGGTCGGGCGGTGTGCGGCCGCCAGCGCCAGGCTTCTCGGCGCTTCCTGCATCATCGTCGCCGACCGGAACAAGGCGCGGCTCGATCTCGTGCGGAAGGCCGGCTACCAGACCGTCGACACGAGCAGCGAGACGCCGGTTCCCGATCAGATCGAGGCGATCCTCGGGCATCGCGAGGTCGACTGCGGCGTCGACGCGGTGGTCTCGAGGCCCACGGTGAAGGCGATGCCGACGGCGAAATCCGCTCCGAGGCCGTCATCAATACGCTGTTCGAGGTGGTTCGGGCCGGCGGCGCCATGGGGATCCCGGGCATCTACACCGACCTCGACCCCGGCGCGCCGAAGACCGAGATGGCGAAAAAGGGCGAGCTCCCGCTGGCGTTCAGCAAAGCCTGGATCAAGTCGCCGCAACTGACCGGCGGTCAGGCGCCGGTCATGAAGTACAACCGCGATTTGATGATGGCGATCCTGTGGGATCGGATGCCGTACCTGAGCGAGGTGGTGAACACCGAGATCATCAAGCTCGAGGATGCCCCGCACGCCTACAAGAATTTTAGCGACGGCGTGGCGAAGAAGTTCGTCATCGATCCGCACGGCACCATCGCGAAGGCGGCCTAGGCGGCGCGCGGCGCGCAGATCAGCGCGGCGCGCGGGGCCGTCCGTTCGACGTTTCGTTGCTTCTGGCAGGAGGTGAGCATGACAAGGATACTCGCACTCGTCGCTCTCCTCTTCGCCGGGAACGCTTGGGCGCAAGAGCCCATCGTCCTCGAGAAGATCGGAGCCGTGCGCATGGCGCTCCCGGACGAGCTCTTACGCCACGACAATCGCGCGGAGATGTCCGCCCGGCCCGATGTCTCACCCCTTGATGGTCCGACCCGAATGCCCGGAGGGACCGAAGGCGCAGCGCGTAGCGCGGGAGAAGCGCCCGGCGGGCACTGACCGTTCCCTAGCCGATCGACGAACCGAGCATCGTTCGCTCTCAAAGGAATTCATCCATGAAAATCCTTATGGTGCTCACCTCGCACGACCAGCTCGGCACGACCGGCCGCAAGACCGGCTTCTGGCTCGGGGAGTTTGCGGCGCCCTACTATGCCTTCAGGGACGCCGGCGCCGACATCGTCCTGGCTTCGCCCAAAGGCGGGCAGCCACCGCTCGACCCCAAAAGCAACGAGCCGGACGCGCAGACCGAGGCGACGCGTCGCTTCCAGGCCGACGAGCCCGCCAAGGCGGCGCTGGCCAAGACCTTGAGGCTCGACACGGTCTCGCACCACGGGTTCGATGCGGTCTTCTATCCGGGCGGCCATGGTCCGCTGTGGGATCTCGCGGAGGACAAGCACTCGATCGCGCTCATCCAGACGACCATCGCAGCCGGAAAGCCCGTTGCCCTCGTCTGCCATGCGCCGGGCGTGCTGCGGCACGCCAAGGCCGCCGACGGCAAGCCGTTGGTCGAAGGAAAGAAGGTCACCGGCTTCACCGACGGCGAGGAGGAGGCGGTGGGTCTCACGAAAGTCGTGCCGTTCCTTGTCGAGGACGAGCTGAAGCGCAACGGCGGCCTTTTCACCAGGGGCGCAGATTGGGCACCGCACGTGGTCCGCGACGGGCTGCTCATCACCGGCCAGAACCCAGCCTCTTCGGCCCCCGCCGCCGAGCTGCTGCTCGACCATCTCGGGGCGCGATAGCGCGCTCTCGATCGCCGGCGGCTGCGTCGCGGCCGAGCGCGGCCGTCATCCGCTTTTCGACAGCAGCGCAGCGGCCTCGTCGGGCTCCCGCTCGACGAACCAGGTCCAGAATTCGCGTCGCCGCTCGAGGTCGAGATCGACGTCGGCGGCCTGCCATTGCGCGCCGCCCGCAAAGGCCGTCGCGGCCTGGAACGCGCTGTCCCAGGCCCAGACCTCGGCATCCCTCTCGTCGTCCACATCCTGGTAGGTGAAATCTTCGAGGCATACCGTCATCGCCGTGAGCAGGCTCCAGAGCGATGAGACCCTCGACTGCTCCGTTCCTTCGGTCTGGAAGAGGAACGCATCGGCGACTGTCGCAAGCTCGTCCCGGCGCGCCTTGAAGGGCTCGACAGGCCCGTCGGATCCGAGAAAGGCGATGGACGCGCTGAGATCGTCGCGCAGGCGCGCGTAGCTCGGATCGTCGTGCCAGAACCCGAGCGATCGCCTTGCACAAACCAGCGACATCGCCGCGCGTCGCGCATGCCCCGGCGCTCGACGATCCGGCGACGTCGGGCCTAACGATTTCATGTAGGCGATCCGCGTCGGATAGCGGACGATCCCGAGCTGCTCCAGCTCGCGCTTGCACTCTGCCAAGGTCAAGTGCGCCTCTCATTTTGCGAGACCACACGTGCAGGCTCGCCTATCGCGGCGTCGTTGTCACGGAAGGGTCCGAAGTTGCTTATGGGCTCGCCCTCGTGGCTTGCCATCGACTACGCGAAGCTCAGGCAACCCTGGCCGAGATAGGACTGCGATCGGCGCCAACGGCCGACGGTGCGGCAGCGTCGTTGACGAGGTCATCGCGTAACGGCTTCTTAGACGGATCGACCCGAACGAGGTCGTCCTTCAAGCGCGCCGATCCGTGATGACTGCACCCAACACGAAGCAAGTGCTCACTCCATTGCATCTGGAGATTGCCGCTTGCCGTGTCTGCGAGCCGCACCTCCCGGCGGGGCCGCGGCCCATCGTCCAGTTCAGCTCGACGTCGCGCATCGTGATCATCGGGCAGGCTCCGGGATCGAAAGTGCACGCGAGCGGCGTGCCCTGGGCCGATGACAGCGGATCCCGGCTGCGCGCCTGGACCGGGATCGAGCCAGACGACTTCTACGATCCCGAAAAGGTGGCCTTGATGCCGATGGGCTTCTGCTATCCAGGCAAAGGGCCGAGCGGCGACCTGCCGCCGCGGCCCGAATGCGCGCCGCTCTGGCACGACCGCATTCTTGCGGTGCTGCCCGCCGACCGGCTGACCTTGCTCGTCGGCAGCTATGCCCAGGCGCGCTACCTGGCCGACGGCGGAAAGTCCATGGTCGAGCGCGTGCGCGACGGGTTCACCGCAGACGGCGCTGTCGTCGCGCTGCCGCATCCCTCGTGGCGCGTGGTCGGCTGGATGAAGCGCCACCCGTGGTACGAGGAGACGCTGCTGCCGAGGCTCCGACGTCGGGTACGGGCCGCTCTCGGTGCGTAGCCGGGCGCGGGGTCTCAAAGGTCGAGCGTCACGCCTTCGCGGTCGGCGCTGTCGTCGAGATGCGCGCCGGGCCGGGGGCGGCCGACGCAGATCAGCGCTTCGCCCTCGGCGATCTCGTGTGCAGGCGGCTCGGGATACTCGACGGCGCCCTTCAAGAGCCGCGTTGCGCAGGTGCCGCACACGCCCGAGCGACAGCTCGACAGGACCGCGACGCCCGCCCGCTCGACCGTGTCGAGCAGCGAGCCGTCGCGCGGCCGCCAGCGCAGCACCTTGCCGCTTTTCGCGAGGTCGACCCGCACCGCTTCCTCGTCGCTCGCGGCCGCAGCATCCGGGCGGCGCGCGACCGAGGCGGGCCCAAAACTCTCGAAGCGGATGCGCGCGTCGGGCACGTTGAGGTCGCGCAGGCCGTCGTAGAGCCCCTGCATGAAGCCAGGCGGCCCGCAAAGATAGAAGTCGTAATCGTCGAACGGCAGCACACGCTTTAGCAGCGCGACATCGATGCGGCCGACGCTGTCCGGCGCGTCGCCCTCGCTCGGCGCGCTGTACGCGGTGTGGACGCGAAGATTTGCGTGCAGCTCGGCCTTGCGGCGCAGATGAGCCGCGAAGGCGTGGCCGGCGGCGTTGCGCGCGCCATGGACGAACCAGATCGGCGCGTGGTGGCGCGTGCGGCCATCGTTGACGAGCAGGTCGTTCAGCATCGCCAGCATCGGCGTGATGCCGACGCCGGCCGAAACGAGCACGACCGCGCGGTTCGGCGGCGTTTCGAAGGTGAAGCTGCCCCGCGGCGCCATCGCCTCGATCAGCGTGCCCGGGGTGGCGTGGTCGTGCAGCCAATCGGAGACCCCGCCGCGCCCTTCGCGCTTGACGCTGATGCGATAGGTGCCGCCCGGCGAATCGGAGAGCGTGTAGGTTCGCGTGACCGGCGCGGCCCAGCCCGGCGGCTCGACGCGGACCGGCAGGAACTGTCCCGCACGATAGCCGGCACGCCCGCCGCCGTCGGCAGGCTCGAGGTAGAAGGAGCGCACCGAGTCGCTCTCCACCTCAATCCGTGTGATACGAAACGGTCTCCAGACATTGCGGTCGCGCTCGGCGGCGATTGCCGCGTCCGCCTCGGCCCAGGTCCCGGTGCGCGCCAGCAGCGGCGACCAGTCGGGCGCCGAAAAGGCCAACGGCAAGGCCCGCTCGACGCGGATCACCTCGGTCGCGTGATAGCGCACCAGCCGCTGCGCGCCGACGAAGGCGGCAAGCTCGGGTCCATCCCAGATCACCTCGGCGCGGGCAGCGATGTAGAGCCTGTCGCCGGTCTCGAAATCGGGGAACAACAGCCCGGCGCGATCGTCGGCGAGGAAGTTGCCGAGCGTGTTGAACATGAAGTTGCCGACGAAGTCGGGCGTGGTCAGGGTCTGCGCATCGTCGACGCGCACGAAGCCCGGCCGACCCCCGCGGTGGCCGACGTCGGGACCCGCAGCTTCCCCGTCTTCTTCTCGCGGATCGGCGCTTGCGACGAAGAAGGTGTCGGCCTTTTCGATGATCGCGCGCGCGGCCGCATCGAGCGTCGTCGCGCGATGGACCGGACGCGGTTCGGGTTTGCGCGGATCGGCGGTGAAACGCGCGTCGCGCCCCTGGATATACTGCGGGCAGACGCCGAGCGTCTGCCGCACCGCGATCGCGAAGCCGTTTGGACCCGCACGCTTCACCACGCCGATCGCGCGATTGCGCCGCCGGGTCGGCAGCTGCACGCCCAAGAGCGCGATCCCGGCACCGTCGCGCAGCGTCTCGTTCAGCGGATCGCCGAACAGCGGCCGCCCCGCCACCTCGAGCCGGTGCGCATCGGGAGCGGCGATAAAGCCCGGGTCGCCGACGATCATCGATGCCCAGGGCTGGCCGTGCGCATCGACCGTGCCCACGAAAGCGTAGGGCAACAAACCAAAGAACGCACGATGCTGCTCGGTCAGGTACCGCCGCACCGAGCGTCGCCCCTGCGCATCGACCTTGTCGACTACGCCGACGCGGCGCTGGATCGCGAGCTCGCCCGGGTGGAATGGCGATGGCGCGAGGTCCCATCCCAAGGGAAGCGGGTCGGTGCTCATGAGGTCGGTCCTCGCAAGGCGGAGGGGGAGCCCGGGCCGCCGCTTCAGGCGGCCTGGAATAGGCCGGCGGGCGTCTTCTTCAGGGGCACGAAGCCCGGCAGCGCCTCGACACGTGCCAGCCATGCCCTGACGTTCTCATAGGGCGACAGATCGACATTCCCCTCCGGCGCGTGCGCGATGTAGCTGTAGAGCGCGACGTCGGCGACGGTGGGCTTCGCACCCGCCACGAGCCAGTCGTGGCCCGCAAGCTCGGCGTCGATCAGCGACAGCACGGCGTGCGCGCGCTTGATCACCTCGTCGGCGTTGAGGGCCGCGCCGAAGACGGTGATGAGGCGCGCGGCGGCGGGGCCGGAGGCGATCTGCCCGGCCGCGACCGACAGCCAGCGCTGCACCGCCGCCGCACCCTTGGCGTCCTCGGGCAGCCAGTCGGTCTTGCCGTGCTTCTTGGCGAGATACACCAGGATCGCGTTGGAATCGGGAACGACCGTGTCGCCGTCGACCAGAACCGGCACCTGACCGAACGGGTTGAGCTCGAGGAAATCGGGCGCCTTCTGCGCGCGCTTGGCGAGATCGACCTCGACGAGCTCGACCTCAACCCCGATCAGCGACGCGAAGAGCTGCGCGCGGTGCGAATGGCCGGACAGCGCGTGCCAGTAGAGCTTGGGGCTGGGCATGTCGAACGTTCCTTCGAAGGGGCTGCAGGTTGATGGACGCAAGCCGTTTCGCTCACACTCCCGACATGACGACGGCGGCGTTGCTTGTATATGGCCGTGTTGGCACTTGTTTATTGCAGGTCCCGCAATGATGGGCCGGCGCGAGACCTGCCTTGGTCTTCGACGACCCACGATGCGTGCGGTCGGGCTCGAAGGCGAGCCCTCAAGCGCGACCAGTGTCAGCGCGCGAAGGCCCGAAGAAATGCATCGATCCCGTTCGCGACACGGTCGGGAATCGAGCGGACCACCGCCTCGTGATCGATGCCGAGCATAAGTCGGTAGCTCGACATGCCCTGCCACAGCCCCATCAGCATCTCGGCCGCGGCGTCGACGTCTGGGATCGACAGCTCGGCGGCGAGCGGGCTGCCCAGGATCGCGCTTAGATTGGCGAGCGTCCGGCCCGGGCCTGACTCGTAGAACAGGCGCGCCAGCTCGGGATCGCGGCGCAGCTCGCCCGACAGCGAGCCGTAGAAGTCGATCGCGCCGGGGCTGGTCAGGAAGGTCATGATGCCGATGCCGAACTGCATGAGCACCTCGCGCAAGGTCTGGTCCGGCGCCGGGGCGGCGGTCAGCCGCTGCGCCGCCTCGATCTTTGCCATCTCGCGGCGCACGCCTTCCTGGAACAGCGCGCGCTTGTCGGGGAAGTAGGCGTAGAGCGTCGCCTTCGCGACTCCCGCCTCTGCGGCAATCGTATCGACGGACACCGGCTCCACGCCGTGCGCCAGAAACAGACGCCAGCTCGCGTCGAGGATCGACTCGACCTTTGCGGGGTCGCGGGGGCGGCCGAGGCGGCTTTGCCCCTCGCTTGAAGGATCAGGCTTGACCATAAGGCTGACGACTTATTATACGGACTTGTCTGTTTAGTAAGAGGGCGGGGCCACTATGCTCGACCGACCTGCCGAGGCCAAGCGCAGACCGCACTATGGCTGGGATGCGCCCGGTATCATGCTGGGCATGCTGGGCGCCGGCGGCGCCCTGGTCGCCATCGGCGTTTTGCTCGCCTCCTTGCGTCCGTTCCCCTTGTCGGCGCCGCTCGGGATCATGCTGGCGGTTGCGGGCGCGGTTCCGCTCCTTCTCGGGCTGGAGATGCTGGAATACGGCCTGGGCGGAAAGCTCCGCACACGCGACGCCCTCCTCGACCTGATCGCGTGGCGCGGCGACGAACAGGTGCTCGATGTCGGCACGGGCGCCGGCCTGCTGCTGATCGGCGCCGCGAAGCGCCTCGCCAACGGCGGCCGCGCGATCGGCATCGACATCTGGTCCGCCAAGGACCTTAGCAACAACGGCGACGCCGCGACCCGGGCGAACATCGCGATCGAGGGCGTTGCCGATCGCGCCGAGGTGCGGACCGGAGACGCGACGCGGCTGTCCTTCGCCGACGCGACCTTCGATGTCGTCGTCTCGCTGCTCTGCCTGCACAACATCGAGCCCAAGCCCGACCGGGCCAAGGCCTGCCGCGAGATCGCGCGCGTCCTGAGGCCCGGCGGCCGGGTCGTCGTCGGCGACTATGTGCCGACCCACGGCTACGCGGCGGCGCTCGCCGACGCCGGTCTCGAGGTCCGCCGCTCCAGCTCGGCATTCGGCGTCACCGGCGCGCTGATGTGGTTCCTCGTCGCCGACAAGCCGGCCGCCGATGTGTCCGCCTGATGCGCATCGTCCGCTTCCCAACGCTCGAGGGCCACTGGTCGCCGGTCACCGCCTCCCGGCGGCTCAAGCGAGGCACGCCGCTGGCGCTCGTGCTCGACGGCGTGCCGATCGTCGCCTTCCGCGACGCCGCCGGTCAGGCGCGTGCGCTGGTCGATCGCTGCCCGCACCGAAGCGTCAAGCTGTCCATCGGCAAGCTGCCCGGCGACGGCACGGTCCAATGCGCCTTCCATGGCTGGCGCTTCGATGGCGAGGGCGCATGCAAGCATATCCCGCTCAACCCCGATGCCAAGCTCTCCGCCGTCCGCGCCCAGGCGCTCCGATGCGAAGAGACCGAGGGCCTGCTCTGGGTGTTCGCCGGCGACGCCGAGACCGCGCCGCCGCTCGCGCTTCCCGCGCCGCTCGGTGAAGGCTGGTTCGGCTCGGTGGTCGAGCGCGAGTGGCCGGTGCATTGGAGCCGCGGCGTGCAGACCATGCTCGACGTGGCGCACATCCCCTTCGTGCATCCTCGCAGCATCGGCGCGGCCTTCGGCCGTGCGCTCGGCAAGATGCCGAATGCGCGCCTGGCGCACGATCTCGTCCACCACCCCGACGGTGGCTTCCGCATGGACTGGTGGATCGCGACGGGCCCGAATCAGCCCGCGCCAGATGTCGGCTGGGTCGCCTTCCACCCGCCGCACGCGATGAGCCTCGGCATTCCGCAGAAAAAGGCTGGGCGGCAGTCGCTGCTCGTCATCTATGCCGTGCCGACCGAGGCGGGGCGCAGCAACAACATCGTGCTCGCACGCCGCAACTTCGGCAGGCACAGCCTCGTGCCGCGCATCTACGACCTGCTTACCCCTGTGATCTTGGCCGAGGACAAGCGCAACAAGGTCACCTGCTGGCCATCCGAGGTGCCCACCACCGGCGAGGAAGTCTCGATGCCTTCCGATGCACCATCGATCGCGTTCCAACGCTGGTATCGGACGTGGCTGGACGCCCGCACGCGAGACGAGGCGGCGTGATCCCGACCGACGGCTTCGAGCATGTCGAGGTCGCGAGCCGCGCCGAGTTGCGGGATTGGTTGGCCGCAAACCATCTTCGTACCGACAGCGTTTGGCTGGTGCGGTACAAGCAATCGATGCCTGCCAAATATGTCGGCCGGCTCGATCTGCTCGATGAGCTGCTTTGCTTCGGCTGGGTCGACGGGATCGCCCGCAAGCTCGATTCGGAGCGGACGATGCAGCTGATCTCGCCACGCCGGCAGCAGGCCTGGGCGCAGTGGTACAAGGACCGGGCCGCCGTGCTGGAGGCGGAGGGGCGTATGACGCCGCCAGGGCGTGCCGCGATCGAGCGGTCGAAAGCGCTGGGGCTGTGGGACGCGTATGCGGCGATCGATGCGCTTGTCGTTCCCGAAGACCTGTCGACGGCCCTCGCTCGTGAACCGCCTGCGCAGGTCTATTTCGCTGAGACGCCGCCGTCCTACCGGCGCAACCTGCTGCGCTGGGTCGATCAGGCCAAGCGCGCCCAAACCCGCGCGCGGCGCGTCGCGGCGATCGTCGAGGCGTGTGCCGCGCATCGCCGCATTCCGCAGATGTGAGGAGATATTGCCGTGACCGAAGCCGTGATGCCCGCCTCCGCCTTCGCCCTGCTGGCCGAGCTGGAAGAGAACAACACCAAGGCCTGGTTCGATGCGCACCGCACGCGCATCCGGGACGAGGTGCAGGCGCCGTTCGCCGCGATCCTCGAGGCGATCAGCGCGGCGCTGTCTGACAGCCCGCTGCCGCTATCGGGCGGCCAGCAGACGATGTTCCGGATGAACCGCGACATCCGCTTCTCCACCGATAAGCGCCCCTACAAAGCCCATGTCAGCGGCCTGCTGACGCCGAGCGGCACGAAGGATGAAGGCGGCGGCGTCCTCTACCTGCATCTGGGGCCGCAGGGCGGCTTCATCGCGTCGGGTTTCTACAAGCTCAGCCCGAAGGCACTGGCGCCGATCCGCGACCGCATCGTGGCGCAGCCCGACACCTTCAGGGCGATGCTCGACAGCCTCCACCATGCCGGCCTCGACCTCTCGCGCGAGCTGACGCTCAAGTCGATGCCTCAAGGCTATTCGGCTTACGCCGATTCGTGGTTCGCCGATCATCTCAAGCTGCAGGCCTTCATCACCCGCACCGAGATCGATCGCGCGGCGTGGCGCGGTGGCGCAGTCGTCGCGCGCGCCGCGCAGATCGCAGAAGGATCGCGCCCTTTGCTCAGCTTCGCTGGCTGAAGAGGCTCGTTGCTGGAAATAGACGAGCCTCGCGGCCGTCGACCAGTCATAGGCCCGACTTGTCTGCATAAGACCTCGGCTCGTCTTGAGACGACGCGCATTCTTTGCCAGCGTTCGCAGGTGATTCTGTAGACTGGCGGTGCCGCTCCCGCACGGTTCGAAGGAGGGCTGGCATGCAGGCAAACCCCTCGACCGGCCTCAGTGCGGACCGGTCTCCGATCGACCGGCACGATCCCTCGACGTGGAAGCCTGGCGCAAGCTTTCGTCTCTGCTCGGCGACGCGAAGGTCGGCCAGCTCATGTCGATGCTGGCCGTGAAGCTCGAGACGACGGTCAGCGAAACCGCGATCGCTTCGGCCGATCGGGCAGAGCTGGCACGGATCGCACATGCGGCGGTGTCCAGCGCCGGTGTTCTCGGCTTCTCAACCTTTGCCAAGCTGTGCACGGACTTGGAAGCGGCGTGCGCGACCGAAGCCCATCTCTCAGATCTCAAGTCGCGTGTTCTCGCCGAGCGGCGTCTCATTCTCGACCGTGTGGCAGAGCTGACCGGCCACCCGCCCGCACCCGTGCTCGCCACAACCACCGGTGGCGGTCTTGTCTGAAAAGCCTGATCCGAGGGTCGCGCTTGTCGCCGACGACGACGACATCTCGCGGCTTGCCCTGGCGACGCTGTTAAAGCGGGATCATGCCTTCGACGACGTGCTCGAGGCGCCATCCCTCGATGCCGCCCTGGCGATGCTTGGGGAGCTGAAAGCGGATCCGAGGCTCGCTTTGTTCGACCTCGCGATGCCGGGCATGGTCGACGCGGCATCGCTGATCGCGGTGCGCGAATGCTTTCCGTCGACAAGCGTGGTCGTTGTCACGGCCTCCATGCAGCGTCGGGACGTTCTTCGCGCGCTCGAGGCGGGGTCCACGGGTTCGTCAGCAAGGGGCAGGGGCTCATCGCGATCAGCCACGCGATCGAAGCCGTTCTGTCCGGCGCGATCCATGTTCCGACATGGCTCGCCGACCCTCCCGCTGCTGGCACGCCGCAGCTGCTGTCGGGAGGCGGCGGCTCGCAGCCGCCACAGTCACTGCCCGAGGCCGCCCCTTTTCCGCAGCTCACGCAGCGCCAGTCCGATGTCCTCGCCCTCGTGGCGCAGGGCAAGTCGAACAAGGAGATCGCTCGGGCGATGCTGTTGGCCGAGGGGACGGTGAAGGTGCATGTTGCCGCGCTCTTGCGGGCCTTCAACGTCTCGACGCGGGCCGCCGTCGCCGCCGCGTCCACGCGGGTGATCGAAGGCGGCAAGGACAGATCGCGCGCCCTGGGCTGACCACCTGGCTTAAGCCGCCCGGCCGAATGTCCCGGCTTCGCGCATCGAGCTATCATCGCGCCCGATTAGGGGGATCTGGGTGATGACGATCGCGGCGCGCAAGCAACAATTCGAGCAGATCGAGGCCTTGGTGGCCATGGACGGCGTGCCGACGCTTACCCCGACCTTCACGCGGCTCTACGACGCCGCGATCCGCGGCATGTCGCAGCCGGAGCTTCTCTCCAGCGAGGAGATCCAGAAGATCTGCTATGTCTTCGCCGCGCGCTGCTTTGCGGCCGACGTTCCGCTGCCCGCCTAGCCCTCGCACGCGGGCTGGCTCGCGGCATCACGATCGAGCTTGGCTGGCACGACGAATCGGATAGGTTGGCTGCGGCTGAAACGCCCGAGTCGCCACCGTGCCGATGATGTCAGGAGTCGCTCGCCTATCGAGCGCTCATAGCTGGGCAAGACGACATCCTCGCCTTGCGGCCTTCTACGCCATCAACGCAGTCGTCGTCGCGCTGCTCCTACGATTTGCTATCGACCGGAGCCTGCCGCCCGGTCTTCCTTTCCTGACCTTCTTTCCCGCCGTCGTTCTCGTCACCTATTGCCTCGGTGCGCGCGCCGGAATCATCTGTGCGACGCTCTCGGGGTTGGTCGCCTGGTATTTCTTCATTCCGCCCTTCGATACGTTCGTCATCAATCCGTCGATCGCGATCGCCTTGGGCTTCTATGTCTTCGTTGTCGGGCTTGAGATCGGCCTCTTCCACGCGGTGCAAAGGCGCGCAGCGAAGGTCCAGGACGCCCACGCCGCGATCGCGAAGGCGTCGCTGACGCTCGAAGAGCAGGTCGCGGCGCGAACGCAGGAGCTGCAGGCCGCGGCGACCCTCCAGGCCGCGATCCTCGACCATGCCGGCTACGCCATCATCGCAACCGACGAGCTTGGCGTGATCACGCTGTTCAACCCTGCGGCGGAGCAGATGCTCGGCTATGGCGCCTCCGAGGTCGTCGGCCAGGCGGACCCGTCGCTGTTCCACGAGCCCGAGGGCTCGCCGCGCACGCGCAGCGCATGTCGAGCGAGCTGGGACGGCCCTTCGAGCCGGGCTTCGAAGCATTGTCGGCAAACGTGCCGGATGCAGGTGCGGAGCTGCGCGAGTGGACGTTCCGCACCAAGCACGGCGAGAGCGTGCCGGTCCTGGTCAACTTCAGCCGGCTCAAGGGTGAGGATGGCCGCTGCATCGGTTACCTGAAGATCGTCGGCGACCTGCGGCAGAGCCGCCGTCACGAAGCCGAGCTCAAGGCGGCGGGCGCCGGGACCTGGAAGGTCAACATCAAGGCGGGACGCGTCTGGTGCTCGGCGGAAACAGCCCGCCAGCACGACCTGCCCGAGGAGCCGATCGAGCTCGATCTCGAGCGCGACTGGCGGCCGATTGCCCATCCCGACGACGCCGGGCGCGTCCTCGCCGAGCTTGCGGCGGCGACCGCCGGCGGGCGGATGTTTTCCAGCGAGTTTCGCGTGCGTCGTCGCGACGGCAGCATCCGCTGGATCACGGCGCTGGGCGAAGTCGAGCGAGATGGGAAGGGAGAGCCGGTGGCCGTGGTCGGCCTGAGCCTCGACACGACCGCCCGCAAGAAAGCCGAGCTTGCCCTGCGCGAAAGCGAGCAGCGCTACCGGATGCTCGCCGAGAACACGGTCGACATGATCGTGCAGACCGACTTGCAGTCCCTGCGCCGCTATGTGTCGCCGGGGTGCCGCCGGGTCCTCGGCTACGAGCCGGAAGAGCTCGTCGCGCACGACGCGCAGGAGATCGTTCATCCGGAAGATCTGCCGGCAGTCGAAGCGCTCGTCGCCGAACTCGTCGCTGGGCGCCGGACGCGAGCCATCCTCGAGCAGCGCTATCGGCGAAAGGACGGCAGCTTCATCTGGGTCGAGGTGAGCTACGGCGTGGTCGTCGACTCGCACGGTGCGCCGGCCGCTCTGATGCTCAGCGCACGCGATGTCACCGAGCGGCGCGCGCAGGCCGAGGCCCTCCAACGCGCCATGCGCGAGGCCGAGCGCGCGAGCCGGGCAAAAACGGACTTCCTGGCGGCGATGAGCCACGAAATCCGCACGCCGTTGAACGCGATCATCGGGTTTACCGACCTGATGGTCGCCTCGGGTCGCCTCGATCCTGAGATGCAGAGGCGGGCGCAGCTCGTCCGCACCTCGGGCGCCGCGCTCCTGACGATCGTCAACGACATACTTGATTTCTCGAAGGTCGAGGCCGGCGCGCTCGATCTCGTGTGCGAACCGTTCGCGCCGGCGGCGCTCGCCGAGGGGTGTCTCGAGATCATCCGCGAGCTTGCCGAATCGAAAGGCCTCGCCGTCTCGGTGACGATCGACCCTCGCCTGCCGTCGGCCGTGCTGGGCGACCAGGCGCGCCTGCGCCAAGTGCTGCTCAATCTCTTGAACAACGCCGTCAAGTTCACGCCGGTCGGCAGCGTCAGGCTCGCCGCGTCGTACGACGGGGCAAATCCTCGCGGCGAGCGTATCCGCTTCTCCGTCGCCGACACCGGGATCGGCATTCCTGTCGATGCTCACGCCCGCCTCTTCGAGCGCTTCTTCCAGGTCGACGATCCCCTCCGTCGCGACTTCGGCGGCACCGGGCTCGGCCTGGCGATCTGCAAGCGGCTGGTCGAGGCGATGGGCGGCGAAATCCGGGTCGCCTCCGAGGTCGGCCGTGGATCGACATTCACCGTCAGCGTCGCGCTGCCGCGCGCAAGCCTTCCGACCTTGGCCGCGCCGGCTGACCGCAGCGTGCGCGAGGACCGGCCCGGACACCTGCTGCTCGTCGAGGACGTCGACGTCAACCAGGAACTGGCGAAGGCCATCCTTGAGACGGCAGGCCATGCGGTCGACGTCGTCGGCGACGGCGCCGCGGCCGTCGAGGCCGTCGCGCGAACCCGGTACGACCTGGTCCTGATGGACGTGCACATGCCGGGGATGGACGGGCTGACGGCGACACGCCTGATCCGGGACTCGCATGGCCCTGAGGCCAGCATTCCGATTGTCGCTTTGACAGCGAACGTTCTGCCGGAACAGCTCGATCGGCTGCGCGAGGCGGGGCTCGACGGCCACATCGGCAAGCCGTTCGACTACAGGGAGCTTTGCGCGATCGTCGACGGCTGGCTTTCCGGCGACCGGCAGCGCGCCGAGGTGTTTCAGCCTGAGGCCACCCGAAGTCTCATGACGACCTAGGCTCCAAACCCAATCAGTCGCTTGAGTTGACGCGGGGATCGTGATTCAGACCGCCATCGGCGGGAGGTGTCATGAGCGCTTTGTTTTGGTTGTCCGAGACGCAGTGGGCGGCGATCGAGCCTCATCTGCCGAAGAACCAACCCGGCGCGCGGCGGGTCGACGATCGCAGGGTCATCTCCGGTATCGTTCACGTCCTGAAGGTGGGCTGCCGCTGGTGTGATTGTCCGGCTGAGTACGGGCCGTCGACCACCGTCTACAATCGCTTCAATCGTTGGTCGCGGCGACGCTTTTGGGACCGATTGCTCGAGGCGCTGGCGGCTTGTGATGCGGTCCCCAAAAGCACGGCGATCGACTCGACTTACATCAAAGCCCAGCGCGCCGCCTTCGGTGGAAAAGGGGCGCGGTCGCAGGCGATCGGCCCCTCGCGCGGCGGCCAGACCACCAAGATCCACGCGCTCACCGACGTCGTCGGGCGCCCCTATGCCGTCACGCTCACGCCGGGCAACGTCGCCGACGTGAGTGCGGCTCCAGCGCTTCTCGAGCGCGCCGCCGGCGCAAGGCACATCCTGGCCGACAAAGGCTATGACGCCGACGCTCTGCGGCGCACGATCCGTGGCGCCGGAGCCGTGCCGGTCATCCCCGGTCGTCGAACGCGAACGACGCCGATCCGCTACGACCGAACGCGCTACAAGGAGCGCCATCTCGTCGAGAACGCCTTCTGCAGGCTGAAGGACTTCAGGCGCGTCGCCACTCGCTACGATAAGCTCGCTGCGAACTTCCTCTCAGCCGTCGCCATCGCAACGCTCGTCGCCTACTGGCTGTGATTGAGTCCGGAGCCTAGGTCCAAGGCAAGCCTCGGCCTAAGCCGATCGGCCTATATCTATACAATATAGATTAGGACTTATGGCGGCGATAATCCTTTTTAAACGCCGCATGACTTGAATGCGTCGCAGTCGAGTAGGCGTTTCAAGAGTTTGTAAATGCGTTTTATCCCACTCGCCGCGGCGATCTGCCTGGCGCAGCCCGCACTGGCGGCGGACTGGTACACCGGCGCACGGCCGACGCAGCCGGCCGACGACTGGATCGTCTCCGTCGATGCGTCGGCGGATGTCACCTCGCAAGGCTCGAGCTTCGCCGACGTGCAGGTCACGGGCGCGCCCGCCGGCGCCCTCGACCAGAGCGGCGTGCGCTTGCGCGCCGAGGGGCTCGGCGGCCGGTACAGCTACTACTCGACGACCGACGCCCGCACCATCGACGGCACCCAGCTCTCCGGCGCCTTCCTTGCCGGCTACCAGTGGGTGTCGCCGTCGCTCGCCGTCTCCGCCTATCTGGGCGCGGACATCCGCGACAACACGTTGTCGGTCGTCGACCCCGGCAACCCCGTCGTCGGAACCTCCGTCGGCGGCGCGGCGCAATTCGAGCTCTTCGCAACGCCGACCAGGCGAACGATGGTCGACGTCGCCGCGTCCTATGAGACCAACGCGACCGCCTACTTCGTGCGGCTGCGCGGCGGCTACCTTGTGGCGCCCGGGCTCTATGTCGGGCCCGAGGTCCTGGCTCTCGGCGACGCATTCTTCGCGCAGCAGCGCCTCGGTGCGCATCTGACCGGCCTTCGCCTTGGCCCGACCCGGCTCTCGCTCGCGGCCGGCTACCTCTACGACCGTGTCCGCAAGGCGGGGGCCTACTCGACCATCAGCGCCAGTGTCGACTTTTGAGGCCGCGTCGCATGGGCAAGCTCCTCCGAGCCGCGATCTGGGGCGGATCCGGCCTCCTGGCACTCGCGATCCTGACGCAGCCCGTCGGCATCGACGCGCAGCTGGCGCTCGCGACAAGCGCGATCGTGACGATGGCGATCGTCTGGTGGTTGGGCCGCGGACGATATGCGCGCTGGCTGTTTCTCGCGCTCGGAAGCCTCGTCGTCATCCGCTACGTCGCGTGGCGGGTGACCTCGACCTTGCCGTCGCCCGACCAGCCGGTGAGCTTCGCGCTTGGGCTGCTTCTGCTCATGGCCGAGGCCTACTGCGTGCTGATCCTGGTGATCAGCCTCATCATCAATGCCGATCCGCTCGAGCGGCCGCCGTTGCCGCGCGACGACGACGCGGCGCTGCCCACCGTCGATGTCTTTATTCCCTCCTACAACGAGGATGAGACGATCCTTGCGACGACCATCGCTGCGGCGCGGTCGATGGATTATCCGCAGGAGAAGCTCACCGTCTGGTTGCTCGACGACGGTGGAACCGATCAGAAGGTCGGCGATCGCGACCCCAGTAAGGCGGAGAGCGCGCGGGCGCGTCGTGCATCACTGCAGGCGCTGTGCGAAAGCCTCGGCGCGAGATACCTCACCCGCGCCCGTAACGAGCACGCCAAAGCCGGCAACATGAACAGCGGCCTCAAGGCCGCAAGCGGCGAGATCGTCGTCGTGTTCGACGCCGATCACGCGCCGTTCCGCTCGTTCCTGCGCGAGACAATCGGACACTTCGCGAGGGATCCCAAGCTCTTCCTTGTGCAGACCCCCCACGTCTTTCTCAATCCGGATCCGATCGAGCGAAACCTGCGGACCTTCGCCGTCATGCCGTCCGAGAACGAGATGTTCTACGCCATCACGCAGCGCGGCCTCGACAAGTGGGACGCCTCGTTCTTTTGCGGCTCGGCCGCGCTGCTGCGGCGCTCCGCATTGGACGTGACGGGCGGTTTCTCCGGCATCACCATCACCGAGGATTGCGAGACCGCCTTCGAGCTTCACGCCAAGGGCTGGCACTCGGTCTACGTCGACAAGCCGTTGATCGCCGGCCTCCAGCCCGAGACGTTCGAGAGCTTCATCGGCCAGCGCTCGCGCTGGTGCCAAGGCATGTTCCAGATCATGCTGCTCAAGAATCCGCTCTTCAAGAAAGGTTTGAAGCCGATCCAGAAAATCGCCTATCTCTCGAGCATGAACTTCTGGTTCTTTCCGCTGCCGCGGATGGTCTTCACCTTCGCGCCGCTGCTTCACATCTTCTTCGACGTGAAGATCTTCGTCTCCTCGATCGACGAAGCCGTTGCCTACACGGCGACCTACATGGTCGCGAACCTGATGCTGCAGAACTACCTTTACGGCCGGTTTCGCTGGCCCTTCGTGAGTGAGCTCTACGAATTCGTGCAGGGCGTCTACCTCGCGAAGGCGATCGTCTCGGTCGTTCTCAAGCCACGCAAGCCGACGTTCAACGTCACGGCCAAAGGCCTGTCGCTCGACAAGAACCATCTCTCCGGGCTGGCGCGGCCGTTCTTCGTCATCTTCCTGCTTCTTCTCGTCGGAGCCGCCATGGCCTTCTACCGCTATCTTACGGAGCCCGGCGCCGAGCTCATGCTCATCGTCGGCCTGTGGACCAGCTTCAATCTGCTCATCGCCGGCGCGGCCCTCGGCGTCGTCGCCGAGCGACGCGAGCTGGAGCGGGCGCCGTCTCTCCCGACGGATCGCCAGGCCAGCGTGCAGCTTGCCGGCGCTCGCTGCGACGTCATTGTCGACGCCGTCTCGGCCGGCGGCTGTCGCTTGCGGATCCCAAACGCGACGATGCGGTCGAAGCTGCGCGAGGGCCACCGTGCCGATCTGCTGATCCAGCCTCTACATAGGCCCAAGGCGCTCGCGCGGCTCCACATCGAGCTCGATCGCGACGCGGCGACAGCTTCGGACGACGACACCGCAAGCTTCGTGTTCACGGCCATGCGCCACGAGTCCTACTTGACGCTGGCCGAGCTGATGTACGGCGATCCCGCGGCCATCGCGCGCTTCATTGCGCGGCGACGGACGCACAAGTCGATCCTCGCCGGCATAGCCGTCCTGATCCGCTGGGCGACGCTGGAGCCGTTGCGCGCCTTTTCCTATCTCGCCATCGCCATTCGCGAGTCCCTTAAGCCGCGCCCGGTCGAAGCGCTCGCTCCCGCAGCGGCCGCGGCCAAGCCGGCAGCAGCTCGCGATCTTTTCGACGTGCTCCTCGCCGCGGGCGGCAGTGTCGGCACGACCACAGTCGCGGCGCCCCCGAAGCTGGAGCTGGTCGAGCCAGTGGCCGACGAGCGGGAAGCGACGTCGGCATGGATCGCCGATCTGCTGGCGCTCGCGGCGCGCGAAGCGTGCAAGACGGAGGACAGCGATGCCCTTCTCGCAGCAGCTTGACCTCAGCACCCTCGGCGCAGCTGCCCGCGCGACCGTGCTGATGGTCGGCCTCGGCGGCGCCGTGAACGCGCTTGGCCTGGGAGCCTCTCCAGCCATCGCGATGCCCGCCGACGCGCCGCATCAGGACCTGCTGCGGCACATGCCGAGCACCGGACATGGACCTCGGCTCGAGGGCACCGCCGACGAGCTCCACTGGTCGGTGTTCCTGACTGCAGACCAAGCGGCGCATGCGACACGCTTTCGCCTGACTTATGCCTCGGCGATCTCTGTTCTGCCCGACGCCTCGACGCTCGAGCTCGACATCAATGGTCATACGATCGGGGAAGAGAAGATCGACGCGTCGAACGGCGAGGCTGCGATCGAGATGGCCATCCCGGCCGGCACGCTGAAGCATGGCGTCAACGCGGTTTCGGTCGCCGCGCACCACCGTCATCGCGTCGACTGCTCGATGGCGGCGACCTATGAGCTTTGGACGCAGATCGACGCTGCTGCGAGCGGCCTCGTGCTCGCGGCCGAGGATCGCGGGGTGACCAGCGTCGCCGATCTGCCAGCGCTTCTGCCCGGCGCAGATGGTCGCCTGCCGATTCACGTCCTTCTCGCCGGAAAGATGGAACTCGCACGGCTGCGGCGCATCATGGCCGCGACCCAGACGATCGCCATCGCGGCAGACGCCCTGCAGCCCATCATCGACTTCGAGCAAGCCGCAGACGGCACCGAGGGTCTCGACCTCGCGCTCGGTACTCGAGACGAGCTGCGTCGGCTGCCGCAAGGATCGCGGATCAGCCCGGATACCGTGTCGCTGGCGATCGTTCCGGCTTCGCCTGCGGGCCATCCATTACTCGTGGTGACCGGAGCGACAGACGACGCCGTCGAGGCGGCGCTGTCCGGGCTTGCCGCCGCCATCAATGAAAACGGCTTGTCGCAGCAACAGCTTCCCGCGAGCGAAGACCCGCGCCATCCGCGAGCCGGAGCCACCAGTTTCACACTCGCCGACATGGGAAGGCCGACCCGCAGCTCCGTCGGCAGCCTCTTCCACCAAGCGATCGATCTCGCGCTGCCGGCCGATGCGCTGCTGTCGGACTATGGTCGCGCCACGCTCGATCTCGCGGCGGACTATGCCGGTGGCCTTGAGCGCGCGGCCCAGGTCCGCATTGATGTCAACGGACGCAGCGCCGGTATCGTCAGGATGGCGCGCCAGAGCGGCGGCGCGCTCTCGCACGATCAGCTCTTCCTGCCCCTCGGCCAGATGCATCCCGGCCACAATCGCATCGACCTCCATGCCGAGCTGCCTCGGCAGGGCGACGACACCTGCGCCGCATCCGCGGAGGGACGCTTCACGCTCCACGACACGACGCGCCTATCGCTTCCGACGCTGGCGCGTGGCCTGCGTCTGCCGGACGTCGGATTGGCGACGGCCGGCGCCGTTCCCTACGACCGTGGGACGCCGCATCTCGTCGTGCCGAGCCCCGATCGGTCGACAATGGCGGCCGCGCTCTCGCTTGCGGCGCGCTTCGCGGTCGCGGCCGGCCGGCCGATCCCATTCGCGTTTTCGCAGCAGATGCCGCAGAGCGACGATGGATCGACGCTCGTCGTCGCCGCCGCACAAAAGCTCGATCCTCAATTGATGCGCGCGATCGGCCTCGACCCGAGCGCCGTCGAGACCGCCTGGCGCGATGCGGCCGCGTCCAAAGGTGTGGGCGCGCCCCGCTGGTGGCTCCGGCACTCTCATGCCATTCCGGCTTGCCAGGGCGGAGGCCTCGACGCCGCAACGCCCCGGCTCGGCTCGCATGCCGACGGGCCTGCCGAGCCTACCCCGATCTTAGCGCATTCGAGCCTGATCGACTGGGCGATCACAGGCACTCGGGGTGTACGCGACTGGCTCGACGCGCGTGTCCGCCTCGGGCGACTGCCAATGTGGGCGCACGACGCGCCGACAGCCGTTTCGGCGTCGGCGTCGCTGGTCTTGGCGCAAGGCATGAGCCCCAGCTCGCGCAGGAGCGTCACGACGATCGTCACGGCGCCGACGGCTTCCGGACTCCTCGGCTCGATGGCCTGCCTGTTCGATCCGAGGGTCTGGCCGGAGGCCCGCGGCCGACTGGCCATCATCGGGGGCGACGGCCACGTCGAGACGACCGAGGCGACGTCGTTCACCTATGTCGCAAGCGGACTGCCGTCGCTCGGCAACACGCGGCTCGTCGTCGCGCAATGGTTCTCTCTCAATCCATTGGCATTCGCCGCGACGGCGCTCGTGATGGCCGTCCTCTTGAGCGGCTCGACCCTCTGGCTCGTGCGCAATGTCGGCAGGAGAACGCCGTGAGATCGATCGCTTTTGCCTTGCTCCTCTGGATGATGTCGGCGCTTGCCGGCGTCGCCCTGGCCGAAACGCCGCCCGTCGAAAAAGCTCCGCCGCTTCTCGGCGCGCTGCACGATGTGGACGCGTGGCAGGGCTTCAAGAAACACTTCCTCACCGACACAGGCCGCGTCGTCGACACGGGCAACGGGGGCATCAGCCACTCCGAAGGCCAGGGCTACGGCATGCTGCTCGCCGTCGCGGCGAACGATCGCGCAGCCTTCGATCTCATCTGGGGCTGGACGCGCGCCAATCTCATGGTGCGCGACGACGAGCTGATGGCCTGGCGATGGGAGTCCGGCAAGCGCCCAGCCGTCGCCGACATGAACGACGCCTCCGACGGGGACATCCTTGTCGCATGGGCGCTGACCGAGGCCTCGGCGGCCTGGGGCGCGCTGCCCTATGGCGTCGCCGCGCGGCGCATCGCGGTCGAGGTGGGGCGCAAGCTCGTCGTCTGGCACGGGGCGCACGGCGCCACGCTGCTGCCGGGCGTCATGGGCTTCTCGGCCGAGGACCGTGCGGACGGGCCGGTCGTCAACCTGTCCTACTGGGTATTTCCCGCCTTCGCGCGCCTGCCGATCGTCGCGCCCGAGTTCGACTGGGTCGGCCTCGGCCGCAATGGTCTTGCGCTGGTCGAGCAAGCCCGCTTCGGCTCGGCCCGCCTGCCCACCGACTGGGTTTCGCTGCACGGGGCGCAGCCCCGGCCAGCCGATGGCTTCCCGCAGCGGTTCTCGTATAACGCCATCCGCATCCCGCTCTACGTGGCCTGGGCGGGCCTAGGCCGTCAGGAGGTCTACACGCCGTTCGCGGCTTCCTGGCACGGGCAGGGCGCGGGCCCGCTGCCGATCATCGACACCGCGACGGGAAAGCCGACCGAGTGGCTCGGCGAGAAGGGCTATGCGGCGATCGCGAGCCTCACCGCTTGCGCCGCGGACGGCACGCGCTTCATGCCCGAGCGGCGCCGCGTTCATCTCGACGAATCCTATTACGCCGTCACCCTCCACCTGCTCGCGCTGGTGGCCGCCCAGATGAGGTATCCGTCATGCCTGGCCGGCTAGGAATCGCAGGCGTGGTCGTGTCGGCGGTCATCGCGCTCGGCGGGCGCGGGGCCGCGGCCGCGCCGTCTGTCGACGAGCAGGCGCTGCGCTATTACGCGGCGCACGGGCAGACCGCGCGCGTCGCGGCGGAGGCCCTGCGGCTGTCGCGGCTCGATCCGAGCTGGCACATGCCGGGCGACATCGCCGATGCGAAGCCGGTCCCGGAGGACGAAGGGCCGCTCTGGGACCTCTATCGTCAAGGCCGCCTCGACGAGATCGCGCAGGCGATCGCAGAGCGGCAGGCGGCACAGCCGACGTGGACGCCGTCCGCCGAGCTCGTGGCTAGGATGAAGACGCGCAGGCTGCGTGCCGCGCTCATGGACCTCGCGCACCAGGGCCGCTGGGCGGAGGTCGTCCGGCGCGCAAAAGAAGCTGGCATCGACTGGGCTAAGGACGATGCCCAGGCGCTCTGGACGATCGCCGAGGCCCACGCGCGAGAGCATGAAGCGCCCGAAGCCTTCACCGTCTACCGGACGATCCTGACAACGCACGACAGCCGTGACGAGCGGCTCGCGACGATCGAGTTCGCGATCCCTCTCATCCCCATGGCGCTCACCGATCGGCTCGTCGCCATGGGACGGAGAGACGCATCTGGCAAGAGCGAGTTCGCCGCCATCTCAACCGACATCACTCGCGCGCGCATCAGCGCGTTTCTCCACGACGAGCCGACTGACGCGCCGACGGAAGAGGACCTCGCCGCCTTCCGGGCGTTCGCCCGCGCAGCGACGGCGCCGCACGAGGCCGGCCTCGTCGCCTGGTATGCCTACAAACGACACGACGATGCGCAGGCGCTCGAGTGGTTCAAGATCGCGATCGCGCGCGGTGGCGACGCGATGATCGCGCACGGCCTCGCGCACACGCTGCGCCGGCTCGATCGCCGCCGCGAGGCGGAGGAGGTCGCCTACGCCTGGCGCGAGCCGCTGACCAACAACGCGATCCTCTTCATCGACCTGCTCGAGACCGATCTCACGCGCGAGCAGCCGCCGGTCATTGAGCCTGCGCGCCTCGCGCGCTACGCGCAGGTGACGCTGGTTAGCGAGTCGGGCGAGGGCGCGCAGGCGCTGGCTTGGTACGCCTACAACACCTGCCAATACGAGACGGCGCTGCGATGGTTCGAGCGCGCCACCGCCTGGCTGCCGAAGGAGGCGACCGTCTACGGCTATGCCCTCGCGCTGCAGCGCCTGCATCGTGGCACGGCGTTCAAGGACGTCGTCAACCGCTACGACGGGCTCTTTCCAAAGGTCGTGGCCCTCGCCTTCGACGACGGCATCCGCAAGCCGCGCCCAACCTGCGAGACGCATCGCCCTGAAGCGCGAGACGCGATCGACTGGACAGGGCGCACGGTGGCCGACACGCGCTACATGGCGTTGGTGTCGAGGCCGATCGCCGATGCGGCGGTGCCCGTGCCCTCGCCGTCGGCGATCGGGGCTGCACAGGTGCCGCAGCGCTTGAGGAAGCGCACGACTTTTCCGGCCGCCGTCGATCCCGAGAACGCTCTGCGCTTCACGCTCGACCAGGGGCCGCGCGTGACGATGCCACAAGTGCCGTCCGGCGCCCCGCTTCGCGCACGCCGCGTCCCAGGTGTCGGGGCCATGCCGTACGAGCGCGCCGGCCTAACCTTGCTGCCAGGCTACGACGGAACGCTCGAGGCGTCCTCGCCGACCGCGATGGAGCGTGACGCACCGGTCGGGACGCTGTGGGCAATAGAACGGGCTCGGCCGGCGCCGCATCCCGTACCGCTTCCGCAGGCGGACCGTTCGGCCGACCGGCCTTCGGAGGCCAAGCTGTGAAGCGCTTCAAGTCACGATACATCGCGCTCGCAGTGGTTCTGCTCACTGTGGCGGGGTGTGTGCACGAGGAAGACGGCGGCGCCGCCAGTCTCGAGGCGCTTGCGCCGACGGCGGCGGCCACGGGGACATCGCGCCCACATGCATTCGTGACCTTGCCGTCGGAGTTGGGTCGCATGACCGCGATCCATGACAGCACCTTCGCCGACGGCGTTCGCCAAGAGATTGTTCTCGATGGCGGCGGGGCAGGGCTTCCTCGCAACACACTGATCGTCCTCGCACGCACCTTTTCCCAGCCGACGTTGGACGACGCCGTGCCGCTCGCGAAGCCCACCGAAGGCGAGATCCGGGGGGAGATCTCCGCCGCGTTTCCACGCGTCGCCATGCGCGTGGTCGAGCGGCCCTCGTCGAACGCTTACGGTCCCTACGGTCTGGCGATCGGTCGGGCAGCGGGCGCGCGTTGCGTGTTCTTCTGGCAATGGGTCGACGCTGATCGCATGCCGCCCGACGCCGCAGTCAAAGGCCCGCTCTCGATCCGCGCGACGCTGTGCCGGTCGGGGTCGAGCTTCGATGCGATAGCGGCGGCGCTCGACCGGCTTGCGGTGACGCGGGCCTCCGATCCCACGCCCGCTCTCGTCGTCGCCAGCGTCGGACGCGAGCATCGACCGCGACACCCGCTTGTTGCAGCCCGGCGGAAGCCCGAGGCCGTCGATGCTCCGATCATGCACTATCAAACGATCGGCGCGCAGCGGCCACGCGAGATGGCGCCGGCCCTCGTCTCCGATCTCCCGCCGGAGGCCTTGTCGGGCCCGAGGCTCGCAAGCAAGCAGGACTGAGCGGCCATGTCCCTTCGTATTCTCGTCGTCGAGGACGACCCGATCTGCAGCGAGGTCCTGGTGTCCCTGCTCTCGGCGCACGGTCATGTGGTCGAGGTGGCCGAGGATGGCTTCGGTGCCGTCGGCCTGGCGCGCGAAGCATCCTTCGACCTCGTTTTCGTGGACTATCACCTGCCGGAAATGGACGGCTACGCGTTGGCCCGCCTGCTGCGCGGACCCGACAGCGTCGCAGGGCGCGAGTTCAAGATGATCGCGCTGACCGGCGATTGCGCGAGCCTCGTGGCGCGACGCGGTGCCGATACCCTGTTCGATCGGATCCTCGCCAAGCCGATCGACCCCGATCGGCTTTTCGCGCTGGTCGCGGAGATGGTGGCCCCGCCCGATAGTCCTCGAACTGTCGCGCCAGAGGCGAGCGCGCCGGCCTTTGAAGACGCGCGATGCGCCTCCGAGATGCTGTGGCGCACGCGCGGCCTCGCCCAAGCCCCCGCTGCGGCGGTGCTTCCGAGCCCGACGGCGGAAGAGGCCGCGCGCCTGTCGTGCTGCTTTCGCCTGGTGTCGCCGGCCGAGGCAGACTGTGTCCTGCTGCTCGGAGCTGCGGGACGCGCCGAGCTGGAGCCCGTGCGGATGACCGGGCGCGGTCACCTGCTGCCTCTGCTTACGATCGCTGCGGACCCACTCGAGGCGTGCGATGCGTTGTTCGAAGTCGGGAATGGAGAGAGCTGGTCGCTCGTCGCCAGCATGCTCGCCGGCCACGCGAGGCGGGCTGCGAAGCTATCGGCGCGATGGCGCGAGTCGTCTGATATAGACGACCGGCTTCTGGCCTATCTGTTTGTCGGCAAACGAAGCTTGACGTTCCGGCGCGACGCCTTGGGCGCAACCTGCGTCGCCGAGAGCGGCGGCTTCACGTCGAGCCTGGTCATCGAAGCGGCAGGACGCCTGGCTGCAAAAGGCTTGGTGTTCGCCCTGCCACCGAAGGAATGCCCAGATGGCGGGCAGGAGCTGACCGTCGAGCTTTCAGCCCGAGCCCTGCAACTGCTGACGCAGCCACACGCCGCGGCGGACACATCCCACGGCACGCGTGTCGTCGCGTGATGCGCTAGGCTTCTTCCAAGAACTCGACGACGCCGTCGTCGAGATCGAAGCGGGCGCCGACCACGATGACCGAGCGAGACTTCAACGGCTCGGCGATGATCGGATCGGTGCGCAGGAAGGCGACCATCCGGCGCACGTTTTCGCGGACGGCGTTCTCGACGAGATCGCCGTCCTGCTCGCGCACCCGCAGGACCGAGGGCAGGATCGGCTCGATCATCCGGCCGATCGAGCCGGGGAACGACACGTTGTTGGTGACGACGTCGGTTGCCGCCCTCACCGCGCCGCACCGCTCGTGCCCCATGACGAGGACGAGCGGGACGCCGAGGACGGCGACCGCATACTGCACGCTGCCGAGCGAGGCAGTGTCGACGACGGTGTTGCCGGCGTTGCGGACGATGAAGAGGTCGCCGAGCGCCAGGTTGAAGACGCGCTCCGAGGGCACCCGCGAGTCAGAGCACGAGATCACGACGGCGAACGGCTCCTGCTTGTCCGCAAACTCCTTGCGCAGATGGCTGTCGTCGGCCTGATTGCCGGAGCCGCGGCCCGCTGCGTACTCGGCATTGCCCTGCTTCAGCTTCTGCAGGGCCTGTGCTGGCGTGAGGCTACGGCTCGACATGGGGCGCTCGCTCCTGCGGTTGAGGACACGGTTTTGCGGTCATTAGGCCAAGATTGGGGGCGCGGACCTGTTCTGTCAAGCGGAAGCGCTTTTCTGACTAAATGTTGCTGTCACTGTACATATTGGGGAGGGTGGCTGTACTCTCAGTTCTATCTCAGATGATGTTCGCCGAAAAATTGTATTCCTACGAGGCAATACATGCCGGGGCAGCCGGCCTGAACGTGATCACCGTTCCCCCAACGCCCGCGCGAGGCTCTCGCGTGCCGCCTTCGGCCGCATCGCCTCGTCGTAGATGTCGGGCCGCGGGCAGGGCGGGGCGGCGACGCAGTCCGACCAGCGCTGCAGCGACGGGTACACCGCGGCGCTGCGCAGCCAGGAGTACTTGTCGGAGAAGTCCCAGTTCGTGACCATCTCGACGGCGGGCACCGCAGTAGACGCCGCGACGAACTCGTACATCGTGTCGGCGACGAGCCGGTCGCGGTCGCCGGCGTCGTGGATCGAGCAGTCGTTCACGTCGAGCTCGGTCAAAAGGATGCGCACGCCGCGCCGTGCAAGGTCGCGCAGGAACGCGACGAAGGCGCTGAAGTCGGGCTTGCGCGGATCGTTCATCCATTGCGGGACGAGATGGCATTCGAGCCCGATGGCGTCGACCCGGCGGCCGGCGCGTTGCAGCTTGTCGACGAGAGCCAGGAGAGCCGGACGCACGAGCGGGCCGAACTTGTCGTTGTCGCAATTGGTCTCGTTGAGGAAAAGTGCGGTGCCGGCTGCGGCGTGCTTCGCGCCCAGCGCGAAGGCCTCGTGAATGTAGGCCGGCACACCGTCTGCCGCGAAGCCGAAGGCGTCGATCCACGCTCCGGTGCGCCACGCCGCGCCGCCGTTCGTCCTGAACCAGGGGTTAAAGGGCTCGTTGACGACGCCGCACCAGCGCAGCATCGGATCAGTGGGCGAGAAATGCGCGAAGACGTCCCTGAAGTGTCGCGCGAAGTACCCGCGCAGCAGGAGCTGCCAGCCCTCGGGCCGCTCCGAGGCGATCGACTTGAGCCATTCTGGCTGCCAGTCGTTCCAGGCCAGGCAATCGCCGCGCACCGGCACGCCGAGACGCGCGGCAAGCGCGAGCACGGCGTCGCATTCGCTCCAATTCGCGGTCGCGCCGGCCTCGGGGCGATGGGGATAGAGGTAGTCGAACTTCAGGCCGCTCGCGATCGCGAGGAACTTCGGCGACTCGGCGGAGAGCGCTTCGATCAGCTTCGCGTCGAACACGGCCGGGCTTTCGATCGCCACGCCCCACGCGACGCGCTCGCTGATGTCGCCGAGCGCGACACGCCCGCGCGCTGGCGTGACGGGCATGGGCCCGATGTCGACGCAGCTCTCGTCCGCCCGCGCGGATACGAAGCCGCCGGCGAGAAGGGCTGTTGCGGCGAGAAGCTCGCGACGCGTCAAAAGCGCTATGGGGCCTTTCAAAGACATCTGGCTCAGCCGTCTGAGGCTTAGCGGTCTAGCAGACGGGCCATCCGCGTTCGGATTTGTTCCATCCAAGGTTAATCGTCGAGGGACGAGGCGGCGTGACACCCTCATCCGACGGGCTTCGCGACGCGCGAAAGGCCCGTGTCGAAACGCGACACGAAAGACGTCTTCCCCAGGCGCGCTTCTTGCCGCGCCTTGGCTCCATGACCCATCTCGCGTCACATCAGACCGCGCATCGACCGAGCGAGGTCGCCCTCGCCCTGCGGCGCCTCTCCGGCGATCTCGCGATCCTGTCGACCGTCGGCTCGGTCGTCGCGCTCTACGCGATCTCGGCGATCACGATGGAGCATTTCGGAATCGCGTACATCACGTCGGGCGGCGGCCCGCTTTCGAAAGTCCACCCGGCGTTCCTGCTTGCGGTGGCGGCGCTGGCCTTTCGCTGCCTGGCCTCGCCTCGCCCCCTGCAAGCGGCGTGGCGACTGGTATCGAGCGATCCTGGCGTCGTGCTGCTGTCCTTCAGCATTGTGCTGACGGCGTTCTATGCCGCGGCCATCGCGAAGGTCCCCTACACCGGCGTGCTGGACACGTTCGTGCTGCCGATGCTCCTCTTCCTACTGCTGCGCGACCTCGATCCGGGCTTGCGCCGCTGGCTCGCGCTGCTCGTCGGCTTTCTCCTCTGCGTCAACGGCGTCATGGCCATCATCGAGTTCTATGGCGGCTTCCACTTCATCAGGCTGGAGTTCGACCCCACAGTCTCGGCAGACCCCACGCACGCCGGCGGTTCGTTCGACTTGAAGGCGGCCATGGCCTTGGACTGGCGCCCGTTCGCGCTGCTCGGTCACCCCCTCGTCAACGGCCTCATCGTGCAGAGCGCGATCTGCTGTCTTCTGGCGCGGGGCGCGCGCTGGCTGCCGTGGATCGTCAAGGGACCCGTTCTCGTCCTTCTGTGCACGTCGCTGGTGACGCTGGGCGCGCGAACATCGCTTGTCTTCACGCTCGTCGTCGGCTCCTGCTTCGTCCTCGACGACTGGTGCCGCGCAGTGTCGCGCGGGGCGCGTCTGCAGCCGCAGCATGTCGCGATCGCCTTCATCGCGATAGCCGTCGCGGCGTTGGCGATCTTCGTCGGCGTGGATGCCGGCATCTTCGATCGCACCATCGAGCGTTTCGCCAGCGACCAGGGCAGCGCGGCCACGCGTCTGGTCATGTTCGAGATGTTCAGGCCGCTGAGCTGGAACGACATCGTCTTCGGGCCGGACAAGGACGTGGTCGCCACGTGGCAGCGGCTCGAGGGGCTCGAGTTCGGCATTGAGAGCTCGTGGGTGGGATTGATCCTGACCTACGGGCTGGCCGTAACGCTCATGATCGTCACCGGGCTTCTTGCGTTCTCCCGATCCGTCGTTCGCGCCTCCGGCCCCGGCGCGACCTTCATCCTCGTCGTGTTCTTCCTGACGGTCAGTGGCTCCGCGAGCCTGTCGGGGAAGACGACCGTCTTCGCGGCGACGACCGTGCTGATCCAGCTCTTCCTCTCTCGCGATGGAGGCGCGGCTCGTCAAAAGAGCGGCCTGCCTCCGCGCGCCACGATGTCCGCTGGTCCATGACGTGCACGGAGGGCGCTGTCTCTCTCGATTTGGGACGCTTTCGCGCGCAAAAGGTAGGGTAATGACCTTCGCAGCCAGGGGTGATGAGCGACTCCTCCCCCGCGAGATGAAGTGGACGAGCGTCGCCTCTTGCCTCGTGTTCGTGTCGCTGATCTGCCTGCGCTTTGCCCTGCAGTATGAGCAGGTCGGTACGCTCTACTTGGAAGACGATGCCTATTACTACACGGTCATCGCACAAAACATTGCGCATCACGGCTTGAGCACGTTCGACGGTCAGACGCTCACCAACGGCTATCACCCCCTCTGGCTGGTGCTGCTCGTCGTGCAGGACCTCACGATCGGCGCTTCGCCCTACGCCACGGTGCTCATCGAGCTCATTTTGGTCACCGCCGGCCTCTGGCTGTTCCTCGCCTCATTTCGAACCAGGGCCGTTTTGTTTCAGATCATCTTCGCGGTGAGCTTCGCGCTGCTTGCGTGGCCGATGATCATGAAGGGGATGGAAGTCTCCCTGCTGATCTTCGCGCTCGGTCTGTTTACCAAGATGGCTGTCGCGCGGTGGGAAGGGCGCGACAACGCGACTACCCTCGGCCTGGCGGCCGTCCTTTGCATCGGTGCTCGTATCGATTCCGCCGTCTTCGTGCTGCCGATGATGCTTTTCGTGTCCGGTAGCCTCCGTCGGACCTTGCCGGCTCTTGTGCCTGTGGTTCTCGTCGGCGCGCTCTACGCAGGCGTTAACCTCTTCGTGTTCGGGCTCCCCTTCCCGATCTCGGGATCCATAAAGTCGCTGGGCGGGCTGCAGCTCAATCGCGCGCTGCTCGACCAGGCGGCGGCGTACTGGCACGGGCCGGACACGCTTCGCGACACGATCGCCTTCCTAAAATCCTTCATCGGGCGTCCGCTCATCATCTTCGCGCTGACGCTCCTCGCGCTTGCGGCGACGAGGGAAGGTTGGAAGTCGCGGCCGCTCTGCCTCGGCTACGTCGTCGGCTTCCTGCTGTTCGCGCTGAAGCTCACGGCCTTCTCGTCGTGGGCGGTGTGGCCCTGGTATGCCTTCTCGGCGCTCATCGGCCTCTCGGTGATCTTCCACGTGCTCGACGACCATCTTGCGCGGAACCCGCCGCAGCTCGACTCGCGTGTCGAGATCGCGGCCACGCTCATGGTCCTGCTTGTCGCCGTGGTCGTGCTGCGCGACGGCGCGACGCGCGCCGAGCAGAGCTTCGAGCCCGTCAACCTTGAGGCTGTCTCCACGTTCGGCCCCATCTTCAAAGAGGCGCGCGTTGCGATGGGTGATCGCGCCGGTTCTTTCGCCGCCCACTATCCCGGACCGGTTACTCAGCTCGAGGGCCTGGTCAACGACCGCGCCTACCTCCAGGCGATCGAGCACCACGCCGACATACGGCCGCTGCTCTGCCGTCGCGGCGTGCGCTTCGTTCTGTCGTACCAGAAGGATCTGGGTGGCTATCAGACCGCCACCGTCTCCGCGCTGAAGCACTCGCTCACGCATTATCCGAGCCCGACCCTGACGTTCTCGCGGGCCGACGAGGTCGGTCGTGTCTCCGATCTCTCGCGCTACGAGAACAGCTCGCAGCAGGACGAGGGCGACGACTACCTCTACGCGTGGCGCCTGTCCGGATGCGATGCCGCCGACGTCTCGGTGTCGCCTTGACGAGCCGCCGTCTTCGCTCCGGGACGGCGCACGAAGCGGCGCCTCGCCGATGAGCAGCGTCGACCTGAAATCCCTTGCTTCGTCCGGGCGTCAGTCGCTGGGCGCAGCAGGCCAGCGCGACGCGGCGGCTGCTTCGGAGGCGCCCGCCCTCCCGCTCGTCGTCGATCTCGACGGGACGTTGATCCGGACCGACCTCCTCATCGAATCGGGTTTCGCGCATCTTGGTCAGGATCCGTTTCGCGTCCCGGGCCTCGTCTCTGCCCTTCTGCAAGGCAAGGCGGCGCTGAAGGCCCGCATTGCCGATGCGACGGACATCGACCCCGCTGGCCTTCCCTACGACGCGGATGTCCTTGGCCTGATCCACGCCGCCCGCGCCGCCGGCCGGCCCGTCTACCTCGCGTCCGCCAGCAACGCGCGCTACGTGTCGGCGATCGCCGCGCATCTGGGTGTCTTCGATGGCTGGCTCGCCTCGAGCCGCACCGAGAACCTGTCGTCGGAGATCAAGGCGGAGCGCCTCGTCGAGCGCTTCGGACACCACGGCTTCGAGTATGTCGGCAACGGCCCGGCAGACCTCGCGGTGTGGAAGGTCGCGCGCGCCCAGGTCGCGGTCAACGCCTCCGCCACGGTTCGCGCCAGGCTCGCGGCTTTCGCGCCGGGCGCGGTCTTCCTGGCCTCGCAGGCGTCACCGCTTCGTGCCTGGACGAAGCTGCTGCGCGTCCATCAATGGGCCAAGAACGCCCTCATCCTCGTGTCTCTCGTCACCGCCCAGCGCTTCAACCTCGCGTCGCTCGGCGACGCCGTCGGCGCGATCGCGGCGTTCTGCCTCGCGGCATCGAGCATCTACATCCTGAACGACCTCGTCGACATCGCCGCCGACCGCGCGCATCCGACCAAGCGGTTGCGACCGCTGGCCGCTGGCACCGTGCCGGTCTCGCAGGCACTTCTCGCCGTGCCGGTCTTGTTGGCCCTGTCGATGACGGGCGCGCTCCTGATCGCGCCGCTGCTCGCCGTCGTTCTCTTCGCCTATCTCGCCCTGACCACGGCCTACACCTTCATCCTCAAGCGCAAGATGATGGTCGACGTGATCGCGCTCGCCACGCTCTACAGCCTTCGCGTGATCGGCGGCGCCGCGGCGATCTCGGTGCCGGTGTCGGAATGGCTGCTGGCCTTCTCGGTCTTCATCTTCACCGCGCTCGCGCTGGTCAAACGCTACGTCGAGCTGGCGACGCTGCTCGATAGCGATCTTCCGGATCCCGCGAACCGCAACTATCGCAAGTCCGATCTCGACATCGTCGCGGCGCTGGCGGCGGCGAGCGCCTTCAACGGGGTCACCGTCTTCGCGCTCTACATCTCGTCGGTGACGGTTCACAATCTCTACCGGCATCCGCAGGCGCTTTGGCTCATCTGCCCGATCCTGATGTACTGGCTCGGACGGATTCTGATGCTCGCCCATCGCCGCATGATGACCGACGATCCGGTCGTCTTCGCCTTGCGCGACAAGAACAGTCTCGTCACCGCGCTCCTGGTCGGCGCGATTCTGCTGGGGGCGATGTGACCTCGGCCGGCAGGGGCTGCCCATGAGCGATGCGCAAGCGCTCTGCCGCCCCTCCCTCTCCCGAGGCGCCATTCTGGCGCGCTACGTCTTGTTCGCCGTGGCGGCGGGCGTCGCGAATATCGCGACCCAGGCAATCGTCGTCCGCGTGCTGCCGGGCGTGCCGCTGATGGTGTCGATCCTGTCCGGCACGGCGGTCGGGTTCCTCGTCAAGTATCTGCTCGACAAGTACTGGGTGTTTTTCGACCCCTATCAGGATGCCGTCGGCGAGGTCCGCAAGATCGCGGCCTATGGCGCCTTCGGCGTCGCCACGACGCTGCTGTTCTGGAGTGTGGAGCTCGCGGCCTGGCATGCGTTCCACACCACGAAGGCCAAGTACCTCGGCGCCGTCATCGGCTTGGCCCTCGGCAACTGGCTGAAGTACCGGCTCGACAGGCGCTTCGTCTTCGCCAGGGGGATGCCGTGAAGGCGCTCTCCGGCTGGGGCCGCTATCCCCTCGTGGCCACGGAGATCGTCACGCCGCACACGTGTGACGAAGCACGCAAGGCGACGGCGGCGACCCAGGGCGGCGTCGCGCGCGGCAACGGCCGCGCCTACGGCGACGCCGGCGTCGGCGTGCGTCAGACGTTGCCGATGCGCGCCCTCGATCGCATCCGTGCCTTCGATCCCGAGCGCGGAACGGTCACCGTCGAGGCTGGCGTGCTGATCGCCGATCTCATCACCACCTTTCTGCCCCGCGGCGTCTTCCCGACGGTCGTGCCCGGCACGGCCTACGTCACGGTCGGCGGTGCGATCGCGGCGGATGTGCACGGCAAGAATCATCATCGCGACGGCGGCTTCGGCGCCCATGTCGAAAGCTTCGTCCTGGCCACGGGCGGCGGCCAGCTCCTGCGGGTCTCGCGTCAAGAAAACGCCGAGCTCTTCGCCGCCACGGTAGGCGGCATGGGGCTCACGGGCACCATCACTGAAGCGACGCTTCGGCTGCGTCGGGTGGAAACGGGCTGGATCAAGCAGCAAACGATCGTCGCCCCCGATCTCGATGCAGCCATCGCCGCTCTCGACGCGAGTGACGCCGCGACCTACTCGGTCGCCTGGATCGACGGCTTGGCGCAGGGGCGACAGCTCGGCCGCTCGTTGATCTTCCTCGGCGAGCACGCCGGCCTCGCGGACCTCGAGGGCCGCGCGTCAAAAACTCGGTTTCCGCCGCTCCGCACGCCACGTGTCTCGGTGCCGATCGACGTCCCTGCTGTCTGCCTCAATCGGTGGAGCGTCCGCGCCTTCAACGAGATCTATTTCCGGCGCAACGCCCGCGGGGCGGCTCGTTCGCGTCTCGTGCCGGTCGGCACCTATTTCTTCCCCCTCGACGCGGTCGGGGCCTGGAACCGGATGTACGGCCGGCGGGGGTTCGTCCAGTATCAGTGCGTCGTCCCTCTCGCCGGAGCCGGACGGGTCCTCGGCGACATCCTCGGCCGTGTCGCGGCGCGCGGGGAGGCATCCTTCCTCGCCGTCCTCAAGAAGCTTGGCTCGAGCGAGGGCCTGCTCTCGTTTCCTCGTCCCGGATACACGCTCGCCCTCGACTTCCCCCTGCGGGCAGGCCTGCTCGACTTCCTCGAGGAGCTCGACGCGCTCGTCGTCGCCGCCGGAGGCCGCCTGTATCTCGCCAAGGATTCGCGCCAGTCGCGCGCCACGTTCGAGGCCGGATATCCCGGTCTCGAGCGCTTCCGCGAGCTTCGCCGATCGGTCGATCCGGAAGGCCGCGTCCGCTCCCACCTCGCGGAGCGCCTCGGACTATGAAAAGCGCGGTCATGAGCCCCGGCAGCAAGACACTTCTCGTCCTCGGCGGCACGTCCGACATCGGCCGCATGACGGCGCGATCGTTCGCGGCCGCAGGCTGGACCATTCGATTGGCGGGTCGCGATCTCGACGCGTTGCAGCGCGAGCGCGACGACATCGCCGCTCGGAGCGGCAATGCAGCGACGACCCATCGCTTCGACGTCCTCGATACCGCGTCCTTTCCGAGCTTCCTCGACTCGCTCCCCGAGCTGCCGGATGCTGTCGTCTCCGTCATCGGCCTCTTGGGCGACCAAAAGGACTCCGAGGCGGACCTCGACCGGGCAGCAATCGTGATGCGCTCCAACTACGAAGGGCCGTCGCTTATTCTCGGGCTTCTGGCCGAGCGGTTTTTCGCGCGCGGCCATGGCGTGATCGTCGGCGTCTCGTCGGTCGCAGGCGATCGTGGTCGCGCTTCGAACTACATCTATGGCTCCGCGAAGGCCGGGCTGACCGCCTATCTCGCCGGCCTGCGCCATCGCGCCGCGAAGACCGCCGTGCGTGTCCTCACGGTGAAGCCCGGCTTTGTCCGCACCCGCATGACCGAGGGCATGAAGCTGCCTGGCGCGCTGACGGCGGAGCCCGGTGAGGTCGGCGACGCGATCTTGCGCGGTGTCGAGCGGCAAAAGGACGTCATCTACGTGCGCCCGGCTTGGCGGATCATCATGCTGATCATCCGCGCGATCCCCGAGCCCATTTTCAAGAAGCTGTCGTTGTGACCGCCGCTATCCAAGGAGGCTTGGATGCTCCACTCGAGAATGACCTCGGCGTTTACGGGCGTTGAGATGGACTATCGCAAGGCCCTGCGCACCGCACAAAGCTATGCGCCGGCGCTGAAGCCCGCCAAGGACGCCTTCTATCGCCATGCGCGGCGTATCCTGCGGCGGCCGCATGAGCCCGACTTCGGCATTCTCTCGGCGCTGCGCCGCGATGCGGCGGAAGTGCTGGTGGATGTCGGCGCCAACCACGGCCAGAGCATCGAGTCGATGCGGCTCTTCCAGCCCAAGGCGCCGATCGTCGCCTTCGAGGCGAACCCGCGCCTGGCAGACATCCTGGCGCGCCGCTACGCGGGACAAGCGAATGTCCGCATCGAGGGATGTGGCCTCGGGGACAGCGAAGGCGCGTTTACGCTCTTCGTGCCGAGCTACCGCGGCTTCGTCTACGACGGCCTCGCCTCCGTCGATCGCGACAATGCTGCGGGGTGGCTCGGTCCCGCGACGATCTACGGCTTCGACGAGCGCCAGCTCGTCCTGCAGTCCGTCGCCTGCAAGCTCGCCACGCTCGACGCCTTTCAGCTCTCGCCCGCCTTCATCAAGGTCGACGTCCAGGGCCTGGAGTTCGCCGTCCTCGGCGGCGCGCGCGCGACGATCGAACGTTGCCGCCCGGCTCTCCTGATCGAGGATTTCGGATCCGACCCGCGGATCGCACCCCTGGTAAAGTCGCTCGGCTACGACGTCTTCCATGTCGAGGGCCGCACCATCGTCAAAGGGACGGGGCCGCGGGAAAACACCCTGCTTCTACCTTCCGACCGCCCGCGCTTCGCGATGTGATCGCGCCGGGCAGCGCAGAAGATTGCCTGCTATGCGCCGGCACGATGGGCGAAATAAAAAAGGGGAGGGGCGTAGCGTCGCCTCCTCCCCAGTGGTGTGTACCTAAACCTTCGGCCGAAGCCTCACACCTTGATCGTCGAGGCCTTGTAGATCTCGTCGATCGTTGCCGAGAGCTTGGCGTTGAACTCCTTGTCGGTCATCTGCTTCTTCAAGCCTTCGAGCAAGGCCCGGGAGAAGCTGGCGATCATGCCGTGGTTGGCCTTGAGCTTCTCGCAGGCCTCGGTGCGGCTGTAGCCGCCCGAGAGAGCGACGAGACGCGCCACCTTCCTGTGCTCCGTCAGCTGCTTGTAGTGGTCGGGCTTCGTCGGGATCGTCAGCTTGAGCATCACCTTCTGGCCGTCCGGCAGACGGTCGAGGCTCGCCTCCAGCTCCTGCAACAGCAGGTCTTCCGCTTCCGCCTTCTCCGGGCTCGTCACCAGCACTTCCGGCTCGATGATCGGCATCAGGCCGTGCTTGATGATCTGCTGGCCGACCTCGAACTGCTGCGCGACGATGCTCGCGATGCCGGTCTTCGAGGCGAGCTTGATAACGGAGCGCATCTTGGTGCCGTAGACGCCGAGCTTGACCGCCCGCTCCAGCAAGGCATCCAGGCCCGGGATCGGCTTCATCAGCTCGACGCCGTCCGCCTCGGACTCCTTGCCCTTGTCCACCTTGAGGAAGGGCACGACCTTGCGGTCTTCCCACAGGAAGGAGGGCACGGGCTTGCCCGCCGCCTCGCCGTCCATGGTCTGCTCGAAGAGGATCGCGCCGATCACCTTCTCGCCGGTGAAGGCCGGGGCGCTCATCACGCGCACCCGCATCTCGTGCATGAGGCGATACATCTCGGCGTCGCCGCTATAGGCGTCGGGGGCAATCCCGTAATCCTTAAGGGCTCCCGGGGTGGAGCCGCCACTCTGGTCCAGCGCAGCGACGAAGCCTGCCCCCTTGGAGACCTGCTCGGCCATGGCTTCGAGTGTCATCTTTGTTCTCCTCCTTCGATCGCCCGCCGTCTTCCTTACCTCATCGGGCCATCGATTGAAGCAGATGTTGGCACCGGGCGGACACGTTCCTTTCGACGAACGGATTCTCCGCCGCACGGTTGCGGCCGGCCGCCGGGAAATGAGCAGGCGCCGCCTTGAGCGGAGACGCCCAGGCGGGCCTACTTCTCGCGGAAGGCCCGGCTCATCTGGTCGCTCAGGGGCTTCATGAGATACGAGAGCATGGTGCGCTCGCCGGTCTCGATATAGGCGTCGACCGGCATCCCGGGCTTGAGCGTCGTGCCGGCGACCGTGGCGTCCGCCGCGAGCGCGATCTGCACGAGATAGTAGGGCGTGCCGTGCGGATCGGACGACGTGTCGGCGGCGATGCGGGTCACGTGAGCATCGACCTCGGGCGTGGTGCGCTGGTTGAAGCTCGGGAAGCGCAGAATCGCCGGCTGGTCCGGCCCCACCTTGTCGATGTCGTTCGGCGCGACGCGGACCTCGGCGACGAGCCGGTCCCGGTCGGGCACGATCAGCAGGATCGGCTCGCCCGGCGAGATCACGGCGCCCTTCGCGTGGACCGCGAGCTCGTGCACGACGCCGTCCTGCGGCGCCCGGATGTCGAGGTGCTGCAGCTGGTCCTCCGCCGCGATGCGGCGGCCGGTGACGTCGGAGGTCTTGGCGCGGATCTCGCCGAGCTGTCGGCCGACGTCGCTGCGCATGTCGGCGTCGATCTGGATGATCTGGAGCTTGGTCTCGGCGATCTTGCCCTCGGCCTGCGCGATCTCCGCGGTCAGGGCGCCGCCCTCGCCCGAGATGCGGGCGACGTCGCGCTTCAGCGCATCGACGCGCGGCAGCTGCACGAGGCTGCGGTCGTAGAGCTGCTGCACGGCGTCGAGCTCCTTGCGCACGATGGAGAGCTCCTCGTCCTTGGCGTGCTGCTGCTGGCGCAGCGCCTCGATCTCGTTGCCGAGCTGGGCGATACGCTCGGCCATCTGCTTCTTCTGGCCCTCGCGGGCACTTCGGCGCAGCGCGAAGAGCTTGGCCTCCCCGGTCATGATGCGGGCGATGCCGGGATTGCCGGCCGCGGCCGCGACGAGGTCCCTGTCGAAGACGACTTGCTCGGCGCCGGCGGCCTCTGCCTCGAGCCTGGCGCGCTGCGCCTCGAGTTCGGAGAAGTCACGGGCGAGCGCGTCGACGGTGGCGGCGGCGACCGTCTCGTCGAGATGGACCAGGACGTCGCCCTTGCGCACGTGGGTCCCCTCGTCGACGAGGAGGCGGCCGACGATCCCGCCGGTCGGGTGGCTGACCTTCTTCACCGAGGATTTCACCACCACCGTGCCGGACGCGAGCACGGCGCCGGAAAGGTCCATCGTCGCGGCCATGGTGCCGAAGCCGAAGACCAGGAGGCCGCCGGTCGCCAGGATCAGCAGGCAGTGCCCGCGGATGACGCTCCGCGTCGAGCGCGGGCTGACAATATTACTCGGCAGCTTCGACATAAGCGGGCTCCATGCGGGCGGGTTCGGCTCGGGCCGGTGGGGCGGGCGCGGGTTGCGTCGCGAGCTGGGGGAGGACGACGTCGCGGGCGCCAAAGGCCTGGACGCGGCCTTCGTTGATGATCATCACCTTGTCGACGGCGGCGAGCGCGCTCGGGCGGTGCGCGATGATCACCGCCATGCCGCCGCGGGCGCGCACGTCGGCGATGGCCCGCGTCAGCGCCGCCTCGCCCTCCGTGTCGAGGTTGGAGTTCGGCTCGTCGAGCACGAGCAGGAACGGGTCGTCGTAGAGCGCGCGGGCGAGCGCGATGCGCTGGCGCTGGCCGCCGGACAGCAGCGCGCCGCCGGGCCCGACCTGCGTCTCGTAGCCGTCGGGCATGCGCAGGATCATCTCGTGCACGCCGGCCTTGTCGGCGGCCTGCAGCAGCTTGCCGGCATCCGCCTGGCGGAAGCGGGCGATGTTCTCGGCGATCGTGCCGGGCAGAAGCTCGACATCCTGCGGCAGGTAGCCGATCGCCCGGCCGAGCACGTCGCTCTCCCACTGGTCGAGCTCGGCGCCGTCGAGGCGGATGACGCCGCGGGCCGGCGGCCACAGGCCGACGAGGGCGCGGGCGAGCGACGACTTGCCGGAGCCGCTCGGCCCGATCACCCCCATCGCGCTGCCGGCCTCGAGCGCGAAGCTGACGTCGAAGAGGACAGGCGCCTCGCGGCCGGCGGCGAGCAGGCTCATCGCGGTGACCCGCAGATGGCGCATCGGCGCCGGCAGCGGCGTGCGCTCGCGGGCTTGCGGCTCCTCGGCGAGCGACGCGCCGAGCCGGCGCAGGCTGTGGCGGGCGCCGATGAGGCTCTTCCAGTTGGCGATCAGCAGCTCGACGGGGGCGAGCGCGCGGACGGTGAGGATCGTCGCCGCCAGCATGATGCCGGCCGTCGCCTCGCGCTCGATGACGAGCCAGGCGCCGAGCGCCAGCAGGCCCGATTGCAAAAGGATGCGGAACGAGCGCAGGAGCGTGCCGAAGACCGCGGCGATGTCGGCCGAGACCGCCTGCTCGCGCCGGGTGACGGCGTTGGCCGCCTCGAAGCGCTCGCCCATCACCGCGACCATGCCGAGGGCCCGCAGCAGGCCGGCGTTGTCGCGCATCGTGTCGGCGAAGCGGCGGCGGGCGTTGGCGGCGTCGAAGGCGCGCTCGGTCGGGCCGCGCAGCATCGCTTCGGTCAGAACCGCGAGCAGGCAGAGCATGATGACGCCGCCGAGCACCGCCCAGCCCATCATCGGGTGGAACAGGAAGCAGACGGCGACGTAGATGCCCATCCATGGCAGGTCGAACAGCGCGGTCAGCGCCGAGCCGGAGGCGAAGCCGCGCAGCACGTCGAGGTCGCGCACGCACTGGTCGGCGTCGCCACGGGCGCCGGCGTGCTGCTCGCGCCGCAGCAGCACGGCGAAGACGCGCGGCGACAGGTCCTCGTCGACGAGCAGGCCGAGCCGCGTGAGGATGCGGGCGCGCAGCACCTCGAGGGTGGCGAGGAAGGCGATCATGAGCGCGACGAGCGCGAACAGCGCGACGAGGGTCGGCAGGCTGCGCGACGGCAGGACGCGGTCGTAGACCTGCAGCATGAACAGCGGGCTCGACAGCATCAGGAGATTGATGAGGCAGCTCGTCAGCATCAGCACGCCGAGCGTCGGCCGCATCGCGGCGAGGATCGGGCCGAAGTCTGGATGCGCCCAGATACGGGCCGCACGGGTCTGCGCGGTCATTGGGCCTCTGCGCGCGAGTGACGGTCGCAATCGGAAAGCAACGCGCCGCCGGAAGAAAAGAACCGACGGTGTTCGAACTCAAATCTGCGAAGATTAATTTTTCGGTCCATGACGCTACGTAAAGGACATGCTCCGATATCCATGTGCGACGGACCAATCGAGGCTTACCTTTAGTAATATAAATTTCGAATGAACGACTATAAAGACAGCCAATATTTTCGTGGGACACGAGCAGTCATGTGGACGCTGAAGACGACGCGCTCCGCATGGGGAAATAAAGGCAGTTGTCCTCTTGTAGGAGTTCGAGCATGTCCATTGGTTCTTTGTTGTCCGCGGTCGCCGGGGACGCCGTCGGGGTCCTGGCGCCGCAGACCGGTCCGGCCGTCGCGGGCACGGTCACGACCGTCACGAGCGGCGATGTTCCCGGCGTCGGCCACAGCGTTGACATCGCCATCGACGCCGTCGGTGCGGACACGACGAGCAGCACCATTCTCCATGGGCTCGCCGATGCGGTGACGAGTCTCTCGAACACCGGCATCTCGACGGTGACAGAGCCCGTCGCGCAGACGCTGCTTGCGCCGGTCACCTCGGCGTCGGCGGGCGCCCTCGGGACGCCGCTGACCCTCGTGGTCCCCCACGACACGCCGGCGGCGGCCACGCTTCTCCACGCGGTCGGCGGCGGCAACGTCGCCGATATCGGACACGCGCTGAGCGGCGTCGTGAACGCCACGGGGGTGGAAATCGCGCAGAGCACCATCCTGCATGGCGTCGCCGGAGCTGTCACGGCGGTCGGCAGCGTGGACGGATTCCATTTCACGACGCCGGCGTCTGGCGGATCCGACGCTCTCTCCGGCATCCTGCACAGCGTGACGAGCGGCGTCGGCGCCCACGCGGCGTCTGCATCCGGGTCGCCGCTGCAGGCGATCGTCAGCCACGTCGACGCGCCCGTCGACACACCGCATCCGCTCGCCGATCTCGCTCACGCGATCCATCACGGCTGACGAGGCGACCGCTGCGGTCGTCCTCGACGGTCGCCCGGCGCCTCTGCCGCTATGGCTCGCGGCAGCGTGACGCCGGCGGCCTCAGGCGTTCGCGAAGACGAGCCGCCGGATCAAGATCTTCCGGCTGCTCAGTTGTCGGGCCAGGTCCTTGGACTGCGACTCCGCGGCGGCCAGCTTCGCGCTGAGCCGCATCTGCTCGGCCTCGGCGTGCGGCAGGCAGTCTGCAAGGCGGCGGGTCTCGGCGTGGCGGCGCTTCTCGTCATCCAGCTCGGCGCGAACCGCGGCGAGCTCCGATTCCAAGCTCGGCGCCCGTTGAGCGATCGCCGACAACGCCTCGACGTCCTGGCGGATCGCGACCAGCTCTGACGTCCGCGTTTCCAGCAAGGCCCCAAGCTCGCCGAGGAGGCGGTCGCGCTCGGCGACGACGCTCACCAACGCGTCGGTCCGTGCCCGCACATCGGCCTCGAGCGACTCGGCCTGCAGACGCATCTCGCCCAACCGATTCTCCAGATCGGGCACGCGCGCGGCAATCGTCGCGGCGTCCGCATGTCGTCCGCGCTCGGCCGCAAGCTCGCGATCGAGATCGGCCGCACGCGACGCGTCCGCGCTCATCTCCAACGCGCGGGATCGTGCCGCCTCGAGTTCTGCTTCGAGCGCGGGCAACCGATCGGCCACCCACGACACCGCGCGCAGCGATCCGAAGAGCACGTCGCGTTCGCTCGCGACGGTCCGCAGCCGGCAAACCTCCTGCTCGAGCCCGGCTGCTTTTGCGCCAGCCGTCGCGAGCACTGGGCCAAAGGCCTCACAGCCGCAATCGAACTGCGATCGCACTCGATCCAGCGCCTTCAGCGCCGTCCTGTCGCTCGGGTTCAGCCGCAGACGCCTCAACATGGTGAAGGCGGACTGAGCCCAGCGCCCGAGCGTCTCTGCATTGGCGCCAGCGGCCTGCCGATTGAGCGCCGGATCGATGAACGTCTCGGCGGCAAAACGCGCCGCTGCATCGGCCTGGATCCCCGACTCCAGGCAATCGAGCGCACGCTCGACCTCCGCTACGCCGTCCGTCAGAAGGCTCTCATAGCTGACGAAGGCCCGCGCGACCTTGCGCGTCGCGTATTCCGCCTCGAGGACATGGCGCAACCAGAGCAGATGCGTGTAAGCCTCGTCGAAGCCGTTCCGCACGCGCAACGACGACGCCACTTCGGCCGGAGTCCGGAAGACGTGGATTGCGACGAGGTCGGCGTCGATGCGCTCAGCCAGCTCGATCCAGAGAGCCGGGAAACGACAGATGCGCGGATCCTTGACCACAAACGGACCCGTGCCTTCGAAGTCGTGCCGGACCGCGGTCTCCAGATCGGCAAGCGCGTCCTCGAACGGCTGGCGTCGGCGCCAATCGTCCGGAAGCCCGCGCCAATCGTTCCAGTTCGAGCCGAGGGCCGACAGAAAACGGTCGTGGATCGCAACGACTTCGCTCGGCTCGAAGAATCCGAGCTTATTGTCGGGCTGCGGCGGCAATTCGCGCTTCGGCCGCTGGGCGCCCAGGTTCGCCAGCAGGCCGCTGAGCGCCGACGTTCCACTGCGATGCATCCCGAGAACGAGGATGCATGTCCGTCGCCGCGGAGCGGGCCGTGGGAGCGTGTCGTCAGCTATGAGGGCGCCGGCCGCTTGGTCCATCGCCGTCGCTCCTAAGCCGAAGCCGAGATTGAAGCTGGCCTCTGGGAGGAGACGTGCCGGTGACGGGCATGCGAGCAGTTTCGGATCGCCGCCATGATGTCGTTGATGTCGGCAAAGGCGAGATCGACGGACATGGGAAGCCCGATCAGGCGCTCGGCCAGGCTTTCGGAAACGGGGACGTCATCGCGTCCGAACGCCGCGCAGTAGGGCTGGCGATGCGCGCCGGCGCCGTACCACTTGCGATGGCCAATCCCCATCTCGCTCAGCGTATCGACGATTGCGCGGGCGTGATCGACGTCGGCCGCTTCGAGCAGGGCATAGTTCGACGCCACCGACGGCGCGAGATGCAGACCGTCGTGCTCGCCATCGGACAGTGCCCTGTAGCGCAAGGCCACACGTCCATAGGCGGCGAGCTTCTCCTGCCATGAATCGAGCTCGGCGAGTCCGACCGCGGCATGGTATTCGCTCATCTTTCCGTTGATGCTCGGCGTGCGGCAGACTCTGTCGAGATCGTAGCCGAAGTTCAGGCATCGCATCGTGCGTTGCCCGAGCTCGGCGTCGCCGCAGAACACCGCACCGCCTTCGCCGGTGCAGAACGACTTGGTCGCATGGAAACTGACGGCGACCGGCACGACGCCGAGGTAGGCCGAGGGCGTCGAGACGAGACTTTCGAAGGCCGCCGCACCGTCGATGACGACGGGGATGCCCGTGCGCTGCGAAAATCGCACCCAGTCGATCTGCGGCACCGGCCGCCCGTAGGGCGCGACGGGCACGACCAAGCCGACCTGATCGAGAAGCCGATGCTGCTCGCAACTCGCCGCATCGATCACCCATGTCGTCGGATCGACATCGACGAAATACGGTGTGAAGCCACACTGCTCGATGGCGGCGACGGTGCCGATGAAGGTGTAGGCCGGCACGAGGCACAGCGATTTATGAGGCTTCGCGCGACCGGCGGTGGCTAGGATTGCGCCGGCTAGGGCTGCCGTTCCGGAGGCTGCGACAGCGACATGGGCCTGCTGTCGGACGGTCGCGCGGAGCCTGTCCTGGAACTCGAGAAGCAACGCGCCGTGATTGGAGTAGCGGCGGCTCGTATCGATCCTTGAGAGGTATCCTGCGATGTGGCGCACCGACGGCAGCTGCGGCCGGCAGACGGAGATGCGTTCCGGCGTGGCGCTGCAGATCTGAGCGAGCGACAGCAAGGGACGGCCGGTGACCTTGTCGTTATGCAAGTCGGCGCGGGTGACCAAAACCCCTCCTCGCGTTGCTGACGTTACGGCACGCAGAGCATGACTATTTTATGTATTTTCTTGGCTGCCGCAGCATCCATCGCGCGCTGGCGACAGACTGCTTCCAGAACATCGCGGAATGACCTGACTGTCAACTACGATCGTAGATTTCCACATGGGCAGGAAAAGACGAGACCCGTATTGACTGCCGTAACGGCAATGTTCGATGACCTATCGTCATCCTATATTACCATACGTTATGCAAAACTGTTCTGGACAGCGCGAAGCTATGTAAGCGATATGAAGGCAGGATTCCCTTTGGTGAGTTCCATGAGCGACGAGATCGTTATTTACGGTGCGTCTGGTCATGCCCGCGCGCTCGCTTCGATGGCGCGACGCGGGGTCGTGCCGCCACTGGCGCGGCGCATCGCCGCGTTCATCGACGATTTCGCCGGCGGCAAAGGGGCCATGCTCGATGGCGCCTCCATCATCACCTTCGAGCAATGGCGCGCCGAATGGCCTGCGGTCCCTTGCCTCCTGTCGATGAGTTCCCCCGCCGCCAAGGCGAGGCTTCGGTCCAAGGTCGAAGCAGCCGGCGGACGCTTTGCCGATATCTACGCGGATCGACCGCCGGGCCTCTTCGAGCTCGTCAGCATCGGTGTCGGCAGCTTCGTTTTTGAGCAAACCTATATCGCAACAAGCTCGACGATCGGCGCGCACACGCAGATCATGCCGCTCTGCTCGATCGGCCACGATGTCGCGATCGGGGACTACTGCACCCTATGCCCGTCCTGCACGATCTCGGGCTACGTCGTCATCGAGGACGGCGCGTTCATCGGCGCCGGCTCGACCATCGTCGAAGGTAGCGAAAGCGTACCGCTGCGCATCGGGCGTGGCGCGAAGATCTGGGCCGGTTCGGTCGTCACAAAGTCTGTCTCGTCCGGCACGATCGTGGGCGGCAATCCGGCGGTCCCGCTGCGCGAGCTCGTCCAGCGGCGCCGTGCGGCAGCGGCCGCCTGACATGCTGGCGATCGACAACGAGCGGTGTGCGGCGGTCTTCGACTGGCTCACGCACTTCGGCGCGCAAGCGCGAGGTCCGCAAGCTTTCACGTGGCAAGACCCCTTCGATGAGCAGCCGGACGGCTGGTTGGCCGCCGCGTCATTGCCCGGCCTGCCGATCGCATGGGCGTGCCGCGAGCGCGCTGGGAAGCTGAGGGCCGACGGCAGGGACGAGGACGCGCGCGCCGCGGAAGAAGCGCATCGCCAGGCGGTGACGCACCTGAAGCAGAATCTCTACCTGCAGGGTCAGCTCAAGCGAGAGCTATTGGCTCGCCTGCCGCTTGAGGACGCAGCAGCGATCATGGCGCATGCGCTCGATGCCGATCGTGCGCCGCTTCTCGGTCGAGGACGCTTGCGCGCGGCACGCGACTTCGTACGCGACAACGGGCTTTTCTACGCGGAGATCGAACAGCCGCAGACCTTTCCCATCGCCTGGCCGAAGGTCTTCGGGCCGTCGGAAGGAAGCACCGTGCAGGCGATCGGGCGCACGGCCTTCGTGGGTGTCGTCGCGGATGCCACCGTGCGCCATCGATCCAGCCTCGTTCGCGTCGGCGACGCGTTCCTTCTCGATGCGCAGGACGAGGAACTGGACGAAATTCCGATCCATCTCCACGTCGATCCACATGTCATGGATCGGCGCGATGACGAGATCATCGCGTTCGAGCCGGTCGGTGGAGAGACGCTCCGCTTGACGGAAGCCGTGCATCTCGGCGGCGTCCCCTCGCGCGCCTTTGGGCACTGGCTGATCCAATTTCTCCCAAAATACTTCGCGGCCCGTTTCTCCGGCCTTCTGCCACCTGTGCCTGTCCTGATCGATGCCGAGTGCCCTCGAAGCCATCGCGAAGCTCTCGAGTTTTTTCTTGCGGACGATGTTGAGATCGTCGAAATGCCCGAGAGGGCGTCGGCGCGCGTCGAACGGCTTTGGCTTCTCGGCGACTGGCTCTACGTGCCGCTTTGCCCCGTGCCGGGGCAAGAGCTCGGACCGAGAAGACTATCGCTGCCTCCGCAAGCGACAGCCGAACTCGTCCGCAAGCTTGTGGCAGGCTGCCGGCTCGAGAGACATGGCGAGGCGGGCCGGCTCTTCCTCGCGCGTCGCCCGGATCGACATCGCAAGCTGATCAATCACCAGCGGATCGAGGATGTCGCGGTGCGCCATGGGTTCAAGATCGTCTATCTTGAAGACCATTCGTTCGCGGAGCAGATCGCACTGATCCGTGGAGCGGAAGACATCGCTGGTCCCGACGGGTCGAGCCACCTCATGTGCATGTTCGCCGTCCCTGGAACGAAACTCACGATGCTGAGCCATCCGTTCTTGGAGAACAATGCCAGCCTCATCGCGATCCTCGATGCGGTCGGCCTCGACACCTTGCTGCTGCAAGGACGTTGCGTGAGGGAAGATGTGGGCTACCGACGCTTTTCCGACTACGCGATCGACGAGGCCGAGTTCGAGGCTGCACTGTTGCGATGAGCGCCGGCCCGGAACATCTGACGGCCGTCGTCGGCGTCTGCGACGAGGTCGAGATCATCGGACGCTGCCTCGATCACCTCGAGCGCCAAGGCGTCGACTCGATCGTCGTCGTCGACATGGAGTCGCGCGACGGAACGCGCGAGCTTCTGCGCGCCTGGCGGGATGCCGGCCGCATCGCTTTGGTCGAGCGAAGCAACGACAGCAACATCAATGCAGACTATCTTCAAGCGGGCGTCGACTGCGCGCGCAGGCATTGGGATCCGACCTGGATCCTGCTGCAGGACGCCGACGAATTCTGTCTCACGGCCTCAGGAAACCTGAAGCAGGCGATTTCGGGACGCTGCAGGGGCGCCTTCCACATCCCGCGGTACAACGCGTGTCTGTCGTCGAGCCTTGTCGACGCTTTCGATGCGCCGGGGACTTTGGCTTTCGAGGCAATCGATATCTGGGTGGCGCCGCAAAACCTGTCCCGGGACAAGATGAACGAGGACCCCGACCTGCTCTGGTCGACAGGCCAACCGGCGCCGAAGGTGATCGCCGCCGCCGAGCTCGTCGGCTCCGTGACGCCTGGCGGCCACGCCATCCTGGATCGCCACGGCAGCCCCGTCCCGATCGTGCCGCTATCGGACGCTTTGATCGTGCACATTCCGTTTCTTTCGTTTCCGCGGTTCGCGCGAAAGATCAGCCGAGTGAAGGACGTCCTCGCCCGAGATCGATCTTACTTCCAGCGCGCGACGGGCTGGCATTGGCGGCGATGGGTGGAGATGCTCGATGCGGGCACCCTTGAAGAAGAATACGATCGCCAGCTTATGGACAGCGCGGACTTTGCCGCTGCTCTCCGTTTCGGTGCCGTGCGGCGTGCGGAGGCGCAACTCGTTCTTTTTCGCGAGGGCGCGAAAAGCGATCGGTCGGGCGTCGTCGCGTTGTAATTAGGCACATTTTGGCCGCGCTGGCGTGAAAGGCTCACTGCAATATGTCGGCGTTCCGACAGTCAAACGTTCCTTATCGAGGACAAAATGCCGAAGCCTTAGCGCGAATCTGGATGCTCGCAGCGAGGCGCGGGTGAGGGTCGTATTGCCTCGGTTTTGAGGATGTCATATGAACCGAATTGTGCAGTGCAACCTGAAGATGTGACATGGTCAAACTCGAAAAATTCTTCGATTGGCGAGGGCGATCGCAGAAGGATACTAGTAGAGATGCACTAGCTGATCAGATCGAGGCTTGGAAAAAGAGCTTCGATGCGCGTTGGTATATGAATCGGTATCACGATATAAAAGGCTCACCCGAAGAAGCCTTGCTGCATTTTGTTCAATACGGTTTAGAAGAGGGTCGATTTCCGTCAAAGGAAGAAGAATTCAAAAAGCAGTGGTTCGGTGTATTTAATCCCGAATGGTACAGGTCGCATTACGATGATGTAAGAGCGCATAACGTCGATCCGTGGGAACACTTCGTCAGGCACGGATACGGCGAGGGGCGCTTTCCCAACGGCTATGCAGCCGCGCTTTACAGTAAATTCGACGGCGCTTGGTATCAGCAGGCCTATCCCGATGTGGCGCAATCCTCGATGCTCCCGTGGGATCATTACGTCGCATACGGTATAGGTGAAGGTCGTCTGCCGCATCCGACCATCGCACATCCGGCTTTGCCCGACACCTCGCCAGAAGCGAACAGCGAGCGCGAAAGCAACGACGCCGACGGAGCGCTCAAGGCTGCCGATTACAACGGGCCGTTCAACAGCGCATGGTATCTTGCCCGCTATCCCGATGTGGCCGCGGCGGGCGCCGATGCATTTGCTCACTACATAAACTACGGCCGTTTTGAGGGGCGACTCCCTTCGCCGGAAAGCGACGACGAATCCATCTGGGGCGTCCGCTTCGATGCGGAATGGTACAAGGCGCGTAACCCGGATGTCGAGCAGTCGGGCAGCGACCCCTTCAATCATTTCATCAACTGCGGAATCCTGGAAGGACGTGCGCCGAACCCCTACGAGGAGCCGCGCGAAGCCTGGGACAAAACACGGTTCGATCGAGAATGGTATCTCGCCCGCAATGGCGACGTCGCCGCAACCGGCGGCGATCCTCTCGAGCACTATCTGCTCTACGGGATACGCGAGCACCGTAAAGCGCACCCCCACCAACGCTCCATCGGCGCTCCCGTCAGACAGGCCGAGATCGATCTCATCAAGGACGAGCCGCTCAGAAGCAAGGAGGCCGTTCTCTTCGTCACGCATTCCCCCGATGGCCTCATCAAGCCGCATGTCCATACATACCTGAAGTCGTTCGATAGGGCCGGCGTCGATATCGTCCTCATCGTGGCGCGAGATGCGTCCTTCTCCGACCCCGCAGACGCCTGCATCTCGATCTCGAAGAAGGTGTATGTCCGCGAGAACGTAGGTTTCGATTTTTCCGCCTGGGCGCACGTGTTCCTCCTGCTGGAGGCGCTGCGCGGCAAATCCGTTTTGTATCTCACAAACGACAGCATGTTCGGCCCCCTCAATCATGCCGGCTTCGAGGCCATGGTCGAGCGCATCCGCAAGAGCTCCGCCGATCTGATCGGGCTGACGGAGAACTCCGAGCGCGGTCGTCACCTCCAGAGCTACTTTCTCGCGATCAAGTCGCGTTTGCTTCAATCACAAGCTTTTGGCGATTACATCGATAACATCGTTTCGCTTCGTAACAAGAACGAAGTCGTCAACGAGTACGAAACGCAGATCTCGCCGACTTTCGAAGCGCTCGGTTACCGAACCGAAGCGCTCTTCAAGTCGCACTCGCAGATCAACCCAACGCTGTTCGCCTGGAAGGAGCTCATCCGCGACGGCTTTCCGTTCGTCAAGGTCGCGACGATCCGCGAGCGTCATGCGGGGGTCGACAAGTTCGGCTGGCGGGAGCTTCTCGAGGGCGAGGGGTACGACACGAGCCTCATCGAGCATGTGCTCGCCGGCTACGCGCGACGCACGAGACGAGCCGGGCGTACGCTGTCGGTCGAGAAGTTCAACTTCCGCCAGGGCGCCCTCGCGGAGCTGCATACCTTCCTGGCTTCGAACGACCGCATCCGCCTTCCGAATGCCCAACATCCCAAGGTCACGATCGTCATCGTCATGTACAACGAGGCGGAGCTTTCGCTCCTGTGCCTCCGGTCAATGGCAGCTGGCCATTTCAGGGATGTGGAAGTCATCATCGTCGACAACTTCTCCACCGACGACACATACCTGCTCTTGAAGCGCGTGGACGGCGCTAGAATCATCCGCAATATCGAGGATCTGTACTTCTTGAGAGCGGCCAACCAGGCCGCCGCCAAGGCCAGGGGCAGCATGCTCCTTTTCGTCAACAACGACACCTACCTCGCCGCAAACGCCCTGCGCTACGGTGTCGAGACGATGGAGAGTGCCGACGATATCGGCGTGGTCGGCGGAATGTTGATCCATCCGAGCGGGCGCCTGCAGGAGGCCGGGGCCGTCATCTGGTCGAATGGTGACTGCCAGGGCTTTCGCCGCGGCGACGATCCGTCCGCTGCCGTCTACGGATATCGCCGCGACGTCGACTACTGCTCAGGCGCCTATATGCTGGTGCGGCGCGACGTGTTCGAGGAGCTCGGACGCTTCGATCAAATCTATGCGCCTGCCTACTATGAAGAAGCCGATCTCTGCATGAGGGTTCGCCGGCACGGCTTCCGGATCGTCTACGACCCACGCGTCGTCGTCGACCATTACGAGTTCGCCAGCGCGTCCTCGGACGACGAGCCATCCGTCCTGATGCGCCGCAACCGCGCCATCTTCATCGAGCGGCACGCCTCCGCTCTCGGTCGTCGGCATCTCCCTCTCGGCAGCGATATGATGCTGGCGCGTACGTCGGACCGTCAGCGCCCGGTCGTGCTGGTCATCGAGGACCTGCTGCCCTTCGAGGCTTACGGTGCGGGTTTCCCGCGCACCTTGAAGATCGTCCAAGCCTTGGTCCGGATTGGGTTTGCCGTCCAATATTATTCTGTGCATCAGGCGCAATTCGACGCCAGCCAAGATCGCGCCAAGCTCCCCGTGGACGTCGAGTTCATCGTCGGTGCCGATCGTCCCCCCAGCGTTGTCGATGTTCTTCGAGAGCGGATCGCGACGGCCGCCGCGCTGATCGTTTGTCGTCCTGCCAACATGAAGACCGTGAAGGCGCTCGTGGCGGATGACGTTGGGCTCTTTGCGGGCAAGCCGATCATCTACGACGCGGAGGCCTTATGCGCCCCGCGTGAAGTCGCGCGCACGGAGGAGCTTCGCAAGGAGGGCATCTCCTGGGTGCCCGCTATGGATTTGGCCGAAGAGCTGTCGTTGCCATCCGACGCGGACTGCGTGATCGCGGTGAATGAAGCCGAAGCACAGTCGTTCAGAAGCGCCGGCCACCTCAATGTCCATGTCGCGAGCACGGCACTCCCCCTGCAAGCCAGCATCGCAGACTTTCAGCATCGAAGCACGATCCTGTTCGTCGGTCGTCTCGACCACGACAGCACCCCGAATGTGCAGTCCTTGAGATGGTTTGTGCGCGAAGCTTGGCCTCGCGTTTCGAGCACGCTGGGTTCCTCGGCTCGCTTGGTCATTGCGGGCACGCTCGGCGCGAAATGGCTCGAGACGATCGAGGACCTGTCGATCGATGTTTTGGGTCCCGTCGACGACCTATCGCCACTCTTCGAGCAGGCCAAGATATTCATAGCGCCCGCACGCTTCGCCGCCGGGATCCCTTTGAAGGTGCTCGAGACGGCTTCTCGAGGTGTGCCGGCTGTCATATCGCCGCTGCTGGCCAAGCAACTTGGCTGGGCAGCCGGCAAAGAATGCCTGGCGTCCGAGAGCGCTGATGGTTTCGCGGACGCCTGCATATCGCTCTTCCAGGACAAGCGCCTCTGGACGAACATTCGGCAGGAAGCCCTGGATTGCATTGCCGACGCTTACACCGAGGAGGCATTTCAGGCCCAGATCGCGCGCTCCCTTACCAGTGTCGGGGTTCGTGGACCGGCCCCGGCGGCCAAGCGCGAGCGGCCTTTGCCTCAGCCCGCGCTGAGCGAGATGCCGGTGCAGCGAGAAACCACCGTCGTCTACCTGGCACGAGGTGCGGGGGACGACTACGAAGCGTCATTCGACAGATTTGTGGGATCGTACGCGCGGCACCCCGCGGGAATGGACCACAGGCTCGTCGTCCTGATGAAAGGCTTCAGGTCGGAGATCGATGCTGCACGGGAGCGTCGACGCTTCGAGTCGCTCGGTGCCCGCGTGCTGGACGTCGACGATGCCGGTCTCGACATCGGAGCCTACATCGCCGCGGCGAGGGAGATCGAAAGCGAGTATCTCTGCTTTCTCAACACTCATGCTGAGATACTCGCCGACAATTGGCTCTCGGCACTCTACGAGCATGTTCGCCGCGACGACGTCGGCGTCGTGGGAGCAACAGGATCACTCGAGACCCTGGAATCGCCCGGCGTTCCACGTACGACTTTTCCCAACCCGCACATCCGCTCGAACGCCTTTATGTTGAAGCGTTCGCTCTTCCTCGATCTCGCCGGAAGCTTGACCATTCGCGACAAGGTGGATGCGTATATCTTCGAGAGCGGCGCGGACAGCTTCACGCGGCGTATCGTCGGCAGGGGCCTGGAAACCCTTGTGGTTGGCAAGAACGGTCGCGCCTACCAGCCGTACGATTGGGTGAGAAGCGACACTTTCCGCCTCGGCGAGCAGTCCAATCTCCTCGTGGCCGACAATCAGACGCGGCGATATGCCGAAGGCGATCGCGAGGAGCGGGAGATGCTATACCGCTTTGCATGGGGAGATGTGGCCAGGATCACAGCTCTGACGCAGTGAGGCGCAGGACGCGAAGCGGCTCGGTCCGCGCCCTGTAGGGATTAGCCCACCGGCCGGTCACTTGGATGGACCGGCAGGAGCCGAGGTTGGGACGCTTCTGCACGGCGCTCCTTCGTGATATCGACGCCATCCTCTGAGAGGTGCCTGATGGATCCGCGTTCCATTTTCCCGACCTATTCTTCCAGCGCGCCCAGCAACCAGGCTACGCTCGACATCCTCCAGGGGCATTGGGTCAGCTCCTTCCCCCCGGAAATGGGCGTCGTTGCCGGGAACGTCGCGCACTTCGATCAGAGTGTCGATTCGCGTGTGCGCGACGTCGCGCTTCATTTCGATTTCAAGGACAAGTCGGTATTGGAACTCGGCCCTTTGGAAGCGTATCAGACCAAGCATCTCTGCGACTTCGGCGCTCATCCGGTCATTGCTGTCGAGTCGAACGACATATCGTATTTGAAGTGTCTCATCGTCAAAGAAATGATGAGAATAAAGGCTGACATCGTGTTTGGAGATGCCTTGGAGTATTTGAAGGCGTGCCAGAGAAAATTCGATGTCATATGGGCCTCTGGTATCCTCTACCATCAGACCGACCCGCTGGAATTCCTTCGCCTCCTCTGCAAGCTTTCCGATGCGTTTTTCGTATGGACGCAATATTGGACAGCGGAAAGTGCTGCAAAATTTTCCAACTTCGATCCCGCGCGAGACAAGACCTTCTCAAGCGACGGATTCGAAGCGATTTGCCACTATCGAAGCTACGAGGTGTCGAGCAAGCCTATCAGCTTCTCTGGAGGTAACGAGGCCTTCGCGTATTGGATGGATGGCGGCGACATTCTCAACTACGTGCGATCGCAAGGCTTCTTGACGGGCCAGGAGCGGTTTGCGCCGGACGCGCCGTTTGGGCCTGCCATGTCGTTCTTCGCGCAACGGACTAAGTGAGCGCCCCATGATTGACGCTCATCGCTGAACCGCCCCGGAAAGCGGATAGAGCATCGGCCTTCCGAGATCAGATCGGCTTGTTGTCATGGCTCTCGCCTTAGCTTTGCTGCGCAAGCCACCACGCGTAAGTCTCCGCCAGACCTTTTTCGAGAGACGTCTCGGGTCGAAACTTGAGGATGTCGCGCAAGACGCTGACATCGGCCTCGACACGAGCCGGATCGGTGGCTGGCGTCGGCCGTATTCCGAAGCGCACGAGTTCGGGACGGCCGGACGCTGCGGCCAATGCCTCGACGAGCTCCCGCACCGGGACTGCTCGACCGGAGCCGATATTGAACGGGCCGTGCCAGTCGGACGCGAGCGCGCACAAGAAAGCCCCGGCGACATCGTCGACGTGCAGAAAGTCGCGGGCCTGTCGTCCCTCGGTGGTTTCCACGACCTCGCCGCAGACGAGAGCCCGCGCAACGTCGGAGACCAAACGGCCGGGTGGCTCGGCGGGCCCGTACAGCCAGAAGATCCGCCCCCATGCGACAGGGACGCCGGCTGTCTCGCCGGCGGCGCAGACCATGCGCCGGGTCGCGTCCTTGGCGATCCCGTAGAGGGTGTGCGGCGCGGTCTCGTCGCTCTCGCGCAGCGGCGATGATCCCGTCCACGCGTATTCTGCCCCCGTGCCGGCCATGACCGCGCGACTGCCGCCGTGGCTCCGGAACGCCTGGAACAGGGAAAGCGTCGCGGCAGACCACTGCAGGTTGGCTGTATCGGTCCAGAACCGGCCGGGCGTCGCGGTCCAGGCCAGATGCAGGAGGTGCGTCGGTCGCACGCTCGCCATCAGCGATTCCGGCGCGCCAGGCGCGAGCAGATCAACGGCGTGATGGGGAAATCTCTCAGGCCAGTCGGCAGGCCGCGTCCGGCTCACGCCTTCGACACCGCTGGCGCCATCTGCTGCGAGGCGCGCGATTACGCTTCGTCCGATGAACCCCGTCGCCCCGGTGACGAGCAGCCTCAAGGCGCCCAATCCGGGTAGGTTGCATCGCGCTCCGAGAGGTGCTGGGCAGGGAGCGGCCAAGTGATGCCGAAGGCCGGATCGTTCCAGCGCACGCCAGCGCCGTGACCCGCTCGAAAGGCCGGCGTGATCTGGTAGAGCACGTCGGAGTCGTCCTCGAGCGTCTGGAAACCGTGCGCCAGCCCCGGTGCCAGATAGAGACCGAGACCGTTCTCGGCGCTCAGCGTTTCGCCGACCCATCGACCCCGCGTCGGGGAGTCAGGTCGGAGATCGACGGCGACGTCGAAGATCGACCCGCGAACACATCTTACGAACTTCGCTTCGGCATGAGGCGCGGCTTGGTAGTGCATCCCGCGGAGCGTGCCGGCGGCGGTATTACGCGACAGGCTCGACTGCTCGAAATGCGCGGGCAGGCCATGGGCCGCGAACTCGTCGCTGCAAAACGTGCGGGCGAAAAAGCCGCGCTCGTCGATATGCGGCGAAAGTCCGACGCGCCAGACGCCGGCGATGTCCGTTTCCTCGAAGGTCATTCGTGGATCTGCAAGTAGGGGATCGGCGTCACGAACTTTCCGCCCCAGCTCCGCACCTCGGCCATCTGATCCACGATCTCGTCCTTTAGATTCCAAGGCAAGATCAAGACGTAGTCCGGGCGACGTTCGATCAGCGCCGATGGATCGTGGATCGGCACGCGCACGCCGGGAAGCAGCTTGCCGATCTTGTAAGGGCTGCGATCGACCGTAAACTCCAGAAGATCGCTCCTGACACCGCAATAGTTGAGCAGCGTGTTGCCTTTTGCCGGCGCACCGTAGCCGACGACCGACTTTCCGGCTCGCTTCGCCGCGATCAGGAAATCGAGAAGATCGTACTTGATCGTCGTCACGTTGTCGGAAAAGCGGCGGTACGTGTCGATGTCGCCGAGGCCGGCCGAGGCTTCGCGCTCGAGCATAGCGGCGACGCGCGGGGTGTCGGGCCGACGAGCGCATCCGTCATGGCAGACGAAAAGCCGGAGTGAACCGCCGTGGGTCGACAGCTCCGCCACGTCGTAGACGCGCATCCCGTGGGCAGCGAAAATCTTGCGTGCGATCGTGAAGGACAGATAGCTGAAGTGCTCGTGATAGATCGTGTCGAACTGGTGGTTCTCGATCTGGCTCAACAGGTGAGGGAACTCGATGTTCGCAACGCCATCGGGCTTCAGGATGATCGGGTAGCCTGAGACAAAATCGTTGATGTCGGGGACATGCGCCAGCACGTTGTTGGCGGCCATGACGTCCGCGAGAACGCCGCGATCGCGTAGCCGCGTCGCCGTCTCCTTGCCGAAGAACGCCACTTCGCTCGGTATGCCGCGTTTCTCCAGCGCGACTTTCGCTGTGTTGGTAGTCGGCTCGACGCCGAGGACCTGCACGCCTGCCTGCTTGAAGTATTGCAACAGGTAGCCGTCATTGGACGCGAGCTCGACCACCATCGAAGCAGAGCCGAGCGACTCGCGCGCGATCGTCTCCTTCGCGTACGTCTCGGCATGACGCAGCCACGACTCCGAGTAGGAGGAGAAATAGGCGTAGTCGTTCGGGAAGAGGTTCTCCGCCTTCTCGAAGTCGATCAGCTGCACGAGGAAACACGACTCGCAGACGAAGGCGTGCAGCGGATAGAAGGGCTCCATCGACTGCGCTTCGGAGGCCGGCACGAAACTGTTCGAGATCGGCGACATTCCGAGATCGGCGAAGGTGATGCCGAGAGGGGCACCGCAGAAGCGGCAACTGCGGCTCATGCGGACCCTCCCAAGGTCTCGGCTCGCTTTTCGTATCGCTCGATCTGGTCCAGCGTGACCTCCAATGCAGGCTTTCCTTGGTCGACCTTCTGGTACCAGTCCACGGTCCAGGCCAGCGCCTCGGCCACGTCGAGGCGGGGGCGCCATCCGAGCCGGACGCGTGCCTTCGTCGCGTCGACGCGCAAGAGCATGGCCTCCTTCGGCCAAACGGACTCGTCACGACGCCACGTAGCGCCGCCGCCCCACAGAGAGACGGTCTTGTCGACGACGCGGCCGACGGTCCAGGCATCGTCGTCGGACGGCCCGAAATTCCAACCTTCCGCGACCTCGTTGCCGCGCTTGTAAAGCTGCTGCGCGAGGATGAGATAGCCCGAGATCGGCTCGAGCACGTGCTGCCAGGGACGCGTCGCAAGAGGGTTGCGGATGACGACAGGCTGGCCGCTCTGGAAGGCGCGAACGCAATCGGGGATCAGGCGGTCGCGAGACCAGTCGCCGCCACCGATGACGTTGCCCGCGCGACCCGAGGCGAGGCGAGCCCCTGCCGGATCCTTGAAGAAACTGCGCCGATACGAGCTGGTAACGAGCTCCGCGCAGCCCTTGCTGGCGCTGTAGGGATCCGAACCGCCCATGGGCTCGGTCTCGCGATAAGCCCAAACGTGCTCCACGTTCTCGTAGCACTTGTCGCTGGTGACGTTCACGACGGCCTTCACCGACGTAGACGCGCGCGCCGCATCCAGCACCTGGATCAGTCCCATCACATTGACGTCGAACGTCTCGGCCGGCGCCTCGAACGATGGGTGGACGAGCGCCTGCGCCGCCATGTGGATGACAATGTCGGGCTGCGCTCGTTCGAACGCCTGTCTCACGCGTCGTGCATCGCGGATGTCGCCGATGGACTCCCCGTCAGCGGGCCGTCCCACCGCCGGCCAGAACGCCGGCTCCGTCGTCGGCTCCAAGGCGAGGCCGGAAACATGCGCGCCGAGCCGCTGTAGCCAGAGCGCACACCAGGTTCCCTTGAAACCGGTGTGGCCCGTCAAGAGCACGCGCTTTCCGGACCAGAAGTCGGGGAGGGGAGTCACCAAACCTTCCACTTGGCGCGTCCGCTTGTCCAAAGGTCTTCAAGGAACCGCTTGTCGCGCAGCGTGTCCATCGGCTGCCAGAATCCCTCGTGGCGATAGGCAACGAGCTGATCGTCCTGTGCCAAAGTTTCCAACGGGGCTTGCTCCCAGACGGTGTCGTCCCCGGCGATCCGGTCCAAGACCTTGGGCGAGAGGACGAAGAAGCCGCCGTTGATCCAGCTGCCATCGCCTTCCGGCTTTTCTATGAATCCGCTGACGCGATCACCGTCGAGCGCAAGCGCTCCGAAGCGGCCGGGCGGCCGCACCGCGGTCACCGTGGCTTCGCGCTTATGCGCCGCGTGGAACGCCAGCAGCGCACCGATATCGATGTCGGCGACGCCATCGCCGTAGGTCATGCAAAACGCCTTGTCGTCGCCGATATGCTGGCGGACGCGCTTCAGGCGGCCGCCGGTCATCGTCTCGGCGCCGGTATCGACAAGCGTCACACGCCAGTTTTCTGCGCGCGTATCGTGCACGTCGATCGCTTTCGATCGGATATCAATCGTCACATCGGACCGGTGCAGCGAGTAATTCGCGAAGTATTCCGTGATCTGATAACCCTTGAACCCGCAGCAAATGACGAAGTCGTCAATGCCATAGTGCGAGTATATTTTCATGATGTGCCAAAGGATAGGACGACCGCCTATCTCGACCATCGGCTTCGGCCGTGACGCCGTTTCTTCGGAAAGACGCGTGCCGAGGCCGCCTGCAAGTATCACGAGCTTCACAGGACACCATCGCTAGTGATCATCGATTCCCGCCTTCGTGGGCGTCGGAGGAGGATGGCGGCATCGTCACCGCCGGCACCAGTGGGAAGGTCGGCATACTGGACCGCGCGGGAGCAATCCGAGGCGCTCATTCGCAAATGACATGCCCATTTCCCGTGGAAGGGAACGGCCTCGAGCGCAAGGAAGCTTGAGGCCATCGCCGCTATTTCCAGCCAACACAGTGCCGAGTCAACCGTGGCTTCGGCTAAGGGATTCCGGAGGTGGAATCAGGACGTTATCGAGAGCCGCCGCCGCGCATCTTCGAGAAGGCTCGCGAGCAGATCTTCAATCGATACACGCGGGCGCCACTCCGTTGCCGCTCGCAGCAGCCCGGCGTCTCCGCGAGCAACGCGAACGTCGTTCGACCGCAAGCGAGCGGGATCGACGACGATGTCGAACGTCGCCTCCGACTTGCTTCTCAGCATTTCGACAAGGTGACGAAGCGGAAAAACGCGCTCGGACGCGATGTTGCAAACGAAGCGTCTGGGCAAGGCTTCCGCTCGCTCGATCAGTGCGACATAGGCCTCGACCACGTCGCGCACGTCCATGAAATCTCGACTGACATCGAGGTCGCCGACGCGCAGCTCCGCCGGTTGCGAGCCGCGCTCGATTCTCGCGATCTGCGCGGCGAAAGACGGCAGCACGAAGGCCTCTCGTTGTCCGGGTCCGGAATGGTTGAACGGACGCACGATGATGAGGCGGTTCGAGCCGGGCAGGATCGCGTCGAGCAGGCCCTCAGCGACAAGCTTCGACTTGGCATAGGCGCTGAGGGGCAGGACCAGGCTCGCTTCCGAGACGGGACCGCGCAAAAAGCTGGCGCCGTAGACATCGGAGGAACTTGCGAACAGCACGGTCGCATGAGGGCTGTGGCGGCAGATCGCTGCTGCAAGATTGAGCGTGCCGGTCACGTTCACGGCCCAGGTATCGCCGCTGTCGACGATCCCACCGGCCGTCGAGGACTGCGCCGCGAGGTGGATCACGATATCAGGCTTGGTCGTTGCGACGACGTTCTCGACCGCGTCGCGATCGAGAAGGTCGAGCGCGATGTGACCGTCCTTCGGGTCGACGGCCGCCGTCAGCCGCACCACGTCATCGGCAGGGGAGCGGTGAGCGAGGGCCTCGCACAAGTACGTCCCGACGAACCCGGCAGCCCCGGTTACGAGAAGTCGCCGCGACATGAGTGTTTAGCCGGTTGCGGGAGGGCCAGGCGTCTTCTCCGATGGCTCACGATCGTTCTGGTTTGGTCCACCGAGCCAGCGACGCGCGCAGACGGACGACGTATCGCTGACCTCGTTTTGCTCGTAACAGAGGCACCAGGCCACCTCAAGCGTCGGCCAGACTGGCATGCGCGCCGCGCAATCGTCGGCAATGCGCGCTAGGCGGCTTTGCGCAAGCGGCTCAAGTCCGCCTCGACCATCTCGAGGATCATGGTCTCGAGGTCAATCTCGGGCTCCCATCCCAGCACCGCCTTCGCCTTCGCCGGGTTGCCGAGCAGAATGTCGACCTCGGCGGGCCTGTAGAGGGTCGGGTCGATGATCACATTAGCCTCGACGTCAAGCCCGAGGTGGCGGAAGGCGATCTCGCACATGTCGCTGACGGTTGTCGTAATGCCTGTGGCGACGACATAGTCGTCCGCCGTTTCCTGCTGCAGCATCAGCCACATCGCGCGCACGTAATCCGCGGCGTGGCCCCAGTCGCGCTTCGCATGGATGTTGCCGAGCCGCAGCTCTTTCGCAAGCCCGAGCTTGATGCGCGCCGCCCCGTCCGTGACCTTGCGCGTCACGAACTCGAGACCTCGAAGCGGGCTCTCGTGATTAAAGAGAATGCCCGACGAGGCATGAATCCCGAAGCTCTCTCGGTAATTGACCGTGATCCAATGGCCGTAGAGCTTGGCCACCGCATAAGGCGATCGCGGGTAGAACGGCGTCGTCTCGGACTGCATCGCTTCCTGGATGCGGCCGTACATCTCCGAGGACGACGCCTGGTAGAAGCGCGCTTGCGGACGCATGATCCGCACCGCTTCGAGCATGTTGGTCACGCCGACCGCCGTCACGTTCGCGGTCAACGTCGGTTGCTGCCACGACGTGGTCACGAACGACTGTGCGGCGAGATTGTAGACTTCGTCCGGTTGGCACTCCGCAACGATCCGGCAGAGGCTCGAGAGATCGAGCATGTCGCCGTCGATCAGCCTCACGTCATCGATCAGGCCAAGCCAGCGCAGGCGGTGGTCGACGACACCCGCATGCGACGACCGCCGAACGACGCCCGTAACCTCGTAACCCTTGGAGAGCAGCAGCTTTGCGAGATAGGCGCCGTCCTGCCCGGAAATCCCGGTGATCAAAGCCTTCGATGCCATTGCCACTCCTTTTCGAGGCCCGATCTAGCCCACACCCTCCGCAAGGTCTATGGCTCCGGGGGATGAGCGACCGGGCAAAGTGTGCGCTAGGCCTTCCAGGGCGGCGGCGTCGAACGCGACAACATATTTCGGTCGCCATGAGCTTCTCTAAGAGAATTCGATCAACCTGAAGGCTGCCAAAATAATGCCGGGCCAGACCGCACTGGGAGCGTCTCACCCCCATGACGGCGTCATCGCACGCGGGCGCGGCGCGCACCGGACGACCGCTGCGGAAACCCACGCGCGCTTCTTCAGAAGCTACGGCAACATCATGTTCGCCCTGGTCATGCACGACATCAAGAACCGGTTCTTCGGTTCGGGGCTCGGGCAGATCGTGATGATCCTCTGGCCCTTCGTTCACATCGTCGTTCTCCTTCTGGTCTATGGCTTTTCACACCGCCCGCATCCCTACGGCACCAGCACCTTGCAGTATTCCGCTATCAGCGTGTTTCCCTTTATTTGCTTCAACTATGTCACGCGCTGGGTAGTTATATCCGCGATCACCAATCGTACTTTTTTGCAGTATCCCATCATCAAGCCGCTCGACATTATTATTGCGAGAATGTTGCTCGAAGTCATCAGCATGACGATCGTCGGCGCATTGCTGGTGTTGGTCGTGGTCGCCTGCGGCGACGAGGCGATGCCGGCCAATCCGATGGAGGCGGTTTGTGCCATCGGCGCCACTCTCTTCTTGGCTGTCGCCTTCGGCGTTCCGAACGCAGTCATCGCTTTCATCTTGCCGATGTGGAACATCGTCATCGCGATAGTTATCGTCTGTTCCTACATCAGTTCCGGAATTCTTTTCGTCACGAGCGAGCTACCTGAGCAGATCCGCGTGCCGCTCAGCTACAATCCGCTACTTCAGTGCACGGAATGGCTTCGGGTAGCCTATTATTCCGACTACCCGACAACCGTCCTGGACAAGACCTATGTCTTGGTCTTCGCGCTCGTGTCCCTCACCCTGGGACTGCTGATGGAAAAAGTTCTTCGTCGCTATTTTTGACGACAGGCTCGAGTGGGTTGGTGCGCGATACCCCTATGCCGCTTCGCGTGCAGCGGCGTAGTTGTCGAGAAACCACTGATATGAATGTCTCACGCCGTCTTCGAGGCTGATCACCGGCTTCCAGCCGAGCGCACGCATGCGGCTCGAGTCCATGACCTTGCGTGGCGTGCCATCCGGCTTGGTCTCGTCAAAGACGAGCGCGCCCTCGTAGCCGACCACGTCGCGAACGAGATGGGCGAGGTCTTTGATACTGGTTTCCAGACCCGACCCGCAATTGATGTGCTCGTACTCGTCGTAATTATCCAGGCAGAAGACGACGCCATTTGCAAGATCGTCGACGTGCAAGAATTCGCGAAGCGGCTGGCCCGTGCCCCAGACAACGACCTCGGGAAGGTTGTCGATCTTCGCGAGATGGAACCGGTGCACAAGCGCCGGCAGCACATGACTGCTCTTCAAGTCGAAGTTGTCTCGCGGCCCATAGAGGTTGCAGGGCATGACGGAAATATACTTGCGCCCATATTGCTTCCGGTAGGCTTGGCACAGCTTGATGCCGGCGATCTTGGCGACGGCATACCATTCGTTGGTCGGCTCCAAGGGGCCGCTGAGGAGGGACTCCTCCTTGATCGGCTGCGCCGCCATGCGCGGGTAGATGCAGGACGATCCCAGAAAAACGAGACGATCCACGCCGGCCTGATGCGCTCCGTTGATGACGTTGGCCTCGAGGATCAGGTTGTCGTAGATAAAATCCGCCGGCAGCGTATCGTTGGCCAGGATGCCGCCGACCTTGGCGGCGGCGAAGATGATCGCGTCGGGCCTGTTGCGAAGCAACCAGCTCGTGACGGCGCCCTGGTCTCGCAAATCCAGGTCTTGCCGAGACACCGAGAGGACGGTCTCGCCGGAAGCTTTGAGCTGACGAACGATGGCGGACCCGACCATGCCGTTGTGGCCCGCAACCCAAATCCTCCGCGCCATCCAAACCTCCTCGCCGCTTTCGATCCTCTAAACATGTCCGGCCAACGTTGCAAAAATGCGGCCCGGCTTTTCACGCCAACGGGCCCGCGTCGGCGCAGCTCCGGATCGTGGACTGATCTAGGCCTGGCTAGAGAAGCGCGGGCGCGGCTTCATGCGACCCTGTCACAAGCCTGAAGGCTTGCCGTTTCGGTCGGAGGTGCCTAACGCTGGTGTCGACTGCGCAGCTAGAGAGTGCTGAATGCCCGATCGTTACGCAATCGTCATAACGACGATCAACTATCCTACGCGAGCGGTTATTGAGATCGCGCGCGACGCACCGAAGCTTGCCGCAAATTTCATCCTCGTCGGCGATCGCAAGAGTCCGGCGGATTTCCACCAGCCCGGCTCGATCTATCTCGATCTCGACGCTCAAAAGCGCGCCGGGTTCCGATATGCCGAGGTTGCGCCGGCGCAACATTATGCTCGAAAAAACGTGGGCTATCTGAAGGCCATTGCCGAGGGCGCCACGATCATCATCGAGACCGATGACGACAATATTCCGCTTCCCGAGTTTTGGTCACCGCGATCCGCCACGGTGGAGGCGCGCGAGATCGAGACGCAGGGCTGGGTCAACGTCTACCGCTACTTCCAGGACGGTGTGGTGTGGCCCCGAGGATTGCCGCTCGATCGCGTCAATGACCCTGTCGCCGAGCTTGGCGCGCCGACACACGTCTATTGCCCCATCCAGCAAGGCCTTGCCGACGAGAATCCCGATGTCGATGCGATTTATCGGTTGCTCTTGCCTATTCCTTTGAGCTTCCGACAAGAGACGCCGATCGCTCTGCGGCATGCGTGGAGCCCATTCAATAGCCAAAACACCACCTGGTGGCGCGAGGCATTTCCGCTCCTCTATCTGCCGTATTACTGCTCATTCCGGATGACGGACATCTGGCGCAGCTTTGTCGCGCAGCGGATCGCCTACGCCAACGGCTGGCATGTGCTCTACCACGGCTCGACCGTGTTTCAGGAGCGAAACGAGCACGATCTGATGCGCGATTTCGCAGATGAAATCCCGGGGTACCTGCACAACGCTGCGATCCGCGACGAGTTGAACAGGCTGCAGATCGAGGGTGACGTCGCGCGTATACCCGAGATGATGCGGACGTGTTACGAGCGCCTGGTTGCCATGGACTTGGTCGATCAGAAGGAACTGCCACTCCTCGATGCGTGGCTCGACGATCTCGCAGCGATCAATCCGGGTGTATCGTAAGAAGCTCGCAAGACGCTTCGGATTTTGTGGCAGAGACAGCGAGTTTTGGGCTTGAAGCCTGTGGAGCATCAGTTGGTGGATATGTTGTCCAGCCCGTCGCCGGATTTCACCCCTGTCCCTTTAGATCGCATGAGTTGCCTGCAGGGCGCTGCCTTCGACGCCGCATCCAACACAATCATCAGCCCCGGCGGAATAACCGGTTTTTCAATCTACGGACCTTATCTGCCCGTAGACGCGGGCTTTTATGATGTGAAGGTCGATATCTCCACTGCCGGGACAAAGCACCCGAGGGTGCATGTCGAGCTTTGGAACGGCGAAGTCCTCTCAAAGCGGGATGTCCAACTTGAGCGTTCGACGCTGACCTTGACCGCGTGGATTCCTGCTAGAACAGTTCTCGAGATCCGTTTTCATACTCGAAATACGGAGTTCACTGTCCATAACATAGCCGCGCGGCGGCTCGACCCTCACCTTGCGGCCACATCGGAAGCTACCGAGGCAGAGCGCATCAGCAGACGCCAGCAATTCCGCGCGGCAATAGCGTTCGGGCATGAAGAGCCTGCGCCTGACGCGCCCTCCGCTGAGGCTCTCTTGGACAGCATTGTCGGGGACGCGGCTTTCGTATGGGCAGACGAGACACAATTATCGGCGCATGAAGCTCTTCTTCATCGCAGCGGTATCAATCCCACGACCATTCACTACATTTTTTCAAGCAACAATTCGAGCAGGTTTGAGCCGGCGGGAGCGGCAGCACCCCTGACAGGCGGCTATCCCCACTATACAAATCAATTTCAGCTACAAGCGTTGCGGGACGGCTTCATCGAGTTTCCCTCGCCATTTGGCGGAGAGAATATAAAGAGTGACGTGAGCTTTCCCATATTCGCTCCAGGGTTCGGGGTGACTGCAGTATTATATGAATTTAGCGGGCCTCATCACATAATAGTCGGAACGGCGCACTCCTGGAGCGGCGCTATCTCTTTCATGTGGTTTGTAGATCACGATCTGCTGGTCCACGATCCCGAACAGGAGAGCCTTTGCGAGTGGGCTCCAATTCTCCCGATCCTTCGATCGTTCGTGAGAATGTGTGCAAGCCGACGGGCTCTTGCCTTCAACTATCGATGCTCAACTAAAAACGCAGCATGCTTCGGCGGCTGCAATAGCAATCTTGGACACTACTTCTGGAACGATGTCTCTGGCGTCGAGCGCGTTGTAAGAAGCGGGCTCCGTCCGGCGTTCGTTCTCGGCAAATCGAAACGTCTGTCTCTGGAGCAAATCTTCCTTGAAGACGACATCGAAGTCGTCGAGTGTGAAGTCGAAACAGCCGAGCATCTTTTCGAATTAACGCTCGAAAATAAGCTTCTGCTCGTCAGGCCGACGGGTAATACCATAGACGTCGAATTGGCCGCGAAGGTGGAACGCGCTGCGTTGCGCCTCGCAAGATCCAGCGCGGGTGAGCGTGAGTGCCTTCGTGATGTCGAAGGAAACGCTTTCGTGGTATTTTACAACCTGAGGGCTCACAACAAGGCTTGGATCGAGCAAGTCGACGGAGCAGTCGAGCTCGTCAATCGGCTGCGCTCTGAATTGCAGTATGAAAAAGTCGTTCTCTTTCTTGACGGGTACGAGGACTGTGCTGCCATCGTCGGGCAAATCAAGGACAAGGTAGGCTCTTCATGCCTCGTCATTGATGGGACGCGGTTGTCCTTTCCAGAGACATTGATTTGGGCCTACCGCTGCGATTTCTTCGTTGCCGTCATCGGTAGCGGCCTCGTCCTTTTGACGTGGCTCGCCGCCAAATCCGGAATTTGTCACGGAGACAGGAGACACATGGCGCAACTTGGATGGTGGGGCAGCGTGCGTCCAAACGCTGGAACACTCTTGAGCCCGGCTATGTCCGAAATTATCGATACCCAGGATCACTTCTACACCAATTACAACTTGGATCCCTCGATCGTAAGCAATCTTGCCGTCGAGTTTCTCAAGAGGCATATGCCTCACGATCGGGCCATCTGATTAAGGCTGCGCCGCGATCATTTCACAAGCCGGTGCGCATTCAGGCCGGCGTAAAGTCCAGCCTCCTGAGGGTCAGATTCGGATTGTAATAGGGGTCGCGGCCGATGTGCTGCCGCCATCGCTCTCGAAACAGCTTCTGGTCGGCGGGTCGTGAGCAGGATCGCTGTTCGGTGCGACCTTCGAAATGGACGAGTTCCGCGAAAGGTGTGAAGGCGATGCGGTACCCGGCCTCCCTCAAGCGAAAGCAGAGGTCGATGTCGTTGTAGTCGATCTCGAACCGCTCATCGAAGCCGCCGACCTGCCGCAGAACGCTCATCCGGCTCGCCAGGCAGGCGCCGGTGACGGCGGAATAGTTGCGGATGCGGTGCGTGTCTCCATGATGCCCGATGCGACTGGCGGGCTGTCGATGGTAGACGTGGCCGACGTCATCGAGGATGCCGGCGACGACACCGCAATGTTGTACGGTGCCGTCCGGAAACAGGAGCTTGGCGCCGACGGCGCCGATCGGCGGCCGGGCCGCGAGCTCCATGAGGGCGTCGAGCCATCCGGGCGCGAGGACCTCCATGTCGTCGTTGAGCAGAACGACCATTTCGGTCTCGACGTGCGCTAAGCCGAAGTTGGCCTTCCTTGCGAAATTGAACGGGCCCCCGCCTCCTGCTTGTGGCTGATCACTCGGCCGCCGGTCGTCTCGGTGCGCTCGTGCTGGCGCAAAGCCAGATTTCCGTTGTCGACCGCAAGGACGCGATAGCGACAGCGCGTTTCCGTGGCACGGAGGATGCTGCCGAGGAAGTTGTCATACAGATTGATGGTGCCGCGCTCTCCGAGGGCTGCCGATCGATTGTCGGTGAAGATCAGAAGCGTGACCGGCAGACCTGCGGGGATCGCATCCCGGACCCGATACGTCTTCTCGATCAAGCCTGGCTCGACCGTGCCCCCACGTCCCGATGCCTTCAAATGCTCGCTGAGCGCTTTGAGCGACGACGACTGAGGTGGCCCCGCCCGCAGAGGGTTTGCGACCTCACCACGGCTCAGCACCAAGGGGATGTGAACGATCGCCGCTTTCGAAGCGGACACGCGGAGCATCAGATCGAACAGCTCGGCCCCGGCGAGATTTTCGCGATAGCCGCCGATCTCCAGAAAGAGGCTTCGCGGCATCGCCACGCACGGCGGCAGATACATGCCGGACTCGAGATATTCCGGCGAAAAGTCGGGCTTGAAGTCCTGCTCGATCTTGTTGCCGTCGGCGTCGATGAAGATCTCGTCGCCGTAGCAAACGCAGGCTTGCGTTTCGGCGCGCATCGCTTTGACGAAGTGATGAAGGGCGTGCGGTGCCAGCGCATCTGCACCATCGACCAGGAGGAGAACGGAGCCGTTAGCCCGCGTGACCGCTGCATTGACTTCACGCGCGAGGCTGGAGCCGAGGGGTAGCTTCGACACGTCTATTCGCGCTTCCAACGTCCCGAAGTCCTCGGGTTTAAATCTCTCGGGCTTTTCATCGCCGCCCGCGTAGAGCAGCCTGATCTCCCAGTGCGGATACGACTGGTCGATCACGGAATTGATGCCCTCGACGAGCTTAGCCGGGTCGACCCCTTGCGCGATGACAACTATCGAGACCATCGGCCCGACGTCGCGCTGGTCGGGTTTGGATACCCACGACGGTGGTTGAGAGCTGACGCGGACGAGCGCGCCTGAGGCGTTCAAGCAAAGCCGATCGGGGCTCGGCTGCCATGCAGGCTCGTCGGCCTCGAGGCTGTCGACGATGCTGCCGAGCCGACCTTCCGGCAAGCCGCGCTCGATGAAATGGTCGAGCGGGTCGGCGCCCGTCTTCGCGACATCGGGATATCGGTCGATGTAGAAGGCGCTATTGAAGCGCCGGATCCGAGCCGCGTCTGCTTCGTCCTCGCGACACCCTGCGCGACCCTCGCGCCTGCCGTAGGTGAGATAATGATCGAGCGGCCCCACCCCGGCTCGCGCGACATCCTCGTTTTTTGCAAGGTAGTAGACCTCATCGAAGCGTCGTGTCTCTCGAGGCTTTGATCTCCAACCAATGAGGCGACCCGCCGCGCGGAGAAAAGCTGATGGGCGCGTAAGCGAGAGGGCCCGTCCGAGATCAGGCGCCCGCATCCCGCACATCTACTCCACCGTGACGCTCTTCGCGAGATTGCGCGGCTGGTCGGCGTCCTTCCCCATGAAGACGGCGGTGTGGTACGCGATCATCTGCACCGGCACGGCGTAGACAAGCGCGGTGAAGTCTGGCGCCATGTCGGCGAGCACGATGGTCTCTTCGGCTTCCGTCGCGAATTCCGCGGCGGCGCGCGCGTCGCCGATGAGGATCAGCCGGCCGCCGCGCGCCGAGACCTCCTGCATGTTGGACACCGTCTTCTCGTAGACGGCATCGTGCGGTGCGATGACAATCACCGGCATGTCCTCGTCGATGAGGGCGATCGGCCCGTGCTTCAGCTCGCCCGCCGCATAGCCTTCGGCATGCAGGTAGGAGAGCTCCTTCAGCTTCAGCGCGCCTTCCATCGCCAGCGGGAACGAGGTGCCGCGGCCGAGATAGAGGACGTCGCGCACCTTGCCGAGCTCGCGCGCCAGGTGCTCGACCTGCCCCTCGTGCTTGATCGCGTCCGCCATCAGGCCCGGTACCGCGATGAGATTCTCGACGAGGCGCGCTTCCTCGGCCTCGGAGAGCGTGCCGCGGGCGCGGCCGACCGCCAACGCGAGGCAAGCGAGCACGGCGAGCTGACAGGTGAAGGCTTTCGTCGAGGCGACGCCGATCTCAGGGCCGGCGAGGGTCAGCGCGGCGACGTCGCTCTCGCGCGCCATCGTCGAGGTCGGCACGTTGACGACGGAGAGGATCTTCTGCCCGTTCGCCTTGGCATAGCGCAGCGAGGCCAGCGTGTCCGCCGTCTCGCCGGATTGCGACACGACGATCGTCAGCCCGTTGGCCGACATCGGCACCTCGGCGTAACGGAATTCCGAGGCGACCTCGATCGTCACCGGGATGCGCGCGTACCGCTCAAACCAGTATTTCGAGGTCAGCCCCGCCATGTAGGCGGTGCCGCAGGCGGTGATCGTCAGCCGGTCGATCTTCGCGACGTCGAGCGGCAGCTCGAAGGGCAGCGCGACGCGGCCGCCCGCCATGTCGAGGTAATGCGCCAGCGTGCGGCCGACGACCTCCGGCTGCTCGTGGATCTCCTTCGCCATGAAATGGCGGTGATTGCCCTTGTCGACGAGGAAGGCCGAGGCCATCGTCTTGATCTGCTTGCGCTCAACCCGGACGTGGCTCGAGTCGAAGAACACCGCCTTGTCGTGCGTCAGCACGACCCAGTCGCCTTCCTCGAGATAGGTGAGCGTGTCCGTAAAAGGCGCCAGCGCCAGCGCGTCGGAGCCGAGGTACATCGTGCCGGCCTCGCCGCCCTGGCCGAAGCCGACGGCGAGCGGCGCGCCCTGCCGGGCGCCGATGAGAAGGTTCTCCTGGCCGTCGAACAGGAAGGCGAGCGCGAAGGCGCCCTTGAGCCGCGGCAGGCTGACCGCCACCGCCTCGGCCGGCGTCAGGCCGCGGTCCATCGCGTCGGTGACGAGATGCGCGACGACCTCGGTGTCGGTCTGGGTCGCGAACACGTGGCCGCGACCCTCAAGCTCCTGGCGCAGCTCGCGGAAGTTCTCGATGATGCCGTTGTGGACGACCGCCACCTTGGCAGTCGCGTGCGGATGCGCGTTCACCTCGGTCGGGCGTCCGTGCGTCGCCCAGCGGGTGTGGCCGATGCCGCTGGTGCCGTAGAGCGGGTCCTGGCGCAGCACGGCTTCGAGGTTGCGCAGCTTGCCCTGGGCGCGCCGGCGCGTCAGCCGGCCGCCCTCCAGCGTGGCGACGCCCGCCGAGTCGTAGCCGCGATATTCCAGCCGCTTCAGCGCCTCGACGAGGTGCTCGGCGACGGGCTCGCGACTGAGGATGCCGACGATGCCGCACATAGGCTCAGCCTTTCTTCCTGGCCGCCTTCAACGCGGCCTGTGTCTCGCGAAACGTCCTGGCCCAGCCGGGCTTCGACACCTGGCGCGCCCGCGCGATGGCGAGCGCATCGGCCTCGACGTCCTCCGTCACCACAGCACCGGTCCCGATGTAGGCGCCGTCGCCGATGGTGACGGGCGCCACGAGGGCGCTGTCGCTGCCGACGAAGACGTCGGCGCCGATGGTCGTCCTGAATTTCTGGAAGCCGTTGTAGTTGCAGGTGATAGTTCCGGCCCCGACGTTGGTTCGCGCGCCGATGTCGGCGTCCCCGATGTAGCTCAGGTGGTTGGCCTTGACGCCCGCCGCCAAGGTCGAGGCTTTCACCTCGACGAAATTGCCGACATGCACGTCCTCGGCCAGCACGGCGCCGGGGCGCAGCCGCGCGAACGGGCCGACGATGGCGCCCGGTCCGACCTCGGCGCCCTCGAGATGCGAGAAGGCGCGGATGCGCGCCCCGTCGGCCACCGCGACGCCTGGGGCGAAGACGACGTGCGGCTCGACCAAGACGTCGCGCCCGAGCTTGGTATCGAACGAGAAGGTGACGCTCGCGGGATCGACGAGCGTCGCGCCGCCGCGCATCGCCGCCTCGCGCAATCGCGCCTGCATCGAGGCTTCGCAGCGCGCGAGCTGCACCCGATCGTTGACGCCCTGAACCTCGGCCTCGTCGACGGTCACGAAGGCGGCGGTCAGGCCGCGCCGCCGAGCCACCTCGACGATGTCGGTGAGGTAGAACTCGTTCTGCGCGTTGTCATTGCCGATCGACTGGAGGAGATCGAGGGCGAGGCGCCCGTCGAGGGCCATCAGGCCGGCGTTGCAGAGCGTGACGGCGCGTTCCTCAGGCGTCGCATCGCGGTCCTCGCGAATCGCGAACAACGTCTCGCCGGCGGTAAGCAGGCGGCCGTAGCCCTTCGGGTCGCGGGCCTCGAAGCCGAGGACGACGACCGCCGCGCCGGTCTCGGCCAGGCGGCCGCGCAGGAGCGCGAAGGTCTCGGGACGCACCAGCGGCGTGTCGGCGAAAGCGACGACGAGGTCGTCGTAGCCTTCTGCGATGGCCTCGCGCGCCGCCAGAACGGCATGCGCCGTGCCGCGCCGTTCGGCCTGGGTGAACGGGCGTGCCTGGCCCGCTTGCGCCGCCACGTCGTCGCGGCCGGGGCCGAGCACGAGGGCCACCTCGCCGATCCCGGCTCCCGCGATCGCCGAGAGGGAGTGGGCGAGCAACGAGCGCCCGGCGACCTCGTGGAGCACCTTGGGCCGCGCCGAGCGCATGCGGGTGCCCTCACCCGCCGCGAGCACGACGGCAAGGCATGTGCGCTGCGGCTGCGAGCTTTTGACGTCCATGCGATTCTCCCGTCGGGCTTTCCTTCCCAACTAAGCCATGGTCGAGGCAAGGCGAAAGTCCGCCTCGGCGACGGTCGAGGCTGGCCGGCAGCCCCGTGATCCTACCCGCGAAAGGCCCAGACGAGCCCCGCGATAAGGCCGGCGAGCGCCCCGAGCGGCAAGCAAACCAGCATCTCGCGCATCCCGAAGGTGCCGTCGTATCGCGGATAAAACTGCATCACGAATAGCGCGACCGCAAAGCCCACGACGACGCCGAGCGCGATGCCGCCGAGAGCACCGAGCAAAATCCAGATCATGCGCACGAACGCCTCGCCGGCCGAAGTCAGGGGTCTGCGTGAGCGGTTGTCGAGCGGCTGGCAAGGGCCCGGCTTCGCTTATGGTGACCCGTCCGGCCCTTTTGGTCTCGCCAGCCCCAGGGCCGCGGTCTAAAGGCCGCGGCGAAGGCTTCCTTGGACCCGCAGGGGCTGGCGTCCTATATTCCGCTCGACGTTTCGGGAGAGGACGACAGATGGCCGACGAGACCGCGCACGCGGATTCCGCACCCGAGCCGCGCGAGGTGAAGGCTGCGCCCAAGCTTGCGCCGAAGGACGCGATCATCGAAGCCCTGATGGAACTGGCCGGGGAGCGCACCTGGGAGGACATCACGATCACCGATGTCGCGACCCGCGCCAACCTGTCTTTGGCCGATTTCCGCGACGCCTTCCCCTCGAAGGGCGCGGTGCTCGCCGCCTTCTCGCGCAAGATCGACCGCATCGTGCTCGACGGCACGACCGACGACCTGATGGGCGAGCCCGCCAAGGAGCGGCTCTTCGACGTGCTCATGCGTCGCCTCGACGCGCTCGCGCCCTACAAGCTCGGGCTCGAGGGCATCGTCGAATGGGTGCAGCGGGCCCCGATGGCGGCGGCCGCGATCAACCGGCTCGAGGTCAACTCGATGCGCTTCATGCTGGAGGCCGCCGGCATCGAGTCCGAAGGTCCGGTCGGCGCCGTGAAGCTGCAGGGGCTGGTTCTGGTCTGGTCGCGCGTGATTCGCTCCTGGCTGCGCGACGACGATCCCGGCCTCGCCCCCACGATGGCGCTGCTCGACAAGGAGCTGACGCGCGGTGGCAAGATCGTCTCGCGCGTCGACGACGTGAACCGGCTCGCCTCGCCGCTGTTCTCGCTCGCCCGCGCGATGTTCGAGCGCCGGCCGGACTATCCCCGCGAAACGGCCAGGAAAGGCGACGAGGCGGCGGGCTTCTGAGCCGCACGCCTGTGGGCGGCAGCGCATCGGGCCGTTTGTCTCGCGAGCTTCGCGTGTAAGCTCTCCGGCGCGGCCGGCGGCGATGGCCTCGGCCTTCATGGGGTCACGATGCAGCTTCGTCACTTCGCTCTTGCCGCGCTCTTTGCCTGCGCAACGCTCCCCGCGCTCGCCCAGGATCGCGGCTCGATGCAGCCGCGCGACCTCGCGCCGCTCGCCGATCCCGCCGACCCCGGCCTGCCGGCGAAGGAGGTGTTCGGACGCGAGCGCGAGCCTTCGGCTGGTCCGCCGCACGTCTACGGCTTCTACTCGCGCGGCTGCATCGCGGGCGCCCAGCCGTTGCCGCAGGATGGGCCGGACTGGCAGATCATGCGGCCCTCCCGCAACCGCTTCTACGGCCATCCGGTGCTGCTCGCCTTCATCGAGCGCCTGGCGCATCGCGTTCGCGGCACCACGCGCTGGCCCGGCATTCTGATCGGCGACATGGCGCAGCCCCGCGGCGGCCCCATGCTGAATGGTCATGCCTCGCACCAGATCGGCCTTGACGTCGACGTGTGGCTGCGCCCGATGCCCGACCACCGCATGCCGCGGGAGGAGCGCGAGTTCTCGAACTCGCTGATGGTCGTGCGCAACGATCGCAAGGACGTCGATCCGCGCTTCTTCACGCCCGACACGCTGCAGGTCATCAAGGACGCAGCGACCGACCCGGAGGTGCAGCGCATCTTCGTCAACGCGGCGATCAAGCGCGCCATCTGCCGCGAGGCGCACGGCGATCGCTCGTGGCTCGAGAAGGTGAGGCCGATGTTCGGCCATGACTACCACTTCCACGTCCGGCTGTTCTGCCCGCCGGGCGAGACGAGCTGCCAGCCGCAGGCGGAGGTGGCGTCAGGCGAGGGCTGCGACGCTGTCAATCGGCTCGCAATGTTGACCCCTGATCGGCGTCCAACTTTGACCCCTCTGTTGCCGCTTGCACGGGCGCTTCAGTAGCGCTCGCCCCGGCGTAAGCTGGTCGGGGTTGCGGAGCCGGGGCGAGCGCGGTCCCAAGCCCCCTTCAGCCTCGGTTCTTGAAGCGCCAGCTCTCGTTGCCGGTCTCGACGATGTCGCAGTGGTGGGTGAGGCGATCGAGCAGCGCTGTGGTCATTTTGGCGTCGCCGAAGACGCTGGGCCATTCGCCGAAGGCGAGGTTGGTGGTGACCATGACCGAGGTGCGCTCGTAGAGGCGGCTGATCAGGTGGAACAGCAGCTGGCCGCCGCTCTGCGCAAAGGGAAGGTAGCCGAGTTCGTCGAGGATGACGAAGTCCATGCGGGTGAGATAGTCCGCAAGGCGTCCTTGACGACCTGCGCGGGTCTCGGCCTCGAGCCTGTTGACGAGATCGAGCGTGTTGAAGAAGCGGCCGCGTTTGCCGGCACGGATGCAGCTGCGGGCGATCGCTATCGCGAGGTGGGTCTTGCCGGTACCGGTGCCGCCGACGAGCACGCAGTTGCGCTGCTCGGCGATGAAGTGGCCGCCGGCAAGATCGCGCACGAGGACCTCGTTGATCGGCGTGCCGACGAAGGCGAAGTCGGCGACGTCCTTGGCGAGCGGCAGCCGGGCAATCGTCATCTGGTACTTGATGGATCGGGCCAGCTTCTCGTCGATCTCGGCCTTGAGCAGGTCGCCGACGAGGCGCTGGGGCTCGTGCTGGCGCTTGACGGCGGTGGTGACGATCTCGTCGAAGGCCGAGCGCATGCCGAAGAGCTTGAGCGAGCCCATCATGTCGAGGATGTCGGTGCGTTCCAGTAGACGTTCCATGGGTCAGATCCTTCTGAGGCTGTCGTAGCGGGCACAATCGGCGATCGGCGCATGGCGGAGGGTCAGCGCGTCCGGCGTCATGATGGTGATCGGCGGCGCGGGGTCGCGCTGCCGCGAGACGATGTTGATGATGACGTCGGCAGACGAGACGCCCTCGATCAGCGCCTCCGCGCAGGCGCTCTCGACCGCCTGCAGGCCGTCGCTGAGCACCATGGCGAGGATCTTCGCCATCTGCCGGTCGCCGTCGTCGGAGCCGGCGAGCTTGCGGCGAATGCGATCGATCGCCTGCGGCAGCACCCAGTCCTTGAACGGGGCGCCGTTGCGCAGCGCACCGGGCTTGCGGGCGAGGACCGGCACGTAGTGCCAGGGATCGCAGATGGTCGCGCCGCGGCCGAAGACGCGGCTATGCTCGGCGACGATGCGGCCGTCCTGGCGGATCACCACGCGGTCGGCATACGCCTGGATCTCGACGGGTCGTCCGACGGCGCTGGCGCTGACCGAGTACTTGTTGTTGTCGAAGCGCACGAGGCAGGTCTTCGAGACCGATGCCGGTAGCGCATGGAAGCCGTCGAACCGGCCGGCGTGGCGCACGAGGTGCGGGCGCTCGGCCTCGAACATCTCCCACACCGTTCGGTCGGTCTGCTCGGGATGGGGGTGCGCCTTGGCATAGGCAACGCACCGGTCGAGCAGCATGCCGTTCAGCTCGTCGTAGCTCTTCACGCGCAGCCGAGGCGTGAAGAAGCGCTCGCGGACAAGCCCGACCTGGTTCTCGACTTGCCCCTTCTCCCAGCCCGACGCCGGCGTGCAGGCGACGGGTTCGACGAGATGGTGCGCACACATCTGCAGGAAGCGCCGATTGTAGCCGCGGTCCTTGCCGACGAGGATCGTCTCGACCGCCGTCTTCATGTTGTCGTAGATGCCGCGCCTGCAGGCTCCCTTGAAGAAGGCGAAGGCCCGGTCGTGCGCGTCGAAGACCATCTCCTGGCTCTCGCGCGGATAGGCTCGGACGAACATCATGCGGCTGTGACAGAGCCGGACGTGCGCCACCTTCACGGTCGTCGTCGCGCCACCGATCAGCACGATGTCGTGGCTCCAGTCGAACTGGAACGCCTCTCCCGGCGCGAAGGCCAGCGGCACATAGGCTTCCGCGCTCGCCGCCGCGTGCCCCTTTGCCCAGACCCTGGCATAGCGGCGCACCGCATCGTAGCCGCCCTCGTAGCCGAGCGCCCGCAGCTCCTCGAAGACCCGGATCAGCGTGAGGCGCTCCCGCGCCGCCTTCGTCGCGTTGCGGGCGAGCATCGCCTCGAGATCGGTCTTCCAGCGCCCGAGCTTGGGCCGCGGCTGCACCTCGCGCTCGTAAGCAAACGAGGTCTCGCCCGAGCGCAGCACCTTGCGCACCGTGTTGCGCGAGATCTTCAGGTCGCGGGCGATCTCTTTGATCGACTTGCCCTTGACCAGATGCTCCCGCCGTATCCGGCCGACCGTCTCCACAACCAACATCCCCGCCGCCCGCCCGCCGTCAAAACGGACAGCGCAACAGGCCAAGATTAAGGGGTCAGTTTTGGACGCCGATCACCCCGATAAGGGGGTCAGTTTTGCAGGCCGAAACACAGCGACGCGACGCTTCAGCGCTGGTTCCAGCCGTCGATCCTGCATCCGCCGCCGCCGAAGAAGCCTCCGTTCCCGCGGCCGCCGCTCACCATGGCCTTCATGGGCGACGCCTGCCGCGCCGTCGCCGCCGCGCCCGGGCAGCAGTACGGGGAGCGCTGACCATCGGCCGACACGCGCGCCGAGACGATAGCCAGTCCGATCAGGCCGCCGTGCGCTGCGCCGGATCCTTGGCGTGCGACATGCCTTTGATGACCTCGTCCTTGTAGCTCCAGAGCAAGGCCATCAGCTCCTCGAGCTCCTTTTCGGGGACGTTGAACTTGTAGAAGGTCGTCCGGCACTCCGTCATGACAATGTCGAACTCGCGCTCGGTGATCCCGAGATGCGAATGCGCGTCACCCATAGGTCTACCCTGGTAGACCTGCGGGCCGCCGGTCGCCTGCACGACCCAGTTGGTCAGGATGTACTTGAAGCCGGCCTTCTCGTGCTTGTCGTGGAAGGCCTTGATTGCCGGGTTGCTGTTCAGCGTCTCGTTGACATAGAGCCGATCCGTCAGATCGTCGGCCGTCGCGGCGATCGGGATGTACCCACCGAGCCGCTCGTACAAGCTCTTCTCTTCGGTCATGAAATTCCTCCCCGGTAAACAAGCATTCGTCGCCGCCTTGGCGCAAACGCCTGCGATTGACGCAAGTCTTCCTTCAGTCAACGCGGCGAGCGCTTCTGTTTTTCGATACTTTGAACATCGAACAAGCGTAACAGCCCACATGGCGGGCGATACAAGCAGTTACAGGGGGCGCTATTTATTTGCGCCGTGTATATCGTAACTGTCGGTCGAGAACGATTTCCGGTCAAGCGCCGGGCCATCCGTCGATGGGCGGGTCTGTCGATGGGGACACGGCGAAGGACCGAAGGCAAAGCGCGTCAACAGCTGCCCGCCGCGATCGTGGCGCGCGCCTAACGGCACCCAACACCATCGCGAGACCCGCGCGCGGACCCTGCTCGGCGAGCGTGGTTCACAGAAAGAGCAGGGAGCCGCGGCTCAGCGGGTCGGGATCGGCGTGCCCGAGCGGTAGTCGTAGAAGCCGCGCTGCGTCTTCTTGCCGAGCCAGCCGGCCTCGACGTACTTCACGAGCAGCGGGCAGGGCCGGTACTTCGGATCCGCGAGGCCCTCGTGCAGCACCTGCATGACCGAGAGTACCGTGTCGAGGCCGATGAAATCGGCGAGCTGCAGCGGGCCCATCGGGTGGTTGGCGCCGAGCTTCATGGCGGTGTCGATCGCCTCGACCGAGCCGACGCCCTCGTAGAGCGTGTAGATCGCCTCGTTGATCATCGGCAGCAGGATGCGGTTGACGATGAAGGCCGGGAAATCCTCCGACACCGTCGAAATCTTGCCGAGCCGGGCGATCAGGCCCTTCGCCGTCTCGTAGGTGACGTCCTCGGTGGCGATGCCGCGGATGAGCTCGACGAGCTGCATCTTGATCGCCGGGTTCATGAAGTGGATGCCGATGAACCGCTCAGGCCGGTCGGTCGCCGAGGCGAGGCGGGTGATCGAGATCGACGAGGTGTTCGAGGCGAGCATCGCCTCCGGCTTCAGGTGCGGGCACACCATCGCGAAGATGCGCCGCTTGACCTCCTCGTTCTCCGACGCCGCCTCGATCACCAGATCGCAGTCGCCGAAGTCTGCGAGGTCGGGCGCGGCCTTGATTCGTCCGAGCGCGCCCTCGACGGCGCCGGCCTCGACATGACCCTTGTCGACGAGGCGGCCGAAGCTGCCCTTGATCCAGTCGACGCCGGCCTGCGTCTTCGTCGGGGTGACGTCGTTCAGCACCACGTCGATGCCAGCCAGACCACAGACCTGCGCGATGCCGGTCCCCATCTGGCCGGCCCCAATCACACCGATCTTAGCAATATCCATCACGGATGAGCCTGCCTGGACCTCGCGGCGCCTGCACGCCGTCGTTGTTGTCGCATCGCCACAAGACGCCTAGCCGCTCTTCTTGGCAAGCGCCTCTGTAAGCTCCGGCACCACCTTGAACAGGTCGCCGACGAGCCCGTAATCGGCGACCTGGAAGATCGGCGCCTCCTCGTCCTTGTTGATGGCGACGATGACCTTCGAATCCTTCATGCCCGCCAGATGCTGAATGGCGCCTGAAATGCCGACCGCGATGTAGAGCTCGGGGGCGACGATCTTGCCGGTCTGGCCGACCTGCCAGTCATTCGGCGCGTAGCCGGCATCGACCGCCGCGCGAGAGGCGCCGACGGCGGCGTGCAGCGTATCGGCGAGAGGCACGATGACGCTCTGGAAGTTGTCGGCATTGGCGACCGCGCGGCCGCCCGAGACGACGATCTTGGCGCCGGTCAGCTCCGGGCGCTCGGACTTTGCGATCTCGTCCGACTTGAAGGCCGAGACGCCAGCGTCCTCGACGCCGGCCGACACGGCCTCGATGGGCGCCTCGGCGCCGCCGGTGCCGGTCGCCTTGAAGGAAGCGGCACGCACGGTGACGAGCTTCTTCGGGTCCTTGGACTGCACGGTTTGGATCGCATTGCCGGCATAGATCGGCCGCTCGAACGTGTCGGCCGAGACCACCTTCGAGATGTCGGAGATCTGCATCACGTCGAGGAGCGCGGCGGCACGCGGCATCGCGTTCTTGGTTGCCGCCGTCGACGGTGCGACGATCGCGTCATAGTCCTTGGCGAGCGAGACGAGCAGCGCGGCGAGCGGCTCGGCCAGCGCATTGCCGTAGACGGCCGCGTCGGCGGTCAACACCTTCTCCACGCCCTCGAGCGCGGCGGCCTGCTTGGCAGCCTCGCCGACGCCTTCGCCGGCGACGAGGACATGGACGGGGCCTCCCATCGCAAGCGCGGCGGTGAGCGCCTTTCCGGTGGCGTCGCCGAGCTTGCCGCCGCCGACATCGGCGAGGACGAGGATGGTCATGACAGCACTCCCGCGGCGTCGAGCTTCGACACGAGCTCCGGCACGTCCGTCACCTTGACGCCGGCCGAGCGCGTCGGCGGCTCGCTGGTCTTGAGGATGGCGAGGCGCGGCGTCAGGTCGACGCCGTGGTCGGCCGACGTCTGCTCGGCGATCGGCTTCTTCTTCGCCTTCATGATGTTGGGCAGCGACGCATAGCGCGGCTCGTTGAGGCGGAGATCCGTGGTCACCACCGCCGGCAGCTTCAGCGTCACCGTCTGTGCGCCGCCGTCGACCTCGCGCGTCACATCGACGCTCTCGCCGTCGATCGCGACCTTCGAGGCAAAGGTGCCCTGGCCCCAGCCGAGCAGGGCGGCGAGCATCTGGCCGGTCTGGTTCGAATCGTCGTCGATCGCCTGCTTGCCGAGGATCACGAGACCCGGCTGCTCCTGGTCGACGACGCTTTTGAGGATCTTTGCCACGGCGAGCGGCTCGACGTGCTCGTCGGTCTTGACGAGGATGCCGCGGTCGGCGCCCATCGCGAGGGCATTGCGGATCGTCTCGGTCGCCTGCTGCGGCCCGATCGACACGGCGATCACCTCGGTCGCCTTGCCGGCTTCCTTGAGGCGCAGCGCCTCCTCGACGGCGATTTCGTCGAACGGGTTCATCGACATCTTGACGCCGGCAAGCTCGACGCCGGACCCGTCCGGCTTGACCCTGATCTTGACGTTGTAGTCGACCACCCGCTTCACGGGCACGAGGATTTTCAAGGAGCTCTCTCCATCGTTCGGAGCAAGGCGGCGGTTCGGATTTTCTCGACGAGGCGCCGCGCGTCCGTCACGCGCGCTTCGTAATTGCGCCATACCGGCGAGTCAACGCGGCCGGGCGGCGGAGGCTCGTGCACGTTTGGCGTGCCGGCTTCGCCCTCTTCCATCTTGCGGAACGGCCGTGACGTCATGATCTCATGAGGCGCGGCGGCGTCTACGCTGTCGTCCAAAAGGGAGATTGTCATGGGTGGCTGGGGCAATGCCACGCGTCAGGCTGGCTGGAACCAGAGCGGCTGGTGCCGCGGCGGATGGGCCGAGGTTCGGCGCGACAAGGACATGCAGCCTCACGCGGCCGTGGGCCGCTGGACCGCGCTCGATGTCGCGTTGACGATCGGCACGTTCCTTTTGAGCTGGCAGGTCGGCGTCGCCTTCATCGCGCTCAAGCTCTGGCACCAGGCCAGCGGCTTCGACGGCAGCGTGCTGGCCTTCGCCGCGGATCGCTGGGACATGCTGGTCCGCGCGGCGCGCCGGCTCCTGACAGGCGCAAGCCTTCCGGTGCCCTTCGCGTCGCGTTCGTCAGGCAACCTCGCCTTCGACGCCTGGCGCCAGACCGAGCTGCAGCGCATCGAGGCCGAGCGCAACAAGCTGCGCGCCGCCGAGCGCGAGTTCGCCGCCTACCGCGACGAGCTGCTGCACGCCAAGGATCGCGAGGATTTCGACCGGTTCATGAAGTCGCGGGACGCATCGCCGGGCTAGACACGTCGCTACAGGCACGCAGAATAACTGGACCGATGACCTAAAGTTAGGCTAATCTTAAGACTAGCCGAGTAGCCCTTGGGTACTTCGGGCGCCTCGCGGCAGCCGAAGCACTCAAAGGTGTTGGCGTTGCTTAACTTCAGTCGCCCTTGCTTGGCGCTGCCAAACACGTTGCCGCTGTTCAGCGGTATCGTCGCGTGCGCAAAGGACCTAGCCGGTTGCAGGCGCGGCTCGACAGCAGTCGAGTTCGCGCTCCTTGCGACAGTCCTGATCTCGACGATCCTGTTTATCATGCTCGTCGCAGTCGTTCTCTATTTCAATCAGGCGCTGGATTACGCGACGAGCAAAGCTTCGCGGCAAATCATGGTCGGCGCAGTACAGAAGAGTAACGTCTCTCAAGCCAGTTTTCAGTCGCTAGTCTGCTCGTTTTTACCGCGCGCCTTCAACTGCAGCAACGTCATCGTGAACGTACAGACCGCGACAGAGGCGGCGCAGCCGGGCGGCTATTATTCGTATGTCACGGCAAATCAAAGCGGGCTGATTATTCCGGCGCTCTCCAACAGCTCCGCGCAGTTTTCTCCTGGCACGGCAGGAAGTTACGAATATGTCCAGGTCATCTATCCCATTACCTTCATACCCAGCCTAATTTCGCAGTTTCTCGGTGGCGCTACCTATCAAGGCTCCGCGGCTTATCTAGTTGTGTCGACAGTCGCTTTTCGCAATGAGCAGTACCAATGAGGCTTCCGCCGCCGCTACTCACGCGATTTACTTGCTCGAGCAAAGGAGCGGTTGCGATCGAATTCGCCTTTCTTATGCCGGTCCTTATTATACTGCTCATGCTCGGCGTCCAAGTCGTCGCGTACGTGAACTGCGTGCGCAAGGTGGAGTTGCTCGCGACATCGATAAGCGAAATGATCTCCCAGGCTGCCCCACAGCCCGGTGCGTCGACCGCCTACGTCAATGCTCAGGATCTCCATTTTGCCTACGACGCGGGGCTGGTGGTGTTTCCTTATTTGATGTCGGACGCACGCCGGCAGGGCGTCGCCTGGTGGCAAGATATCTACATTGATTTCGCAAGCGTGCAGTTCGCCAGCATTAACGGCAAGAGTTGCCCCGCAAACGGCGATCAAAGTTCTTGCTACAATGCCAACGTCGTTTGGACGAGTAGTGGGACGACGGGCACAAACTATCGCGCTTGCGGCACTTCGGCTGGACAAGCACCTTATCAACAGCCGATGAACGACACGTCGTCGCCGAGTAAGCTCTCCTTGCCGCGGTCTATATTCGGCGCTGGTTCTGTCGTGGTCATCGACGTAGTCTTCACGTTCCATCCAGTCTTCGCCGGAAATCTCTTGCCGACGCTGACAATCGCCCGATCGGTCTATGTGAGACCACGCTACGCCACGCTTATCGACTTCGACACCACAAACAACGACGGGATCGCCACGCTATGCAACGGTTATTCTTAAGCGTCGGCAAAGTCGTCTGCTTGTTGCGATCCTATGCGAGCGACAGGCGCGGCAATGTCGCCATCCTTGTCGCCATCACGATGATCCCGATGGTCGGGCTCGTTGGCCTTGGGACCGACTACGGCATCGCGCTGACTGACAAGAGCAAGCTCGACAATGCGGCTGATACCGCCGCTATCGCGGCGGTATCAGCTGCGAAAAGCTACGTGACCGCCAACCCAAACGATCTCAACCTCACTGCGAACGCGTTAGCTGCAGGCCTGAACCAAGCGACGCGCTCGTTCAACGTCAACATGGGCAACCTGCCGTTCGCCACCATCCCGACCGCGGTGACATCTACCACTGCGGCGCCGTCCACCAACACGTGCGCGCAAGGTTCGGTCTGCATTTATCTTTCACAGACCCTGTCGACATTTACGAGCACGGTCTACTACAATACAACAACACAAAACCATTTCGGTCAATTATTTCAAACGCCGACTTTCAACATTAAAGGAAGCGCGGCGTCCAGCCTTACAATGGGTCAGTATATTGATTTTTACGTGATGCTCGACGTGTCCGGCTCGATGGGTATACCGACGACAACTGATGGTCAGAATGCATTGGCGAAGGTCAACCCGGACAACCGCAGCTCATATCCGGGCGGCTGTGTCTTTGCTTGCCATTATCCCGGCAATTCTGGCTACGCGACTGCTGAGGGTCAGAATTCCTCGATCCCGGTTAATCCCCCAATCCCACTTCGCGTCGATACCGTTGGGCAGGCTGTCTCTTCGTTGCTGAGCACAGCAACCGCGACGGAACAGCAGTCAGGCATCGCAAATGAATTCCGAATTGGACTCTACCCATACATCGTCCACGCCATAGATGCCGCGCCACTTAGCGCGAACTTCGCTCAAGCGACTAAGGTGTCGCAAAGCCTCGGTTCAACATATCTCGATCAGGGTTGGAGCAATCCGCCGACCTCGAGTAATGGGACGGCAATCGGTAGCGGCGGCACGCATTTCGAGAATTTCCTCAATGATATGACGAACTATATCAAGACGCCGATTTCCAACGGAAAAGTCGGTAACGGCCTGACCGCCCTGAATCCGAAAGGATTCATCTTCCTGGTCACCGATGGCGTCGACAATAATCAGGTGTACAACGGGTCGAATGGCAGCTGGACCGGATCGCAGCCGCAGATCCCCGGCTCGAGCTTTTCAAACTTCTGCAGCACGGCGGCAACCTACGGCTTCACGGTCGCGATCCTTTACATTCCGTACGTCCCGATAGCCAATCCAAACTATAGCTTTGCTGGGAATGAGGATGGCATTGTCAATCAGCTCGTGACCGGCAGCCAAGACGGTCTTCAGACGCCACCCGTCAACCAAGTCCCGCCGGCCTTGCAATCATGCGCCTCGCCAGGCTTCTTTTTCACCGCCAGCTCGCAACAGGCGATCAACCAAGCCATGCAGACCATGTTCTTCCAGGCGTTGCAGGTCGCACGGCTAACGCAGTGAAGAAGGCTCGCCGACGCCGAAGAAGGGGGCGCCCTACGCCGCCTTCGGCTTCGCCACGATCAGCTTGCGGTTGACCATCGCTTCGGCGATCTGGATTGCGTTCAGCGCGGCGCCCTTGCGCAGGTTGTCGGAGACGCACCAGAGCACGAGGCCGTTGTCGACCGTCGGGTCCTCGCGGATGCGCGAGATGTAGGTCGCGTCCTCGCCCGCCGCCTCGTGCGGGGTGATGTAGCCTCCCTTCTCGCGCTTATCGATAACGAGGCAGCCCGGCGCCTCGCGCAGGATGTCGCGCGCCTCGTCGGCCGAGATCGGGTTCTCGAACTCGATGTTCACCGCCTCGGAATGGCCGATGAAGACCGGCACGCGGACGCAGGTCGCGGTCAGCTTTATCTTCGGGTCGAGGATCTTCTTGGTCTCGACGACCATCTTCCACTCTTCCTTGGTAAAGCCGTCCTCCATGAAGACGTCGATCTCCGGGATGACGTTGAAGGCGATCCGCTTCGGGAACTTGGTCGAGGAGACCGGGTCGGAGACGAAGATCGCGCGGGTCTGCGCGAAGAGCTCGTCCATCGCCTCCTTCCCGGCGCCCGAGACCGACTGGTAGGTCGACACCACGACGCGCTTGATCGTCGCCTTGTCGTGCAGCGGCTTCAGCGCGACGACGAGCTGCGCGGTCGAGCAGTTCGGGTTCGCGACGATGTTCTTCTTGGCGAAGCCGTCGAGCGCCGCGGCGTTGACCTCCGGCACGACCAGCGGCACGTCGGGGTCCATGCGCCAGGTCGAGGAGTTGTCGATGACGACCGCGCCCCGCGCGGCGATCTTCGGCGACCATTCCTTCGAGACGGCACCGCCGGCCGACATCAGGCAGATGTCGGTGCCGGTGAAGTCGTAGTGCTCGAGCGCCTTGCACTTCAGCGTCTTATCGCCGAACGACACGTCCGTCCCGAGCGAGCGGGTCGAGGCGAGCGCGACGACCTCGTCGGCCGGAAAGCGGCGCTCGGCCAGGATGTCGAGCATCTCGCGGCCCACGTTGCCCGTGGCGCCGACGACGGCGACCTTGAAACCCATCGAACCAGTTCTCCGACACGGCCGGCCGGTGTCGCGCTGAGGCGCGGCGGGGCCAGCTCAGACATTCTTGACGCTGTTTTGACGTCCTAGCGCGCCGGTCGCGAACGACTCAAGCCCAAAGGCGCATTCTGCTGTCTGCCGCGGCCGGCGCCTGGGCGACGATCAGGCGCGGCCGCCGTGCTGTGGCGGGGGCTCGACAACAAAGGCGCCACGCTGGGCGATAAAATTCGGCGGTAACCCGAATTTTAGATGGCGAATCCGCGACATGAACTAAAGTCGGGCGCCGCTCGTTGATCGGACGACGGAGGGGACCATCATGAACAAGACCATCGTTTGCCTGCTGGCGACCGCTTGCGCGGTGTCGGCTTTCTCGGCCGACGCGTCCGCGCGTCCCAAGCATCACCGCGCCAAGGTCGTCGCCACGTTCGGCGACGCGGACGTCTCGGACTCGATCCCTCTGACCGTCAATCGCCGCAGCTGGCTCGATCCGGGCCCGGTCGCGCCGGCCGGCACGGGTAACAAGTACGTCACCGCCAACACCGGGCAGTTCATCCAGACGCCGATCGACGTGCAGAGCCCGGACAGGTTCGGCCGCGATGCGCTGCCGGGTCAGCCCTACGTGCCGGGTCGCAGCTACCCCGTCGTCGAGTTTTCGACGACGCCGAACGGCCGCGTCGACATCGCCAACGAGCTGCTGCCGCAGAACTCCTCCTTCGACCCGGCGCCGTCGCGTCCGCCGTCCAACTACCAGCCGTCGTTCTCGCCGGAATACCCCGACACGCCGTAGCCCGGCGCCTGTTGCGACGACAATCGATCTGCTAGCAGGGCGTCCATGGGGCGCCCTGTTTGCTACGACGTCACGCGTTTGCTGACGCGCATTCTCAACGCGACGCCGAATGGGATCGACCGGATCGATCACGCGCTGGCGACCCATTTCCTGGCGGGCGAGCCGGACTCGACGTTCGGCGCGACGGCGACCGGGGTCGGCGCGCGCCTCTTGCCGGGACCGGCGGCGGCAGAGGCGGCTGCCGCGATCGCCGCGCACTGGGGCGAGACGCGACGCGAGGTCGACGACGATCCCGCCTACCGGCGGGTGGTGGCTTGGCTGACGCGCGGCGAAGCCGCTTCGGGCGAGCAAGCGGAACGCCGGCCGCGGCGGAAGCTACTTTCGATCAGCCCTACCGGCGTCGCGTCCTGGGCGCGCCGGCATGGGGCGTTCGTGAGCCGCACCCCGCGCGCGCACCTGCCGCTCCGTAGCGTCTACCTCAACGCGAGCCAGTTTCCGCTCTGGGTCGCCGGCTCGTTCGAATGGCTCGAGCTGCGGCCCGACATCGCAGCCACCTTCTTCGTCCACGATCTGCTGCCGGTCCTGATGCCGGAATACTTCCGGGCCGGCGAGCTGCCGCGCCACCGCGCGCGGCTCAAGAATCTCGCGCGGTTCGCGGCTGGCGCCATCGTGACGACGCCGACGGTCGCCGACGACCTCGCCGAGCACATGGCTCAGCTCGGACGCCGGGACATGCCGGTCTTCGTCGCGCCGACCCCCATCGCACCGATATTCTCCACGCCGCGCGAGATCGTGCCGGCGCTCGGCGAGCATCCGTATTTCGTTCTCTGCTCGACCCTCGAGCCGCGCAAGAACCACCTGATGATCCTGGCGGTCTGGCGCGCGCTCGTCGCGCGGCTGGGGGCCGGCGCGCCGAAGCTGCTTCTCGTCGGCACACGAGGCTGGCACTACGACCCGATCATCGATCTCATCGCCAGGTCGCCGGCGCTGGCGACGCATGTGATGGAGGTATCGGGTCTTTCCTCGCCGGGGCTGAAGCGCCTGATCGACAACGCCCGGGCCCTGCTGATGCCGACCTTCGGCGAGGGCTATGGGCTCCCCGTGCACGAAGCGCTGGCGGCGGGCGCTCCGGTCATCGCCTCGGACATCCCGGTGTTCCGCTGGATCGAACATCCGCTGCTGACGCGCCTGTCGCCGCTCGACGGCGAGGCGTGGCTCGACGCCATCGCGCAGCGCTCGCGGGACGCGAGGCCACCGTCGGAACCGGCCCCCGGCGAGCGACTGCTGCCGGACACCTGGACGACCTATTTCGCGCGGCTCACCGCGTTCCTCGAGGCGCTCTGAACCGGGCGGATCGCCAGGGCATTGGCGGACCGGCCATCGGGGCCGCGATCACGCAGCTCGCGGATGCCGGCGAGCACCCTCACGCCGAAGATCGCCACGAAGCAGGCGCCCGCGAACAGGAGGAGCATGTCGTAGTAGGAGATCGCAACGCCGGCGACGTGAATGCCGACCCAGCCGGAGAAGAACATCCAGATGCTGATCAGGATCAACGCCAGGCGCAGCTCGGTCGGCCCCAGCCAGATGAACGAAAGCTGGAAGACCCCGGAAACCTGGTTGTTGATGAACACGTACATGCAGAGCAGGTAGTAGCCGACGAGCGCAAACAGCGCGACGTCCATGCGGACCCATGGCGTGCAGCCGAGTCCCAGCATGAGCAGCAGGTTGCAGATCGCATCGACCGTGTGATCGAGGAAGTAGCCGTAGAGCGGACGCTCGGTCCGGCGATAGCGAGCGAGGCTGCCGTCGAGCGAATCGCCAAACCAATGAACGACGAGCCCGAGCATAGCGAGCCACAGCCACCAGCGGCTCTCGCTGCTCAAGACGAAGCCGGCAAAGACCATGACGGCGCCACCGACGCCGACCAGCGTCAGGTGGTCGGGCATCACACGGGCGGGCATCCGCACGCAGAGCCAGTTCAGAAGCTGGCGTTCGCGATTCGCGAAAACGGTCTTTTGGACTCGCGTCATGCTGCCCAAGCCATCCCGCGCCGCGACTGCCACAAACGCCATCGACAAGCCCCCACCGTCACGAACACCAGGCTTTCTTAGGCAAGGACGATGCCCCTATCGTCCACGGCCGGTCCCGGCGATGCGGACCGGGCCCCATGCATATCCAATTGAGCGGTAAAATGGGCAGTTTTTGAGACGGACCCTTCGCTCTCGGCGGCGTTGTGGCATCGAAGCCATAGCCATCGCCGGATCGGCATCGGCTTTGCAGTCGAGCTGCGCTTCGGCGGCGGCTTGCCTTGCTATCACCACGAGTTGCCGACAGCGATGGGCTTGATTGACCGCACGGCGGCAGAGAGGGTTTCGTCTGGCATGAAACGAACCGGCGCTGGACTAGAGAAGACGAGTCGAGGAGCGCTTCAGGATATCGTCGCGCGGCGCATCGAGGCCGAGCGCAGGACGATCCGCGACAGGGAGCACGTGGCCAATCCGTTCGAGCAGATGACCGATTTCTCTACCCTTCCGGGCATGCAGGAGCTCAAGGTCCAGCGGTCTGCCGCCGACCTGATCGGGATTTCCAACCCGTTCTTCCGAGTGCACGAGGCCCGGGCGGGCGCCACCACGCAGATCGACGGTCGAATCTTTACGAATTTCTCGTCGTACGACTATCTCGGCCTCAACGGCCATCCCGAGGTTCAGGACGCCGCGCGGGAGGCCATCGCGAGCTTCGGGACCTCGTGCTCGGCGAGCCGGCTGGTGGCGGGGGAGCGGCCCCTGCATCGCGAGCTCGAACGGGCGCTCGCCGACCATTACGGACAGGAAGACGCGGTGGCCTTCGTCAGCGGCCACGCGACGAACGTGACGGCGATCGGCGCTCTGCTCGGCGCCAAGGACCTCGTCGTCCATGACGCGCTCGCCCACAACAGCATCGTGCTCGGCGCCAACCTCTCCGGGGCCGCGCGTCGCAGCTTTCCGCACAACGACCACGAGGCGCTCGATCGCATCCTCGCCTCGTGTCGCGCCCAGTACGAGCGTGTCCTGATCGTCGCCGAGGGGCTCTACTCCATGGATGGCGATTGCGCGGATCTCGCCGCGCTCGTCGAGATCAAGCGGCGGCACGGCGCCTGGCTGATGGTCGACGACGCCCACGGCCTGGGCGTCCTCGGGCCCACCGGCGCGGGCGCTTTCGAGGTGTGCGACGTCGCGCCGACCGACATCGACATCTGGATGGGCACGATGTCGAAGACGCTCTCGGCCTGCGGCGGCTACATCGCCGGCAGCCGAACGCTCGTCGAGTATCTGAAATGCATGTCGGGCGGCTTCGTCTACAGCGTCGGTCTGCCGCCGCCGATCGCCGCCGCCGCCCTTGCGTCGCTTCGCCTCATGCAGCGGGAGCCCGATCGTGTCGCGCGGCTGCAGCGCAACAGCGGGCTGTTCTGGACGCAGGCGAAATCGCGCAAGCTCGACGTCGGATCGAGCGAAGGGCACGCGATCGTGCCGATCGTCGTGCACAGCTCGTTTGCGGCTGTGATGCTCAGCCAGAAGCTCTTCGAGCGGGGCATCAACGTGCAGCCGATCATCCACCCGGCTGTGCCGGAGCGGCATGCGCGGCTGCGTTTCTTTCTGTCGAGCGAGCACACGCCCGACCAGATCGTCGAGACGCTCCAGGCCGTCAGCGAATGCGCGGGCGGTACGGAGCCCGCAGTGTCGCCTCTGAACCTCACCAGCTGAGGCATACGCCGTCCTGGCTTGACAGGGCGGCGGCCGCGGGACGACACCGACCTCTTTCAAGGAAAGGGCACGCGAGGCTGGCCAGCCGATCTCGTGCCTGCGAGGTATTCTGTTGACCTCAAAGCGATGGCGACCCGAAGGCTTGATCGATTTGAAGGATATCGCCGTCGTCGGGCGGTCGTGCCGGCTACCGGGTGCTCCGTCCGTCGAGGCGCTGTGGGCGCTGCTGTCCGCGGGGCGCTGCGCGGTCACCGAGATCCCCGAAGACCGCTGGTCGCTCGAACGCCTGCTGCATCCGCGGCTCGAGCGTGGGCGCACCTACACCTGGTCCGCCGGTGTGCTCGACAACATCTGGGACTTCGATCCCGGCGCATTCGGCTTGTCGCCGCGGGAAGCGGAGCAGATGGACCCGCAGCAGCGCCTGCTGCTCGAGCTTGTCTGGGAAGCGCTGGAGGACGCAGGGATTCGGCCGTCGGCGATCGCCGGCAGCGAAGCCGGTGTCTTCGTCGGCGCCTCGTCGGTCGACCACGCCAACCTGCGCATGGTCGATATCGCATCGGCCGACGCGTACATGATGACCGGCAACACGCTGTCGATCATCTCCAACCGCATCTCCTACATCTTCGATCTGCACGGACCGAGCTTCACGCTCGACACTGCCTGCTCGTCGTCGCTCGTCGCGCTCAACGAGGCGGTGGTCAACTTGCGGGCGGGGCGCATCGACACGGCGATCGTCGCCGGCGTCAACCTGCTCGTCAGCCCGTATTCCTTCGTCGGGTTCTCGCAAGCCTCGATGCTGTCGCGGCGCGGGCTCTGCCAGGCGTTCTCCAAGAACGCCGACGGCTACGTCCGCGCGGAAGGCGGCGCCGTTCTTGTGCTGCGGACGCGGGAGGCTGCCGAGAGCGCAGGCGACCGCATTCATGGGCTGCTCGTCGGGGCCGACGTCAATTCCGATGGGCGCACCAACGGCATCTCGCTGCCGTCGAAATCGTTCCAGGCGGAGCTGTTGCACAAGCTCTACGTCGCGCGGGGCCTCGATCTTGATCGGCTCGCTTTCGTCGAGGCGCACGGCACTGGTACGCCGGTCGGCGATCCGATCGAGGCGACGGCGATTGGCGAGACGCTGGCGATCAAGCGCCGCGAGCCGCTGCTGATCGGCTCGGTGAAGACCAACATCGGCCACATGGAGCCGGCGTCGGGGCTCGGCGGCGTCCTGAAGGCCATGCTGGCGCTCGAGCACGACGTTCTGCCGCCTTCCTTGCACGCGGACGAGCTGACCCCGCACATCGACTTCGAGGCGCTGAACCTTCGCGTTGCGCGCGAGCCGACGCCGCTGCCGCGCGTCGACGGGCAGCCGCGTCTCGCCGGCGTCAACTCGTTCGGCTTCGGCGGCACCAATGCGCACGTCGTGATCGCCGACGCGCCGGCGACGACTGCCACCGCCACAATCGAGACGCCAGCCTCGTTCCTCGTGCTTTCAGCCCACAGTCGCGGTGCTTTGGCGGCGCTGGCGAGCGACTATGCCGCGCGCCTCGAGGCGGCCGATCGTCCAACCGCCGACCTCGTGATCTCGGCGGCGGCGCATCGTCGCGACCGCCTGCCGCATCGCGCCGTCGTCCCCCTCGGTGATGCCGAGCCGAGCGCGATTGCGGCGATCCTCGATCGCATCTGCGACGAGGAGCAAGAGCCCGTCGGCGCGGCTCGCGGCACGGCCGTCGAGCGCGACGCGCCCGTCGCCTTCGTGTTCTCCGGCAACGGCAGCCAGTTTGCGGGCATGGGCCTCGCCGCCTATCGGCATAACGAGGCCTTCCGTGCCGAGATCGAGAGCATCTCGCGGGATTTCGCGGCGATCGCCGGCTGGTCCATCGTCGAGAAGCTGCACGCGGACGATCTCAAGCAGAGCCTGGAGCTGACGCAGATCGCGCAGCCGCTGCTCTATGCGATCCAGGCGGCCGCCGTGCACGCGCTTGCCGCCAAGGGCCTCAGGCCGGGCATCGTGCTCGGCCACAGCGTGGGCGAGGTCGCCGCCGCGGAGGCGGCCGGCATCCTCGATCGCGCCGGCGCGCTGCAGACGATCTTCTCCCGCAGCCTGCATCAGGAGCTGACGGCGGGGCAGGGCGGCATGGCCGTGCTCATCGGGTCGATCGAGACGACGCGCGCGGTCCTCGAGGAACTGCCCGACCTCGAGATCGCCTGCTACAACTCGCCGCGCGCGTTCACCATCGCCGGCGACACTGCGGACATCGACGAGCTGGCCGGCGTGGCGCGCCGGCATAATGCGCGCATCCGCAAGCTCGACCTCGCCTATCCCTTCCATAGCCGCCTGATGGCGCCAGTCGAGCGGCCGCTGCTGCAGAGCCTTCGCGACCTTCCCCATAGGGACGCGACGAAGGCGACCTTCATCTCGAGCGTCACCGGCGCGCCGATGGACGGCGCCGCGATGACCGGCGCCTACTGGTGGCAGAACGTTCGTGAGCCCGTCCGCTTCTCCGCGGCCGTCGCGGCGGCGGCCGGAGCCGGGGCGTTCGTCTTCGTCGAGATCGGACCCTCGCCGACGCTGCTGACGCACATCGCCGATTCGATCGACGAGCGTGCCGCGACCGTGGCGACCCTGCCGGTGATGGACAAGCGCGACAAGGGCAAGGGGCTCGACCCGATCGCCAACGCCGTCGCCACCGCGATCGCCCGCGGCGCCCGCGTGGACGAGGCTGTGGCGTTCGGCTCCGGCCCGGCCTCCGGCACGAAGGTCGCGCTGCCGCACTATCCCTGGCAGCGCCGAACCTACCGCGTGTCTGAGACGACGGAGTCCCGCTCCTTCGTGCGGCCGGGCGCCTGGCATCCGCTCATCGGCGCACGCTACGGCGCCGACCAGCTCGAGTGGCACTCCAGTCTCGACACCGAGCTCTATCCCTGGCTCGCCGACCATTGCGTCGACGGACGCGCGATCCTGCCCGGCGCGGCCTTCGCGGAGATGGCGCTGGCGGTGGCGCGCGACTGGCTCGGGACGGAGCAGGCGACGATCGCAGATCTCGAGATCACCAGCCCGATGCAGCTCACGCCCGACGTGGCGCGCGAGGTCTGCTGCCGGCTTTCGCCGCACGTCGGTCACCTCGAGATCCTGAGCCGGCCGCGGCTCGGGGGCTCGACCTGGCAGCCGCATGCGACGGCGAAGATCTTCCGCGACACCTCGGTAGGGCGGTTGCCGGAGCCGGACGACCACGCGCCGCTGTCGCCGTCGCACCCCGTCACCGGTGCCGAAATCTACGCGATGGCTGAGCGGGCCGGTCTGAAGTACGGCCCGACCTTCCAGAAGCTCGAGACCGCCGCGGCGGTCCGGCCCGATCGCATCCAGCTCGGGCTTACCAAGGACGAGGCCAACCCCGCCTTCGGCATCGACCCGGCGCGCATGGACGCCTGCTTCCACGCGCTCGTCCTCATCTTCTCGAGCCTGCGCGAAGCGGTGCACGGCAACGCCTACATTCCCGTCCGCTTCGGCGAGATCATGCTGCGGCGTCCGGGCGTCACCTTTACAAAGGCCCGCATCGACGTTCTGCGACGCGACGAGCGCATCATCATCGCCAACTTCATCCTGACCGACGAGGCCGGCGACATCGTCGTCTTCATGCGGGAGGCGCGCTTCCAGGCCATCCGCACCTCGCGCGGCGCCGACACGGGGCGCGTGACGGTCTACCAGACCTCGCAGCTCGCGAGCGAGCCGACGGCGCGGCGGGGCCAGCCGATGCTGACGCTCGCGGATTTCCGCCGCGCGGTTGGTGCCGTGACCGCCACGGGCATGAGCGACGACTTCGTGCTGCTCGACGGCTGGGCCACGTCGCTGGCGCTGCGGACGGCGCGCGAGCTCGCGACCGCGAACTTCATCGACGTCGAGGCGCTCGTCGCGAGCGGTCGGCTTCCAGCCAAGGCCAAGCCCTGGTTGAAGGACGTCCTGGTCGCCCTCGACAGGTCGGGCCTCTGCCATCGCGACAAGCTCGGCCACCACATCGATCCCGAGATCGAGCTTCCCGATCCGGACGAAATCCTGCGGACGATCGCCAACGAGCATCAGAACCTGTCGGCCGAGCTGCTTCTCGCCGCCAGCACCGTCGCGGCGATCGACCAGATCGTGGCCGGTGAGGGCGACGTGCCGCGCCCGCTGTCCACGAAGGTGGTCGACGGCTTCGAGATGGGCGCGAGCCAGGTCCAGGCCGGTGCGGCGCATCTGATCCGGCTCGTGCGCGCGTCGCTCCCGGCCTGGCCGACCGACCGAGCCCTCCGCGTCCTACAGGTGGGGTTCGGGCCCCTAACCAATCTTGCAGTCGCGTTCGCCGATTCGTGCCAGGCCGAGCTCACGGTGCTCGACCCCGACCGGCGCCGCCTGGAGCGGGCGAAGATCTCGCTCGCCGAGCGCGGCGACGTCGCGTTCGTCGAAAAGATCGAGGACCTGCCGCCGGCGGGCTTCGATTTCGTGATCGCCGCTCACGCGCTCTATCGTCATCACCGCATGCCGGGCTTCTGGGCCGGGCTGCGCCGGGCCATGGCGCGCGACGCGCTGTTCGCTGCGGTCGAGCCCTGTCCGTCCTTCTTCCGCGATCTCGTCTTCGGCCTCGATGCACGGTTCGCGGAGGGCGATGCGGTCGCAGATGGCCTTTCGGTCAGCGAGGCGGACTGGCTGGAGGCGATGCAGTCGGTCGGTCTCTCAGACGCCGAGGTCTCGACCGTCGAGACGGCCGTCGGGACGTCGCTGCTGCTGACGGCGCGGGTTGAGTCCGCGCGCGCCGCAGCCCAGGGCGCCGGTGCGGCTCTCCTCGTCGGCGACGACGAGCAGGGCAGCGGCGCGACGATCTCGGCCTTCGCGACGCTGCTCGCCGCGGCCGGTCTCCATGTCTCGCTCGTGCTCGACAGCGAGCTCGAGCCATCGCGCCTCGCGGAGGTTCCGGCGCTGATCGTGCTCTTCCCGCAGGACGCGGGAAGCACCGCGGCGCCGACCAAGCGGCTCCTCGACCGCTGCCTACGCCTGAAGCGCCTGGCCGATTGCATCGGCCCCCGCGCCGCGACGGTGTGGATCGTCACTTCGGGGGCCGTCACCGCGCGCGAGACGGGCGACGACGAGATCGCGGCAGGCTTCTGGCCTTCACGCGGACGCTCGCCAACGAGATGCCGACGCTCGACATCCGCCGCGTCGACGTGGCGGACGGCATCGAGCCGGAACGGCTCTCCGACCGGTTGCGCGACCTGATCCTGTCCGGCACCGACGAGACCGAGGTCCTGCTCGAGCGGACGCAGACGCGGGTGGTCCGCTTCGAGACGGCGCCGGTGCACGAGCGACGCCACGCGCGGCCGGCCGAAGCGGCGCGCCTCAGGCGCGGCGACGGCACCGGCTTCGACCGTCTCAACTGGGAAGCCGCGGCGCGCCAGCAGCCCGGCCCGGGCGACGTCGAGATCAAGGTCGAAGCTATCGGCCTCAACTTCCGTGACGTGATGTTCGGCCTCGGCCTGCTCCCGGAAGAGATCCTCGAGCATGGGTTCGCCGGTCCGACGCTGGGCCTCGAATGCGCCGGCCGCGTCGAGCGCGTCGGTGCAGCGGTCAAGCTCTTCAAGCCGGGCGACCGCGTGATGGCCTTCGCGAAGAGCGCCTTCGCGACCCACGTCACGACGCCTGCGGCGGTCGTCGCGCCGATCCCGCGGGATCTGGCGATGGAGACGGCGGCGACGATACCCGTCGCCTTCCTCACGGCCTACCACGGCCTGATGATCTGCGCCCGGCTGAAGCCTGGCGAGTGGGTGCTGATCCACGGCGGCGCCGGCGGCGTCGGCCTGGCCGCGATCCAGATCGCGCGCTGGCGCGGCGCCCGCGTCATCGCCACGGCCGGCTCCCCTGAGCGGCGCACGCTGCTCGCCTCGCTCGGCGCCGAGCATGTCTTCGACAGCCGCTCCGGCGCCTTCATCGAGGACGTCCGATCCGTCACCGGCGAAGGCGTCGCGGTCGTCCTGAACTCGCTCGCCGGCGAGGCGATGGAGCGATCGATCGGCGTGCTTCGCCCCTTCGGCCGCTTCGTCGAGCTCGGCAAGCGCGACTACGTCGCCAACACCCACATCGGCCTGCGGCCCTTCAGACGCAACCTCTCGTATTTCGGCGTCGATCTCGATCAGCTGCTGATCGACGAGCCGGCGACGAGCAAGCTCCTGATGCGCTCGGTGATGCGTCTCTTCGCGAGCGGCGATCTCGCACCGCTGCCGTATCGCGCCTTCGACGCGGCCGAGACCGGCGAGGCGTTCCGGCAGATGCAGGCCTCCGGCCACGTCGGCAAGCTCGTGGTCCGCCCGCCGCGCCCGGCCGACGTCTGCGTGCGTCATCGCCGCGCGTTCCAGGTCGCGCCGGACAAGATGCACGTCATCACCGGCGGCTTCGGCGGCTTCGGCCTGGAGACGGCCAAATGGCTCGCTGCCAAGGGCGCCCGCAATCTCATGCTGATTGGGCGCAGCGGGGCTGCCTCGAGCGAGGCGAGCGAGGCGGTCGCATCGCTGACCGCGCAGGGCGTCCGCGTTCGCGCGGAGGCGCTCGACATCGCCGACCTGCCGGCGCTGACGCGCCTGTTCGCGCGGTTCGGGCGCGATCTGCCCGCGCTGGGCGGCATCATCCACGCCGCGATGGTGCTCGATGATTCGCTTGTGCAGAACATCACCGGCGAGCGGATGGAGCGCGTGCTGCGCCCGAAGGTCGCCGGCGCGGACAACCTCGACCAGCTCACGCGCGGGCTGAAGCTCGACTACTTCGTGATGTACTCGTCGGCGACGACGCTGATCGGCAATCCCGGGCAGGCCGCCTACGTCGCGGCCAACGGCTATATGGAGGGTCTCGCGCGGCGACGCCGGCGCGCCGGGCTGCCGGCGCTGGCGATCGCCTGGGGCGCGATCGAGGATGTCGGCGTGCTGGCCCGCGCCGAGGGCACGCGCGACGCGCTGCTCGCCCGCGCCGGAATCAAGGGCATGCTCGCACAGGATGCGCTGCGCCTGATGGGCGATGCGCTCGCCGCGCCGGCCGGCGACATCGACGATGCGGTCGTCGCCATCGCGCCGATCAAGTGGGGCGCCGCGCGACGCCACCTCAAGGTGCTCGAGTCCTCCGCCTACGCGAAGCTCTCCGGCCAAGACGAAGCGGCGGCCGAGACCGGCGACAAGATCGACGTCGCGGCCCTGCTCGCCGGCTCGAGCCCGGACGAGGCGCGCAAGACGATCAGCGATCTTATCGTCGACGAGATCGCGCGCGTGCTGCGGCTGCCGCGCGAGGATGTCGGTCGTGCGACGCCACTGGCCGAGATCGGGCTCGATTCACTGATGGCGGTCGAGCTGGCGCTCGGGCTGGAGCAGCGCTTCACGCTGAACGCCCCGCTGTCGACCAGCGCGAGCAGCTTCTCGGTCAACGAACTCGTCGACCACATCATCGGCCTGGCGACGGGCGCGCTCAGCGAGGACCAAGCGCTGAAGCAGGCGATGGTCGACCGCCATCTCGCCGGCGCGACCGTCGCCGAGATCGACGAAGAGCAGGTCATGGAAAAAGTGCGGACGATGAAGGGTGTCCTTCACTGACGTCCGCACTCGCTTGATCGTTCGAATTGTCGGTCGGGTCGGAGACCCGCTCTTTAGCCGGCGGCGCCGTCGACCTCCCGGCCATCGTGCGCCAGGTTCGGCAGCGCGCCGGCGCCCGGCGTCGCGTCCTCGTTTGTCAGATGTGCCGCTGCATGCGCGCCGGCGGCGGGGTGCGAGGGATACAGCCCCGGCTGCTGCTGATACTGCCGCGACTTTTTTACGGGCGTGCCCCGGTGGCCGGCGGCCCGCTCTTTGCGGTTCGAGCTGGCGATCATGGTCGTCCTCCCAAGACGGAAGACGAATTCTACCCGGTGTCGCGATGAAAACACAATCGCTTTAGCAGCCGCCACAAAGCGTGCGCTCTTCGTTCCCTGCAGCCCTCACCAGCGCATGAGGGCGCTTCCCCATGCCATCCGGCGCCGATCGCCATCATCGCGATGAGGTCGCCGCGCTTGAGCCTCCCGGCGCGGTGCGCCTCGTCGAGCGACAGCGGCAGCGAAGCCGACGACGTGTTGCCGTAGCGATCGAGATTGATCCAGCATTTCGATCGCGGAATGCCGACGCGATCGAGCACGGATTCGACGATGCGGAGGTTGGCCTGGTGCGAGATCACGTGGTCGACCTGCGCAGGCAGGACGTGATTGGCCTCGAAGGCTTCCATCAGGGCATCCGGCAGCACGCGCACGGCGAACTTGTAGACCTCGCGCCCGCTCATCGCGATCTTGTGGAGGTTGTCCTCGATCATGGCGGAGGAGACCGGGTGGCGGCTGCCGCCCCCGCGGATCGTCAGGATGTCGGCCGCATTGCCGTCGGAATGCAGATGCGCCGACAGCAGCCCGCGCTCAGGATCATCGCTCGGGCCGACCACCATCGCTCCCGCGGCGTCGCCGAAGAGCACGCAGGAGCGCCGGTCCGACCAGTCCACCAAGCGGCTGAGCAGCTCGGCGCCGACGACCAGCACGCGGCGTGCATTGTTCGCCTTGATGAGGCTGTCGGCGAGGTTCAGCCCATAGAGCGATCCGGCACAGGCCGCCGAGAGATCGAAGGCGAAGGCGTTGCGCGCGCCGAGCTTCGCCTGCACCGCGACGGCGCAGGAGGGCATTGGCATGTCGGCCGAGATCGTGGCGACGATGATCGCGTCGAGCTCGTGCGGCTCGGTGCCGGCCATCTCGAGGGCTGCGCGTGCCGCCGCGACGGCCATGTCCGACGTGACCTCGCCGTCGGCGGCGATGTGACGCTCGCGGATCCCGGTGCGCTGGACGATCCACTCGTCGCTCGTCGCGACCATCCGCTCGAGCTCGGCATTGGTCAGCACGCGCGCCGGCGCGTAGCTTCCGGTGCCGACGATACGTGATCTGAGCAAGCGCCCCTCGCAGCAACGCCCGCGTCTGGCGCGGGCGTTGGGGAGCTAAGCGAAAGATTGGGGCGAATCCACCAACGGCGGCATCACGTTATGTTCCGAAACTTCAACAAGCTCGGTCAGCGGGCTCCGACGGGCGTGCGGCGCTGGCGCGGCATCATCTCGCTGGCGACCAGTTCATAGCTGGTCTGGAGAGCCTCGATCGTCCCGCGGGCGGCGCGCAGCACATTGTTATGCACACGCGGGCGCACGGCGGCGAGCGTCCAGTTCGTGCCGCCGTGGATCTGCTCGCGCGGCTGGATCAGAATTTCGTTCACGTGCTCGAAGCCGGGGCACTCCTTCAAAGATTTGAGGCAGATGTGCTGCAGCTCGGCGCTGGAACGGACCTCTCGGGTCATGGTGCTCTCCTGGTATCCTAAAGCTAAGGGGCGGCCCATGGCCGCCCGCTGATGGTCTCGTTCAGCTACGGTTTGCAGCCCAACCGACGAGGTAACCGATGGCGCCCGCGAGAAGCAGCGCCTCGATGGGCTGGCGCCCGATTTGTCGGCCGAGCTGCTCGCTGCTGCGATTGTAAGCCCTGCGCCCGATGTCGACCGCCTTGCCGGCGCTGCCCGGCATCTTGTCGCCAAGGGCCGACGCGCCGTCACGCACACGTTGATAGACATCTGACGCTGCGTCACCGACCTTGCCGGACATCTCGCTGGCGCGATCCGCGGCAGAGGACGCGGCATCGCGGACCGTGCCTGTGGCACGATCCGCCGCATCCTTGGCGCGCGAAGCTGTGTCTTTTGCTATCTCTTTCGGGTCGTCAGATGTCATGTAAGTGCCTTAAACCAAACGGGTTCGTCCGTCTCGCTGGCCTAACGCGACCATCATCCTTCTGTTCCAGAAATTGAATGGTGCAGACGGACTAGACCCCTTCCTGAAACCTCAATGAGATTGCGTAAAAACATGCTGACCTTCTACGGGGCCGACACCAAGGGATCGATCGCGGTCGAGCCGGGCGCGACAGAGTTGCCGCCCAGCGTAAACTGGATCGATGCGCTCGATCCGACGCCCGAGGACATGCGGACGCTGGCCGCCGTCATGAAGACCCGCATCCCGACGCACGACGACCTTGTCGAGATCGAATCGTCGTCGCGCCTCTCGATGACGGATGGCGTCATCACGATGAGCCTGCCGGCGACGGTGCGTGACGAAGAGGGCTATCCCAGCATGACGCCGGTCGGCTTCGTCGTGACGCCGGAGCGGGTGGCGACGCTGCGCTTCGCGCGGCTGCCGTCGTTCGAGAACCTCACCAAGGAGATCTGTGCCAAGGGCGCGGTGTCGGCAGGCGGGATGGGCGCCACGGTCACCATCCTCGAGATCATCGTCGATCACGTCGCCGATCTGCTCGAGCGCGTCGGCGGCGAGCTCGACGGCGTGTCGCGATCGATCTTCCTCAACGAGGCGCTGAACGGCAAGTCGCATACGCCGCGGCGCTCAGGCGACGTGCTGCATGCCCTGCTGAAGAACATCGGGCGACACGCCGACCTCGTCTCGAAGGTGAGCGAGACACTACTCGGCCTCTCGCGCATTCCGCCGTTCCTTGCGTCCAAAGGCGCGGAGATGCTGACGACGCCCGAGATGAAGACGCGGCTCGAGACCGTCGCCGCCGACGTCAAGTCGCTGCACGAGTTCCAGGAGCATCTCGCCGGCAAGACGCAATTCCTGCTCGACTCGCTGCTCGGCCTCGCCAACATCGAGCAGAACAACGTCTTCCGCGTGCTGACCGTCGTCTCGGTGATCGGCATCCCGCCGACCTTCGTCGCCTCGATGTACGGGATGAACTTCAAGTCGATGCCGGAACTCGATTGGCACTACGGCTACGCCTATGGGCTGACCGTGATCGCGCTCAGCGCCCTGATCCCGGCTGTGTGGTTCAAGGTCAAGGGCTGGTGGTAGGGCGTCAGCGCGCGCTGCGATAGGCGAGCAGCCGCAGGATCAGCCAGACCGGCACGACGATCGCGGCGCCCGCCACGATATAGTCGCCGAGATCGCGGAGCGAGCGGAAGCCGAGCGTCCATAGGCGGTCGGCGAGATCGGCCAGCTGCTGGAACACCTCGGTCGGGCGGATGTCGAGCCACATGAGCAGGGCGCCGACGAGGATCGACACTACGGCGAGACGCACGACGACGGTAAGCGGCGAGCCGCCCAGGAAGCGGCGCAGCGGCGTGTCGTCCTGCTGCTGACGCCAGCGGGCGGCGCTCTGCGCCCAGTAGTGCTGCGTGTCAGTCGGCTGCGGCTGGTCGGTCAAGGTCGCCTCGGCGATTGGCGGGCTGGCCGCGACCAACGCGCAACGTCGACTTGAGGATGCAGCGACAAGTCACAAGCGTGCGGTCAGCTCGTTGCCTCGCCGGCTTCCCGTGAGAAACGGCCCTGGTCGATCTTCGAGACGGCGATTACCGCCTGCGTGCGGCTGTCGACGCCGAGCTTCTGCAGGATCGCCGAGACGTGGGCCTTCACGGTCGCCTCGGACACCTTCAGCTCGTAGGCGATCTGCTTGTTGAGCAACCCCTGCGACAGCATCATCAGGACGCGCAGCTGCTGCGGGGTCAGGTTGGAGAGCCGGCGCATCATGTCGGCGACGGCGGCATCCGCCGGCATCACGAGGTCGAGATCGGCGGGGGTCCAGATCTCGCCCGACATGATCATGCGGATCGCCTTCCGCATCTCGTCGATCTCGGTGCTCTTCGGGATGTAGCCGGCGGCGCCGACCTCGATGCAGCGGCGCATGATCGTACGGTCCTCGCAGGCCGAGATGACGACGACAGGGATCTCGGGGTGCTGCGAGCGCAGGTAGAGCAGGCCGGAGAAGCCGCTGACGCCCGGCATCGTGAGGTCGAGCAGGATGAGGTCGACGGGGGCGCCGCGCGCCAGATCGTCGCCGAGCGCCGGGAGGTCGCCGACCTCGCGCACCTCGGCACCGCCGATGGCCGAGGTTACGGCCTGGCGCAATGCGCCGCGGACCATCGGGTGGTCGTCCGCGATGATGATATGGATTGTATCCGAGTCCGCTCTTTCGGGTTCAAGCAGCATGGTCACGAGTATGTCCTCCGGTCTCGCCCCTCACGGCCAGCCGTCGCGCTGACGCCTTGGCTTTCGAGATCGAACATGGCGCGTTAACCGCCCGTGAACGGACGATCGACCCTGATGACGCAGTAAAGCACGGATCGGCGGGCACGACACGTGGCTTTACTTGGCCATCACCCGAACGGTCTATTTTGCGATGCGAAGATCGCGAGGAATGCGATCTTGCGCCAGCGTCGGGTTGCTCTTGGGCGCCGCGTCCATCGCCGGGGCAAGGCCCGGGTTGATCTGGTCGGGCGACAGCGGGTGCTGCGCCTCGTCGATCGGCAGCTTGGTCACCACGCCCTCCGAGCCGTTCTCCGGCAGCGCGCAGGGCCGGTCGAGGGATGGCCCCAGGTGGAAAAGCGCCAGCACATCCGCCTTGGCGGCCGCGAGACGGGCGTGGAGGCTGGTGTCGTCGTCGCCCGGCGTGCGGACGCGCACCGTAACCGTGAGGCCGCTGGCGAGCAGGACGCCCGGCGGCACGCTCTCGATGCGGACGCGGATCGGTACGCGCTGGGCGAGGCGCACCCAGGTGTACACCGGGTTGACGTTCGGCAGACCCTGCGTCGAGGAGGTCGCGTCCGAGACCGAGATGCCGCGGCCGAAGCTCTCGACGCGCCCGAGCACCGGGCGCGAGTAGCCCATCAGCTCGGCGACGACGGGGTCGCCGACGCAGATCCGCCCGAGCTTCGTCTCCTCGAAATAGCCGTCGATCCAGAACGAGTCGGAATCGATGACCGCGATGTTGGGCGAGCTCGTCGAGGCGTAGTCGCCGACCCGCAGCGTGAGATTGGTAACGTAGCCGTTTACGGGGCTGCGGACCTCGGTGCGCTTCAGGTTGACCTCGGCTTGCGCGAGCTGGACCTGCGCGGCCGCAAAGCTCGCTTGCGCCATGGTGGCGGTGCCCGAGTACTGCTGCTTCTCCTCGACCGAGGCGGCGAGGCTCGTGAGGGCGTTGCGGCGCTCGGCCTGGGTCTGCTTCACCTGCAGATCGGCGGCCCGGCCCTGCAGCTGCGCCCTGGCGGAATCGACCGAGATCCGGAAGTCGAACGGGTCGATGACGTAGAGCACGTCTCCCTTATGGACGATCTGGTTGTCGACGACGCGCAGCTCGACGATCTGGCCCGAGACCTGCGGCGCGACGCTCGCGACGAGCACGCGCACCCGCCCGTCGCGGGTCCAGGGCGCGGTGACGTAGTACTGGTAGATCAGAGCGACGGCGACGGCCGTCACCGCAAGGACGACCGCGGTCGCCGTCCACCGCCGCAGCCAAACCCACCATCGAACGCCGCGGGCCGCCATCAAGTGTTCCTTCTCAATAGAGCAGCATGACCGTCGCGAGGATCACGACGTAGAGACAAACTGTGACCAGCGACGCATTGGCGAAGACCCGCTCGAGCGGCAGACGTCGCATGATCGGCCGCAGGAGGAAAAGGACGATCAGCGCGATCAAGGCCTGGGGCACGAAAGGCGCGAGAAGCACGCCGCCGATCGCGAACTCGTGGAAGCCGTTGATCATGCCGACAGCGCGCTGGTGAGGTGCCGGAAGCGCGGTCCGCGGATGCGGCTCAGGCCGGCGATGAAGGCGAGGTCGGCGACGACCGTCGAGCGGGCCTCGAAGTAGCGCTCGGGGCATTCCGACCGCGCCAGCGCGAGTGCCGCCGCGTCCACGCCCTGCGCATCGAGCCTGGCGAGCGCGGCGCGCGCCTCGCGCACGCCGGGGAGCGCGCGCGGCAGCTCGTCGAGCGCCTGGTTGGCACGCACGGCGACCAGGGTCGCGACCGACAGCGAGAGCAGGTAGCCGAGACGCCAGGCCTGGCCCTCCGGCGTCCCGATCTTGATGTTGGACAGCGCCACCATCCTGTCGGCGCCGAGGTAGCGCATCTCCTCCGGCGTGCGATGGATGCGGCCGGCGGCGGCCCGCAGAACGTCGCGGCGGACCGTGTTGACGAGCCAGCGCCGGCGCTCCTTCGGCGTCGTGGCGGGGAACGAGAACAGGATCAACCCGAAGAGGAGGACGCCGGCGCACGAGAGCACCGCGGTGTAGAGATAGCTTTGAGGATCGTAGCTCTGCGGGTTCGACGGCGGGAAGATCACCGGCAGGTAGACGAGCATGAGGAAGCCGAGGCCCGCCGTCTTCGGGCGCAGGCTCAGCATCGCGGCGAGGAAAATCGCCGGCGCCATGCCGATCGCCAGCAGGGGAAAGGCGTCGACGCCGTCGAGGATGAGGAACTCGGTGATCCCGGCGATGATGGCCGTGAGCGGGATGGCGATCATCGCACCGCGCTGGAAGACCCGGATGTCCGGCGTCGTCGCCCCGAGGCCGGCGAAGATGCCGAGCTGTCCGAAGGCCACCGCGCTGAGCGGCCAGTCCGACAGGACGAAGATGAAGCCGCCGATGATGACCCCGATGAAGACGCGGATCGCGGTGCGCAGCGCCAGCTCGCGATCGCGGTGGATCGGGAGCGACCGGACCGGCCGCTGCGGCCATCGCCCGGCTTCCATCCGGTCGAGCTCCTCGGCAGCAAGGTGCCGCTCCCTGGTGAGCTGCTCGGCGCAGCGCAGGATCATGATCCGGCGCGGCGACGCCTCCGGGCTCGCCAGCTCCTCGTGGAGCATGGCGTCGAGGCGCGCGTGATCGTTGTCGGTCAGCGCCGCGCGCATCTCGTCCGTGCAGAGGTCCGGATTGGTGCGCGACATGGCGCCGAAAGCGCGCGCGAGGCTGAGGGCACCGATCATCGCCACGCAGGCGCTGTTGGCCGAGGCGGCCCGCGGCGACCCGGAGGCGGCCTCGCTCGGCAGGGTCTGCACGTCGAGCCGCAGCCCGACGATCTTGGCGACGAGCTTCACCGTCGTCTCAGGGCCGGGGCCGTCGCCCGTGAGGTGCTGCGCGATGATCGCGCGCGTCTCGGCAAGCGCGGCGCGCAGGCGCTCGCGCACAGTGGGGTAGACGTCGGGCGCCGCGAAGACGTCGTTGATCAGCGCGATGGAGGCGATGCCGAGCGAGACGACGGCGAGGCGCGCCGTCGCCGCGTCGAACACGCTGTTGGGACTGTCGACGTTGATGACCGCGATGATCGCGACCGTGTAGCCCGACAGCACGGCACCGTAGGCGCGGGTGCCGTCGTAGCAGGAGGCGACATAGACGGCGAGCGCCATCCACGCCGCGAATGCGATGATGAAGAGGTCGCGCGACTGCGAGAAGAGGCCGGTGATGACGATCGCCGCGGTGCAGCCGATCACCGTCGCGGCGATGCGGAACGCGGCCTTGCGGAACGCCTGCCCGCGGCGCGGCTGTGCGAGGATCGCGACCGTGACGGCGGCGGACGAGGCGTCGTCGAGCTGCAGCCAGAAGCCGGCGGCGAGCGCCAGCATCATCGCGACCCAGATACGGGTCGCGAACGCCCAGTCGGAGAGCGGGATGCCGGCAAGGCTGAGAGGCGCCGGTGCCTCGACGCTGTCCGCCGTGGCCGACATCATCCGCGCTCGCTAAAAGACCTACGCTCGGCGAAGGCCAAGGGCATCGACAACTCCGGCTGGCCGCGGCCGGTGCGCGGGCACCGCGACCGTAACACCGCGTTGTTACGTTCTGTCAAATGCTTCGCGCTCAATACTGAGATTAGCCATAATCCCATAGTTATGAAGTCATCGATATTGTCTGCGCGCGGCGACTATGCGTTCCGCGTCTCGCAGCGAAATATCGGTGCGGTCGAGCCCACGCTATGGACAAATGCGCCGGGCTGACGATCCTCGTCGCCGCATGGACAGCCATCTCGCGCCGCCGCCCGACCCGCTCGATCCCCTGGTCAACCGTGACCAGATGCGGCTGCTTCTCGCCATCGTCGAGGCGCGCAGCTTCAGCGGCGCGGCGGCGGCGCTCGGCATCTCGCAACCGGCGGTGTCGCAGCAGGTGAAGCGCATCGAGCGCGCTGCGGGCCGCACCCTGTTCCGACGGGGCGCGGCCGGCGTCGAGCTGACCGCGGACGGCGAGGCGGTCGTCGTCTACGTCCGCGCGATGCTCGCACTGGCGGAAGACCTGCGCCGGCACCTCCGGCAGAACGAGACGCCGATCCGCATCGCGGTCGGCCTGTCGGAGGATTTCTGCCGCACGGCGCTGCCGAGCGTGCTGTGGCTGTTCATGCGCGACCATCCGCAGGTGCAGCTGCGCGTCGTGTCGGGCGCCTTCGAGATGCTGTCCGACGCGATCGCCAGGCATGCGGTCGATCTTGCCGTCACGCGGCGGTATGCGCTGCCGCGGGCGGCGACGCCTTTCTGGTCGGATGAAACGAGCTGGGTGGGGCGGGCGGACCTGCCGCAGCCGATCCCCGATCCGGTGCCGCTGGTCGTGCCGGTGGCGCCAAGCCCGGCGCGGGACAGCCTCTTCGAGACCCTACGCGCGCACCGCCGGAGCTGGCGGGTCGCCTTCGAAAGCGCAAGCCTCGCCGGGATCGAGGCGGCGCTGCAGGCCGGCCTCGGCGTCTGCGGGGCGCCGCGCAGCATGCCGCTGACGGGGGTAGCCCAGCTTGACGCGCGCTTCGGGCTGCCGCCGCTGCCCGACGCCGAGTTCGTCCTCGTCGAGCCGGAACCGGACGCCGGCGAGGCGGTGCTCGCCTTCGCCGAGGTGCTGCGCCAGGCCGCTGCCTGGAGCTTCCCGGGCCACGAGCTGGGCGACGGGCAGGGCTGACTTGGGCTCGGCTTCCGTCGCCGGGCGCTTTGGGGTATCTGGAGGCGCAACGGCTGCCCTGCGGCCACACCATATTGCATGCGAGCGCGCCACCCTCCGGCGCCACGGAAGACGGACAAGATGACCACCTCCGCTCTCGACGAAATGCCAATGCCGAACGATCCGACCGAACAGGATATCGCCGGCCCGGCGGTGCGCCACCGCTCTGTCGGGGTCACCGTCGGCCAGGGCGAGGGCGCGGTCACCGTCGGTGGCGGCCATCCGATCGTCGTCCAGTCGATGACCAACACCGACACTGCTGACGTCGATGCGACGGTCCGCCAGGTCGCGAACCTCGCCCGCGCCGGCTCCGAGATGGTGCGCATCACCGTCGACCGCGACGAGGCGGCCGCGGCGGTGCCGAAGATCAAGGAGCGGCTCGCCCGCATCGGCTGCCACGTGCCGCTGATCGGCGACTTTCACTACATCGGCCACAAGCTGCTGACCGATCACCCCGCCTGCGCCGAGGCGCTCGACAAGTACCGCATCAACCCCGGCAACGTCGGCTTCAAGGCCAAGCGCGACACGCAGTTCGCCACCATCGTCGAGAAGGCGATCGAGTACGGCAAGACGGTCCGCATCGGCGCCAATTGGGGCTCGCTCGACCAGGAGCTGCTGACGCACCTGATGGACGAGAACGCCAAGCTCGAGACGCCGAAGGACATGGGCGCGGTCACGCGCGAGGCGATGCTGCAGTCGGCGCTGCTCTCCGCCCAGCGCGCCGAGGAGATCGGGCTTTCCAAGGACCGCATCATCCTCTCCGCCAAGGTCTCGGCGGTGCAGCAGCTCATCTCGGTCTACAAGATGCTGGCGGCGCGCTCGGATTATGCGCTCCACCTCGGCCTCACCGAGGCCGGCATGGGCTCGAAGGGCATCGTCGCGTCCTCCGCCGCGCTCGGCATCCTGCTCCAGCAGGGCATCGGCGACACAATCCGCGTCTCGCTCACCCCCGAGCCCGGCGGCGACCGCACGCTGGAGGTCAAGGTCGCGCAGGAGATCCTGCAGACCATGGGCTTCCGCACCTTCGTGCCGCAGGTCGCGGCCTGTCCCGGCTGCGGACGCACCACGTCGACCGTGTTCCAGGAGCTGGCGCGCGACATCCAGGACGACATCGTCCGCTCGATGCCGGAGTGGAAGACGCGCTACCCCGGCGTCGAGATGCTGAACGTCGCGGTGATGGGCTGCATCGTCAACGGCCCCGGCGAGTCGAAGCATGCCGACATCGGCATCTCGCTGCCCGGCACCGGCGAGACGCCGGCCGCCCCCGTCTTCATCGACGGCAAGAAGGGCCCGACGCTGCGCGGCGAGAAGATCGCCGAGGAGTTCAAGGCGCTGGTCGAGCAGTACATCGAGCAGCGCTTCGGCGCCGGCGCGGCGAAAAGCGCGGCCGAGTGATCCCGATCGCGACGCGGAGCGGCCTGGCTTTAGGATGCTTGCTGGCTTTGGGTTGCTTGCTTGGTTGCCACGGCGGCCGCGGCCGCGCCGCTTTCGGCCGCCGACGAGGCGAGCGCCGAGCAGGCCGAGACCACCTGCCGGATTGTCGCGCAGGAGCAGAGCCTGTCGGGCCGGGCGCTTGACGCGTCGGTCAGCCAGTGCGTCGCGCAGGAAAACCCGGCCTTCGCCTACTGGGAGCAGTGCCGCCAGAGTGCCCGGCACCGCCACCTGAAAGGCGTGGCATTGCGCGGCGCGGTCGCCTATTGCATGAGCCGCGAGCTCTAGATCGCCAGCCTGAGCCCGACGACCGCCAGCGTTCCGGCGAGCACCGGCCGCAGCACGCGCTCCGGTACCCGGCTCGCAAAATAGCTCGACACCACGATCCCGGGGATGGAGCCGACGAGCAGCGAGCCGAGGATCGTGAGATCGACCGAACCGATGAACCAGTGGCCGATCCCCGCGATGAGCGTCAGCGGCACGGCATGCGCGATGTCGGAGCCGACGATGCGCACGGTCGGCAAGTTCGGGTAGAGAAGCAGCAGGGCGGTGACGCCGATGGCGCCCGCCCCGACCGACGAGATCGACACGAAGATGCCGAGGAAGACGCCGAGCGCCACGGTCAGGCCGAGCCGCTGCCGGTCGTCGAGCGTCTCGGCATAGGGGGCGAGCCGGCCGAGGATCGTGCGGCGGAACACCAGCGCGATCGCGGTGAGCACCAGCGCGACGCCGAGCACGGTGGAGATCGCGTCGTGGCCGTGATGGCCGTTGCGGCCGGGATAGGCGAGGACGAGGATCGTCGCCGCCGTCGCCGGCACGCTGCCGGCCGCGAGCCGCCGCACGATCTTCCAGTCCACCGTGCCGTGGAAGCCGTGCACGGCGACCCCCGTGGTCTTGGTCAGGCACGCGAACAGGAGATCCGTGCCGACGGCCGTCGCGGGATTGATGCCGAAGAGCAGAACGAGCAGCGGCGTCATCAGCGAGCCGCCGCCGACGCCGGTGAGCCCGACGAGGACGCCGACGAGAAGGCCGGACACCGAATAGGCCCAGTTCAAATGCAACGGCATAATGGAGAAGTCTCGAGACGACGCGAAGACTGACGTCACCATTTCGCGACCAGGAATTCAAACGAATTGAATTCCGATCATCGCCGCAAGACAGCGCCCGAAACCTATCGTGGCTCGACTTGCGAGATGGATTTCCTCTTGCAGTGCTAGGCCGCGTCCACTGACGATCGAGCGTTCAAGTCGCCGCAGCAAGGTTCGGTTGCCGCCGACGCCTAGCGAAAGACGCTCTGGTCCGGGCCGGGGTAGGGCCGGAAGCCGTCGCGGTTCGGCATCTGCACCTTGGGCAGCGAGGCCTTGTCCATCACTGCATCCTCGCCCACGACGTGGCCCTCGGCGAGGATGTAGGCGACGAGCGCGTAGACCTCGTCGTCCTTCAGCGAGCCCGGCGCGTTGAACGGCATCGCGCGCTTGATGTAGTCGAACATCGTCGTCGCGTAGGGCCAGTAGCTCTCGGTGGTCTTCAACGGCTTGGCGCTCGTCAGCGTGCCGCGGCCGCCGACCAGCGCCAGGCCGCCGGTCGCCTTCACGCCCTGCAGCTTGTCGCCGTGGCACATCATGCATTTCTCGGCATAGACCTGCCGGCCCGTCGCGACGGTGCCGCGGCCGTCGGGCAGGCCGGCGCCGTCCGGCGGGATCGCGAAGAAGCGCGACAGCTCCTGCGGCGTCGCCTTGTTCCCGAGGCCGAGCGACGGGCCGACGGGCACCGAGGCGGCGAGCGCCGGTGCCGCGAGGCTCATGCCCAGGACGATGGAGAGCAAACTAGACGGCGGTCGCAATGCCGACCTCCCCGTTGTCGGCGACCTGCCAGCCGTGGATGCCGTTGTAATGGTAGTAGTAGTTGGTGCCGTGCAGCGCCACGAGCTCGGCATGGGTCGGCTGGCGGTAGCCGGTCTCGTCGGTGCAGCGGCACATCAGCTGCGCCGCCTTGCCCTCGAAGCGCCAGGGGAAGTGGAAGCGCACCGTGCAGACCGGCAGGCGCTCGCCTTCAATCTCCGCTTGATGCCAGCTGGCGCCGCCGTCGACCGAGACCTCGACCTTGTCGACGCGGCCGCGACCGGACCAGGCGAGGCCGGTGACGTCGCAGGGGCCTCTGTCGACGATCTTCATGCCGCCGGAGGGCGAGGTGATCACCGACTTCGCGGCCATGGTGAAGTGGAACTGGTCGGCGATGCCGTCGGCGTTGAGGTCGGTGTATTTCGACGTCTCCTCGCGCGACATGAACGGCCGGTCCGACACCTCGATGCGGCGCAGCCACTTGATGTGCGTGTTGCCCTCGTAGCCCGGCAGGAGGAGGCGGAGCGGATAGCCCTGCTCGGGACGGATGGCCTCGCCGTTCTGGCCGTAGGCGAGGATCGCGTCGTCGAGCATCTTCTCGATCGGAATCGAGCGGGTCATCACGGCGGCATCGGAGCCTTCGGCGAGCACCCAGCGCGCGCCCTCCGTGATGCCGGTCTCGCGGGCGATCGTCGAGAAGAGCACGCCGGTCCATTCCGACGTGCTGAGCAGACCGTGCGAGGCCTGCACGGTCTTGGCGGTCGGCTTCTTGAACTCGCTGCCCGTGTTGCCGGAGCACTCGATGAACATCTTGCGCGTGACGCGCGGAAACCGTTTGAGATCCGCCATGCTGAACCGCATAGGGTTCGTCACCATGCCGTGCACGAACAGCTCATGCCGCGCCGGGTCGATCGTCGGGACGCCGGCGTGGTGGCGCTCGTAGTGCAGGCCGGACGGCGTCACGTTGCCGAGCAGGTCGCCGTGCGGCGTGAAGGTCCAGGAGGTCAGCGGGCTCGGGTTGTCCATCGCCACGCGGCGCGCATGCTCGAACGGCGAGGGGTGGCCGTAGCCGTCGTTGGCGCCCACGGGAAAGCCGGGGACTTTCGTCGGATCGGCCGGCGCGTCCTGCGCGAGCGCCTGCGTCGGCGCCGCCAGCGCGGCTGCAGCGCCGGCGATCAGCTGCCGACGGCGAAGGTCGGGGGCGTCGCGCTTTGCGGAGAGTGAGGTGTCGCTCGCGGTCATGCCCCTTTATTGCCCGCCGGCCGCCATTCGCCAAGCCGAGGACGGATCACCTCTTCGGGGAGAGGATTCGAGAGTTATTTTCTCGGATGTGCGGCGCCACGCAGCGTGCGAGATGAGCGGCATGTCGATCGAGCAGACGAGCGCCCCGGGCGGGCTGGCCGGCGCCGAGGTCACGGTGACGGCCGCCGGGCACCCGATCCCGATGAAGCAGGCCGTGCTCGTCGCGCTGGCGGCCGGGCTCGGCTACGGGTTCGACTCTTACGCCGTCAACATCTTCGGCATGCTGAGCCCGCTGATCGCCAGCGACCTGAAGCTCGACGTCCAGACGATCGGCTGGATCGGCTCGGTCTTCCTCGTCGGCTACACGATCGGCACGATCTGGTTCGGCTATCTCGCCGACAAGATGGGCCGGCGTAGCGCGCTGAAGTTCTCGATCCTGCTCTATGGGCTGACCACCGTGCTCGGCGGTTTCGCCGGCAGCGTCTGGACGATCACCGGCCTGCGTTTCCTTACCGGCGTCGGCGGCGCCGGCGAGCTGGCGGTCGGCGCGCCCTACACGGCGGAGATGTGGCCGCGGCGCCATCGCGGGCTCGGCACCGGCGGCACGATGTTCGCGCTCTACGCGCTCGGCTACATCCTGGCGGCGATCGCCGCGCTCTTCATCGTGCCGCGCTACGGCTGGCGCCCGGCCTTTGTGTTCGCGGCGGTGCCGGCGGCGCTTGTCTTCTGGCTGCGCAACTCGGTGCAGGATTCGCCGCGCTTCAAGGAAGCTCAGGCGGAGATGGAGCGCCTCGTGGCGCGCCGGGGCGGGGAGCGCCCGCGCACCAACATCTGGCACATTCCCGGCGCGCGAAAGCGCATCGCGATCGGCTGGCTGCTCTACATCGCCAACGCCTGCGGCTACTGGGGCATCACGTTCTTTCTTACGACGTTCATGATCAAACGATTCCACGTCACGCTCGCGGATTCGATCTTCTATGCGATGTGGTTCTACGTCGTGCAGTTCGTGCTGTCGTTCGTCGGCACGGCCCTGTCGGATCGCATCGGGCGCCGGCCGGCCGGCATCCTCGGCGCGTTGCTGATGATCGTCTTCACCGTGCTCGCCTCGACGGCGTCGAGCCTGCCCGTCTTCCTCGTCTTCGGCGGCCTGATGATCGGCATGCTCGGCTGGCTATGGGGGATCGGCGACACCTACCTGTCCGAGTTCTTCCGCACGTCGCTACGCGGCACCGGGTTCGGGATCATGGTCGGCGGCGGCCGCGCCGTGTCGATCCTGGCGCCGGGCCTGGTCGGCTGGGGCCTTGCCGAGTTCGGCCCCGTCGCGCCGTTCCTGGCGACCGCCGGCCTCTGGGTGCTGACCATCATCGGCTACGCGATCGGGCCGGAGACGGCGGGGCGCGAGCTGGAAGAGGTACAGCTCTGAGGGCGTGACTACAGCTTCAACAGCCGCGTGGCCGTCTTGTACGTCGCCGCCGCGAACGCCTCGTCGTCCAGCCCCAGCGCGGCAAAATCCTCGAGCCCCTGCTTCATCGGCCGGAACGGAAACGAGCTGCCGAACAGGAACTGGTCGCGCATGAAGCCTTTCGCCGCCTCGACGTAGACGTGGGCGCCGGGCGCGAACGTGTACATGTCGGGCGAGACGAAGACGTTCTCGTTGCGGAAGGCCACGGTCACCATCTCGGCCACGTGCGGGTAGAAGCCGTGGCAGCAGACGATCGGCAGCTTGGGGAAGCGCTTGGCGACGCGGTCGACGGCGAAGGGGTCGTTGAGGCGGAGGTCCGGCGTCGTCGGGCCGGACATCACGAAGGCCGGCACGCCGAGCTCGAGGCACAGCTCGTAGAAGGGCGTGAGGCGCGCGTCGTCGGCCGTCATGCCCTCTGTGTAGAAGCCGGCGTCGAGGTTGAGGCCGGCAAGCCCGAGCTGCGCGATTGCGCGGCGCGCCTCGGCCAGCGCACGCTCCGGCCCCAGCTCGATCGGGTCGACCGAGGCAATGCCGATCAGCCGCTGCGGCGCCGTCTTCGCGACCTCGGCCAACACTTCGTTCTCGACGCGTACGCCCGGCACCGAGCGGGCCACCATCACCGCCGTCGTGATGCCGGCGGCATCCATCTCGGCGACGAAGCTCGCGGGGTCCGGCGTGCGGGTGAAATGATCGATGTCCCGGCTGCCGACGCGCCGGTTCAGCCAGCGCACGACCTCGAACTCGGGCGTGCCCGGTGCGGCGCCGAAGAACGGATGCAGGAAGCTCGGCCGGCTGCGCATGTCGATCACGGGCGATGTCATCAAGGTGCCTCCGGCGAATGAGATGCGCGGACACATAGAGGGCCGGCTTCGCGGCGGCCAGCCGAGACCTGCCGTGCATGTCAAGGCATATGCCTCTTTGACATTGCGGCTGGGTCGGCCCATCTCTCTGCCATTGCCGCGTCGGCGGTGCGTGCGAGGCGAGGGATGACGGCCGCTTACCAGGCGACATGCGATCAGCCGCATTGCCGCAGGGCGTCCGCAGGGTGCCCCGACCCGGGCTGGACGCTCGCGACGTCCATTCTGGCCTCGAGCCTCGCTTTCCTCGACAGCTCGGTGATGAACGTCGCCCTGCCGGCGCTGAAGCAGGGGATCGGCGGCACCACGACCGACCTTCAGTGGACGATCAACAGCTACGCCCTGCCCCTGTCAGCGCTGATCCTGTTCGGTGGCGCGGCCGGCGACAAGTTCGGCCGGCGGCGCTTTCTCGTCATCGGCATCGCGATCTTCCTTCTCGCCTCGATCGGCTGTGCGCTGGCGCCGGGCTTTTCCGTGCTCGTGCCGATGCGAGCGCTGCAGGGCATCGGCGCGGCGCTGCTGATGCCGAACAGCCTCGCCCTGCTCGGCAACGCCTATCCGGCCGAAAAGCGCGGGCAGGCGATCGGGACCTGGGCCGCCTTCGGGGTGATCGCCAGCGCCGCCGGGCCGCCGCTCGGCGGCTGGCTGATCGAGCTCGCCGGTTGGCGCGCGATCTTCCTCATCAACGTGCCGCTCGCCGTCGCCGCGATCGTCATCGCCCGCAGCCGCGTGCCCGAGTTCGCCGATCCGCGGGGCTCGCTCGACTGGGCCGGCGCCATGCTCGCGACGCTTGCACTCGGCCTCTTCGCCTGGCCGCTGACGCTGTGGTCGAGCCGCCAGGCTCTGCCGCCGGAAGCCCTGCCGATGTTCGCCGGCAGCGCCGTCGCCGCCGGTCTGTTCCTCTTCGTGCAGCTGCGCCGCGGAGCCGAAGCGATGATGCCACTGGGCATGTTCGCCTCGCGCGCCTTCGTCGGCCTGTCGCTCGTCACCTTCCTCATCTACACGGCGCTCGGCGGCCTGTTCCTGCTGCTGCCCTACGTGCTCATCAACGGCGGCTACACGCCGCTGCAGGCAGGCCTCGCCTTGCTGCCGTTCCCGGCCATCGTCGGCGTCGCCTCGCGGCTGATGGGCCGGCTCGCGAGCACCTACGGGCCGCGGTGGCCGCTCGCCGGCGGCGCATTCGTGGGCGCACTCGGCTACGCGCTCTTCACGCGCATGGAGCCGGGTGGCAGCTACTGGCTGACCGTCGTGCCGGGCGCGGCCGTGTTGGCGGCAGGCATGGCTGGAGCCGTCGCGCCGCTCACGACGGCGGTTCTCGCCACCGTCGACAAGCATCACACCGGCACGGCCTCCGGCTTCAACTCCATGGTGTCGCGCTCGGGCGGCCTCATCGCGACGGCGCTGTCCGGCGCCGTGCTGGTGCACAGCGGCGCCGCGCTCGTCGACAGCTTCCATGCCGCGGTCTGGGTCGGGGCGGCGATGTCGCTTGCGGCGGGGCTGACCGCTTATGCCACGCTCGGGCCGCCGCGGAAGCCGGCGCCGCAGACAGTTTCGATCGCGCCGGCGACGGCTTGATCGTCGTTCCCATCGTTGGTCCGTGCCTGTATGCTGGGCACGATCAGCCGGATGCCGGGCCATGGACGAGAAAGTCGCCACGCCACACCGTCATGACCGTGCCGCATCGGGCCGCGGAAGACGTCACCTGCTCGAGCGGCTTCTGCCTGGGATCGGACGCCACAGGGGTCGGGAGCCGACGGTCGCGATCGAGCGCTTCAATGCGCTGCCCGAGACGCTGCTCGAGAGCGCCGTCGTGTCCGGGTTCGAGGGCGTCCGCATGTGGGGCGACGTCTACACGCAGGCGTTCGAGGATTCGCTGATCAAGAAGAACAAGGCGATCCGCAAGGCGGCGGAAGCCGGGATCAATACCTCCAGCCTGCACAAGGCGGACTTCCTCGCGCTCTCCGGCGGCGGCGACAAGGGCGCCTTCTCGGCCGGCGTGCTGTCGGGGTGGAGCGAGCGGGGCGATCGACCGACCTTCGAGGTGGTGACGGGCGTAAGCGCCGGCGCACTGGCGGCGCCGTTCGCCTTCCTCGGCAAGGCGCACGACACCTGCCTGCGCGACATCTACACCGAATACGGTGCCGCGCATCTCTACCGCAGCCGCGGCCTGCGCGGCTTCTTCTCCGACGCGCTCAACGACACGGCGCGGCTCGATGCGCTCATCCGCAGCTACGTGACCGAGGACTTCCTCGACCTCATCGCCGAGGAGCATGGCAAAGGACGCCGCCTGCTCGTGCTTACGACGAACCTCGATGCGCAGCGACAGGTGATCTGGGCCCTCTCGGCGATTGCGGCGAGCGGCAACCCCGGCCGGCGCGACCTGTTCGTCAAGGTGCTGCGGGCCTCCTCGGCACTGCCCGGCGTGTTCCCACCGGTGCGCATCGACGTGCGTGCCGGGGGGCGCACCTACGACGAGCTGCACGTCGACGGCGGCGTCACCGCGGAGCTGGTGTTCATCCCGCCGGAATCGCAGATCCTGCACATCGAGGACATGGTGTTCCCCGAGCGGCGCGAGCGCACCCTGTGGGTCATCGAGAACGGCAAGCTCGGGCCGGAATATGCGGCGATCGACCTGAAGATCCTGCCGCTGGCCCTGCGCGCAGTGCAGACGATGGTGAAGTACCAGGTGATCGACAACCTGCTCGCGCTGGCGCTGATCACCCGCAACAACAATGGCAAGTTCTTCTTCAATGCCATCCCGCCGTCGTTCAACCCGAAGCCGCACAGCCTGTTCGACCGCGGCTACGCGCGCGAGCTGTTCGATGTCGGGCGGCAGGTCGGGCTCAGCGGTAAGTGGTTTGCCTCGCCACCGTCCTCGCCGACCCTGCTGCCGATGGAGGCGTTCGAGGAGGAGCACGGCGCGATGGAGGAGGCGCCACGCTCCTTCGGCTACCGCGGCTGCATGCAGTCGGCGGCCGCCGCCGGCTACCAGGGCGCTGTGATCGAGCAGCCGACGGCCGTCACGCCGGAGTGACGGCGACGGGCGGGTTGTCCCGCCCCGCCCGTCGTGCGAAGCCGCCGGTGACTTTCCCGCATCCATGACCATCGAGAGGCACGACCCATGAAGACTGTCGGTCCTCAAACCGTCCTGGCGGCGACGCGCGCGCTGATGCGCGACCTCGGCCTCACCACGGTGTTCGGCAATCCTGGATCGACCGAGCAGCCGTTCCTCAAGCACTGGCCGCAAGACTTCACCTACGTGCTGGCGCTGCAGGAGGCCTCGGCCGTCGCGATGGCCGACGGCTATGCCCGCGTCACGCATCGGCCCGTGCTCGTCAACCTGCACACCGCGGCCGGTGTCGGCAACGCGATGGGCAACCTGATGACGGCCTGGCACAACAAGGCGCCGCTCGTCGTCACCGCCGGCCAGCAGACGCGCGAGATGATGCTGCTCGAGCCGTTCCTCACCAACGTCGACGCGACGACACTGCCTCGACCTTACGTGAAGCACGCCTACGAGACCGCACGGCCCGCCGATGCGCCGGCGGCGCTCGCTCGCGCGCATGCGCTTGCGGCGCAAGCGCCGACAGGCCCGGTCTTTCTGTCCGTGCCGCTCGACGACTGGGACAAGCCGGCCGGTTGCCAAGTCGTGCCGCGGGCGGTGGCGACGCGGCTGCCGGCGTCCGCCGAGGCGCTGCAGCCCGTCGCCGATGCGCTCGCCGCGGCGCGCAACCCGGCGCTCGTGCTCGGCGCCGGCGTCGCGCGCTCGCAGGGCTTTGCCGACGCGGTGGTGCTCGCCGAGCGGCTGCATTGCGCCGTGCTCGGCGCGCCGTTCGTCGAGGCCGCCGTGTTTCCGGAAGAGCACGCGCTGTTCCAGGGCGTGCTGCCGCCGGCCATCGGGCCGCTGTGCAAGATGCTGGCGCCCTACGATCTCGTCGTCGTCATCGGCGCGCCGGTGTTCCGCTACTACCCCTACATCCCGGGCGACTACCTGCCCGAGGGATGCAAGCTCGTGCTGGTGACCGACGATGCTGCCGAGGCGGCGCGGGCGCCGGTGGGCGACAGCATCCTGGCCGATCCCGGCGCGGCGCTGCGCGTGCTGGCCGCGCTCGCCGTCGCGCCGCAGCGGCCCGCGCCGTCACCGCGTGCCGCGCCGCCCACGCCGGAGCCCGGCGATCGCATGACGCCGGAGCAGCTGTTTCACGCGCTCGCCGCGGCGCGGCCGGAGCATGCGGTCGTGGTCAACGAGACGCCCTCGAACATCGTGGCGCTGAAGACCTATTGGCCGGTGCGCGAGGCGGATTCCTATTTCTTCCCGTCGAGCGGCGGCCTCGGCTACGGGCTGCCTGCGGCGGTCGGCATCGCGCTCGCCGAGCGGCAGCTCGGGCGCCATCGGCCCGTGCTCGCCTTCATCGGCGACGGGTCGCTGCAGTACTCGATCCAGGCGCTGTGGACGGCGGCGCATCTGCGCCTGCCGATCGTCGTCGTCGTGCCAGACAATAGCGAGTACGCGATCCTCAAGGCTTTCGCGCTCCTCGAGGACACGCCGCAGGTCCCGGGCCTCGACCTGCCCGGTCTCGACATCGTCTCGATCGCCCGCGGCTATGGCTGTGCGGCGGTGCGGGTCGAGACGCCGCACGATGCCTGCGATGCGCTGCGCGAGGCGCTGGGCCGCGACGGGCCGAGCGTCATCGTCGCCGGCATCTTCACCGCGGCAAAGCCACTGATGTGAGGCGCATCTCCCGCCAGCGAAAGACGGCGGGGCGCTAGCCCTAGTGCAACGCCTCGACGTATCGCCGCCGCAGATGCGCGAGATACGGTTCGACGTCCAACGGTCGCCCCGTTGCCTCGGTGATGATCTCGGCCGTCGACAGCGAGCTCGCCTTCTCGTGCACCTCGCGGCGCAGCCAGGCGACGAGCGGCGTGAAGTCGCCTGCGGCCAGCCGCGCGGGGATCTCCGGCGTCGCGGCGCACGCGGCCTGGAAGAGCTGCGCGGCCGTGGCGGCGCCGAGCGTGTAGGTCGGGAAGTAGCCCCAGGCGCCGGAGGGCCAGTGGATGTCCTGCAGGCAGCCGTGCGCGTCGTCCGGCACCTCGAGCCCCAGCAGCTCGCGCATCCCTGCGTTGAAGGCGCCCGGCAGGTCGGCGATGGCGAGGGAGCCGTCGACCAGCGCGCGCTCGAGGTCGTAGCGCAGCAGGATGTGCGCGGGATAGGTCACCTCGTCGGCGTCGACGCGGATGAAGCCGGGCGCGACGCGGGTGTAGAGCGCGTAGAGGTTGTCGGCGTCGAGCGCGGCATCCTCACGGCCGAAGGCTTCGCGCACGCGCGGCGCCAAGAAGGTGATGAACTCGCGCGTGCGGCAGGCCTGCATCTCGACGAGCAGCGACTGGCTCTCGTGCATCGCCATGCCGCGCGCATCGCCGACGGGCTGGTGCAGCCAGTCGGACGGGCGGCCCTGCTCGTAGAGCGCATGCCCCGTCTCGTGCAGCACGCCCATCAGCGCGCGCGAAAAGTCGTCGTCGTTGTAGCGGGTGGTGATGCGCACGTCCGATGTCGCGCCGCCGCAGAACGGATGCAGGCTGGTGTCGAGCCGCCCGCGCAAGAAGTCGAAGCCGACGCGGCGCATCAGCTCCTCGCCGAGCGCTTTCTGTGCGGAGATCGGGAACGGACCGGTGACGGGAAGCGGCGCGGGGCGGCGTGCCTGCGCGGCGCGCGCGGCCTCGATCAGCGCGGGGATCTCGCGGCGCAGACGATCGAACAGCGGATCGATGAAGGCGCGGCGCAGGCCCGGATCGTACTGGTCGAGCAGCGCGTCGTAGGGTGCGAGGCCGAGCGCGGCGCCCTTGGCCTTGCCGATCTCGCGCTGCAGGTCGAGCACCTCCTTCAGGTGCGGCAGCAGCAGCGCGAAGTCGCTCTTCGCGCGCGCCTTGCGCCACACCATCTCGGCCTTGGAGGAGGCCTTTGAGCTCGCCTCGACGAGATCGCCGGGCACCGCGGTGGCGTGCGCGTGGGCGCGACGCATCTCGGCGAGGTTGGCGCGCTCCCAGCGGCCGAGCGTGCCTTTCTCCGTCTCGGCGGCAGAGAGGAGATCGGCGGTCGAGGGAGCGACGAGCAGCTCGTGGGCGAGGCCGTGCAGGGTGGCGAGCTGCTCGGCGCGCCCGTCCGCGGCGCCGTCGGGCATCAGCGTCTGCGCGTCCCAGCCGAGCACGCCGGCGGCGTCGTTGAGCGCGCCGAGCCGGCCGAACAAGCGGGTGAGCGAGGTGTAGGCTGTCATGCGCGGCATCTAGCGCAAGCGGCGCCTGCCCGCAAAGGCGGGGGCTACTTGATGCTCGGCGTCAGCGGATTGTTGAGGAAGCCGTAGTCGGTCTCGCGCTCGGTGAGCGCGCGGACATGCCCCTTGGCCTGCCGGCACAGCCGGTAGTCGCGCGTGCTGGGGACGAGCCCGTAGCTGCGGCAGATCGCATCGTCCTGCGGGAAGGCGGCGAGCGGCGAGCCTTGCGGGGCGCAGTCGCCGCTGGCGATGCCGAGCGCGCAGTCGCGCGGGTCGCAAGCTGCCAGGCTGAGCGCCGCGGCAGCGAGAAGCGCGAGGCGGCGGCCCTGCGAAGCGGGGCGGAACAGGGGGACGCGTCGCGTAAATGTCATCGCACGTGCAAGCGGGATCGCCCCTTCTCCGAGCCGCTTCACCCTTACCATGCCAAGGCCGACACACGCCGCCTCAAAACACCGGGACGCCGGCGGCCTGCAGTGTCGTCGCCAGATGCTCCAGGGCGCGAGCGCGCAGCTTGTAGAACGTGCCCGGCGCCCAGCCCTTCTCGCGGCAGAGCGCGCGCAGCGAGCGGCGGCGCGCGGTGCGCAACGCCCACAGCGTCGTCACCAGCGCGAGACCAGGGTCGACCGCGCGCAGGTCGCGCAGCCAGTCGAGCGCTGTCTCCATGTGGTCGATGTCGCGGCCGCTCGGGCGCAGCGCGATCGCCGCGAGGTGCGCGCCCTCGCGCTCGCGGCGCTCCGCCTCCGGCAGCTCGGCCTGGGCGAGCTTGTCGGCCCATTCGACGCGGGTGCGGACCCAGTGGTTGCCGGGCTGGCGCGGACCTTTCGCGCGCGGGAGCCTGTCCAGCGTTCGGAACGCCTCGACGAGGCAGTCGCCGACGCGATCGGCGGTCCAGCGCTCCGGCGCCGGCGCGGCAGGGGCGGGGAGATCGAGCAGTTCGGACTGCACGACTATTCTCCGTCGTCGAGGATGTTGTCGATGAGGCCGTCGTCGGAGCCGGCGGCGATCAGCAGGAGCCGGCACAGCTCCTCGCGGGTGAGGCTGCGCTTGGCGGCGGCCGCATCGCAGCGACGTGCGACCTGCGGGGGGAGGCGGATCGCCGGCGTGGCGTCGCGGAAGGCGAGGCCGAAGCGGCGGGCCTGGCGGTGGACGTTGCCGGTCGTCGAGGCGATCAGCGGGTCGCGGGCGACGCGGGCGGCATCAATGCCCTGGCCGACGAGGAAGCCGAGGCGGGCGACGCGCTTGGCGGGCCAGCGGGTGAGGGTGCGGGGCGAGGGGTCATCGATCATGGTGCCGAGTATCGGTATCAATACCGACATGTCAACGGTCAATTTACCTGATGAAAGTTGACGTCAGGTCGGTCATTCTACCGATATGCAGCTGAAGGATGTCCTTTCTCGCATCGAGAGCCGGCTGGAGGCCGTCGGCCTGTCGGCGCACGCCGCGTCGCTGGCGGCGAAAAAACCGGACGCCATCCGCAATCTCCGCCGCGCCGTCTCGAACGGCGACCGGCGCGGCGTGACGACGGAGACGCTGAACGCGCTCGCGCCGGTGCTGAAGACTACCGCGTCGTGGCTGCTGGAAGGCGTCGGCGGCACGCCGATGCCGACGTCGCTGAAGGTCGTCGGCCGCGTCGGCGCGGGCGCCGAGATCCTGCCGGAGTTCGAGCAGATTCCGCCGGACGGGCTCTATGAGGTAGACCTGCCGCTGCCGCTGCCGGAGGCCTCCGTCGCGTTCGCCGTCGAGGGGGACAGCATGTGGCCGCGCTACAATGCCGGCGACGTCGTTGTCTGCGAGGAACGGGAGCACGACCTGCAGACCATAACCGGGCAGGAGGCCGCCGTGCGGACCAGCGACGGCAAGCGCTTCCTGAAGACGATCCGGCGCGGCGCGACGGGGGGCACCTTCGATCTCGAGAGCCACAACGCCCCGCCCATTCGCAACGTGACGATCGAATGGGCCGCGCCGATCCTGCTCATCATCCCCGGCAGCCGCTGGGCCTCAGGTGGCAAGGCCGCGTCGGCAAAGCTTAGGTAGAAATACCTTTACTCCGGTGAAAATACCGAAAATGATGGGCTCTCCTGGAGAGCCGTCATGCCGTCGCCCGCGCGAGCCCAAGTCAAAGCCCAATTCTCCGATCCCGATCTCGCAGCCGCCGCGGCGCGGGTCGCCTGCCATCTCGTCAAGACGCGAGCCCGCGCCTACGCGCGGCGGCCCTGGACTCTGGAGGCGCTGTTTCCTGGCCTGTCGACGGCGCCGCCGGAGACGCTCGTGGCGATCTCCGCGCATCTCGTCGAGCGGGAGCGGCGCTCGCCGCGTCGCTGGTTCGGGTTCGGCGGCGAGGTCAACCTCGTCAACGCGCGCGCGGCGCTCCTGCTGGGGCGGGCGCTGCGGCGCGGGGCGCGTGTGTGACGGTCAAGGGGCGATCGGCCACAGCATCCGACCCTCGAAGGCGAAGACCAGCGTCCCGTCGGCGGCAAGGCCGGTGTTCTCGGTGACGACGATGCCCCAGTTCGAGCGTCCGGCGCGGCGCAGGCTGCTGATGCGCAGACCGTAGGTAATGTCGTCGCCGGCGCGCACGGGCCTGAGCCAGCGCATGTTGGTGAACCCCGGCGACGGGCCCCCGACCGCCGCCGCCAGGCCGGCCGCGACGCGCGCCTCGCTCGATCGCGTGCGGGCGGCGATGTAGTGGCGCATCCAGAACGCCGCCGTCTGCCAGCCGGAGCAGATGAGGCCGCCGAAGGCGCTCGTCCGCGCCGCCTCCTCGTCGACATGGAAAGGCTGCGGATCGTAGAGCATGGCGAAGGCGCGGATCAGGTCGTCGGTGAACCGCTGCGTGCCGAGCGTGGTGTGGAGCCCGACCGACAGCTCGGGATAGAAGGCCGTGAGCATCAGCTCGGGCTCGCGCGGCGCCGCCGCGACGGGGCCGACCGGCGTCGCAGGGGCGGGTGCGGCGGGCGCGGATGGCGTCGCACCGCGCCGCGCGACGATCATCGGGCCGCGCTGCGTCATCACCGTTTCGCCTGCACCGTTGCGCAGCGTCAGCACCAAGGTGAGGAAGCCGCGATCCGGCCGCGAGCCTGACTCGCGCTTGCCGGTCACCTCGACCTCGAGCGTCAGCGCATCTCCGGGGCGGACGGGGCGCAGCCAGCGCACCTCGTCGACGCCGGGCGCCCCCATGCCCGCCACGTTCGAGAGCCAGCCGTCGTAGAGCAGCCGCATGCCGAGCGCGGTCGTCTGCCAGCCGGAGGCTGCGAGGCCGCCGAGCAGGGAGGCGGCGCCGGCCGCTTCGTCGAGATGGAAGGGCTGGGGATCGTACATCTGCGCGAAGGCGACGATCGCCTCGCGCGTCAGCACCGTCGGCGCCGAGCGCGCGACGATGCCGGTCTCGATGTCCTCGAAGGTCAGTCGCGCCATGTCGCCACGATCCCTGCCGCCAGCGCCGGACTTCTACCTCGCATTTGTGGGGATCAATACGGCGGCGCGCGCCTGGCGCGCTGGGCCTTCGCCGCCTCGGCCCACCAGGCGAGATCGTCGGCGAAGCGCGGAAAGGATCGCTCGAGCGCCGCGCCGCCCTCGCCCTGCGGCTGTCCCGCCTCGTCCAAGGCTTGCGCGACACCGCCGACCGCGAGCGCGCTCGAGATGACGACCATGCCCATCTCGGAGAGGATGCCGTGCCAGGCCAGGGCCGCGCGGACGCCCGCCAGTCGCCCCGCCGAGTAGCTCGCGATGGCGGCGGGGCGCCAGTACCATTCCTCGAGAAAATGATCGGTGAGGTTCTTCAGCCCCGGCTGGACGCCCCAGTTGTACTCGCCGACGACGAAGACGAACCCGTCCGCCTCCTTGATGCGGGTCGCAAGCGCCGACAGCGCAGCCGGCGCGGCACCGGGCGCGTATTCCTTGTGCATGCGGTCGAGCATCGGCAGGTTCAGCGCCTTGGCGTCGATGAGTTCGGCCGCCTCGCCGTGCCGGCGCAGCCCCGCGGCGATGTAGTTCGCGAGCCGGATGCCGGCGCGGTCGGTGCGGTAGGAGCCGTAGAAGACCAGGATCATGTCAGCTCCTTCGCGGACGTGGGCAGGGCGGTCACTTCAAATCCGCCGGCTCGACGATCCGTTTGGCTTCCGACAGGTTGCCGTCGCCGTCGTAGCGCAGCACGATCACCCAGTTGTAGACGTCCTCCGGCCATTGCCCATCCGGCAGCACGCTCGCCGGGTCGGCGCCCAGCTTCTCGATCAGCTTGGCGAGCTTGCCGTGGTGCCAGGCGATCAGCGCCGCCTTGTGCGTCTGGCCGGCGGCGATCCAGGCGGCCGCGTCCTTCACTTGCTTGTTGGCGAACGGCGTCTGGATCGCGATGCCCGTCGCCTTCGACAGCGGCTCCAGCGTCAGGCGCGGGCGTGCGCTCTCTTTGGAATCCGCGCTGGCGATCAGCGTATCGATCGCCAACGGCTGGCCGTCCACGGCGAAATGCCGGAAGTAGGTCGCATAGGCCTTGGCCCGCGCCTCGCCGGCCGGGGAGAGGCCGCGGTCGCCGTCGTCCGACGGCTTCTCGGCGTGGCGCACCACGAGAAGCGTGACATTGGCGAGGCCCGAGGCGCCGGCCTCCGCGTCGTCGTGATGATGGTGGTGATGCTTCGCCAGCGCGGGCGCTGCCGCAAGGAGAAGCGCCGCCAGCAATGCGACCAAGAGTCCGTTAAGCAGCCTCGGCATCGATCCTGCCCCTATGGACGCTTCATGATTATATGCCCAATCTAAGCATACGAAAGCCCGAGTCGGCGGACGGCTCGGGCTTGCGTCCGTTCAACCATGCCGTGGAGGCATATTCGCGAGGTAGGGCAGATGCCAACCGAGCTCCCTGTCCGCCGTCCGATGCCGCCGAAGGCGACGCGGAACGGCAATCTCGTCTTCGCCGGCGCCGTGCTGGCGATGATCGTCATCAGCGCCTTCCTGCTGATCCAGCCCGACGCCGTCGCAGGCGGCTTCCCGTAGGCGATGCGTCGGAGCGCGCGCTAGACGCGCAGCTCCGAGCGCCGCCGCCCGAAATCCGGCTCGCTCGAATCCTGGCCCTGCGCGATGATCCCGCGCCGGATCGCCCGCGTGCGCGTGAACAGATCGAAGAGGCCCTGGCCATCGCCGTCGCGGACCATCCGCTGCAGCGAGGCGAGGTCCTCGTTGAAGCGGCCTAGCACCTCGAGCACCGCGTCGCGGTTGTTGAGGAACACGTCGCGCCACATCGTCGGGTCCGAGGCAGCGATACGCGTGAAGTCGCGGAAGCCGCCGGCCGAGAACTTCATGACCTCGGACTGGGTGACCGTCTCGAGGTCGGCGGCGGTGCGCACGATATTGTAGGCGATGAGATGCGGCACGTGGCTGGTGATCGCCAGGACGATGTCGTGATGCTGCGCGCTCATCGTCTCGACGTCGGCGCCCGCGGCCGTCCAGAAGTCGGTGAGACGCGCGACGGCGCCGGCATCGGTCTCCGGCGGCGGCGTGAGGATCACCCAGCGCTTCACGAACAGCGTGGCGAAGCCAGCGTCCGGCCCGGAATATTCGGTGCCGGCGACGGGATGACCGGGGACGAGATGTGCATGCGCCGGCACGAGCGCCGCCAGATCGGTGAGGACCGAAACCTTCGACGAGCCGACGTCGGAGACGATGGCGCCCGGCTTCAGCACCGGCGCGATCTCGCGCATGATCGAGGCCATCGCGCCGACCGGCGTGCAGAGGATGACGATGTCGGCGTTCTCCGCCGCCTCCGCAGCGGTAGCGGCGACGCTGTCGACGAGGTCGATCTCGCTTGCGCGTCGTCGCACGCCGTCGTCGGCGTCGGCACCGACGATGGTGTGCGCAAGATTCTGCGCGCGGGCCACGCGGCAGATCGAGGCGCCGATCAGGCCGAGGCCGACGATCGCCAGCTTGTCGAGGAGGGGCTGCGCCAAGGGCGCGCCGAGCGCTTGCGGAGACATGGGCGACGCGCTCTAGCCGCGCTGCCGGGCGAAGTCGGCGAAGGCCGCGATCACCAGCCGCATCGCCTCCTCGCTGCCGATCGAGAGGCGAAGGCACTGCGGCAGGGCGTAGGCTGTCACCATGCGCAGGATGAGCCCTCGTGCCGACAGGAAGGCGTCGGCCGCCGCCGCCTCGTCGGGATCGCGCAGGTGCACGAGCACGAAGTTCGCCGCGCTCTCGGTCACCGGAAAGCCGAGCGCGGCGATCTCGCGCGTCGCGACGTCGCGCCAGTGCGTGTTGTGGGCAACGGCCGCTTCGATATGCGCCTGATCGCCAACGGCGGCGACGCCGGCGCGCATCGCCGGGTCGTTGACGTTGAAGGGACTGCGGACGCGGTTCATCGCGTCGCAGATCGCGGCCGGCGCGTAGCACCAGCCGAGCCGCAGGCTGGCGAGCCCGTAGATCTTCGAGAAGGTGCGCGTCACGACGACGTTCTCGCGCTCGCGCACGAGATCGAAGCCGCAGTCGTAGTCGCGCATCGTCGCGTACTCGGCGTAGGCGCCATCGAGCACGAGCAGCACGTTCTGCGGCAACGCGTCGGCGAGCCGGGTCACTTCCGTCCGGGGCAGGTAGGTACCGGTCGGGTTGTTCGGGTTGGCGATGTAGACGATGCGCGTCTTCGCCGTCACGGCGGCCAGGATGGCGTCGACATCGACCGTGAAGTCGCGCTCGCGCACGACGACCGGCGTCGCGTCGGCGGCAAGGATCGCCACGCGGTAGAGCAGGAAGCCGTGCTCGGTGTAGATGCCCGCGTCGCCCGGCCCGCAGAAGATGTTGGCGAGCATGAAGAGCAGCTCGTCCGAGCCGGCGCCGCAGACGATGCGCGCGGGATCGAGCCCGTGCAGCTTGCCCAAGGCCTCGCGCAGCGGCGTGGCGTTGCCGTCGGGATAGGCCGCGAGCTTGTCCACCGCCGCCTTGAACGCCGCGATGGCGGCCGGCGAAGGGCCGAGCGGCGTCTCGTTTGACGAGAGCTTGTGCACCGGGCCGGCGAAGCCCTGCAGCTTGCTCTTGCCGGGCACATAGGTGTCGACGGCGAGCACACCGGCGTGTGGTTGCGGGCGGCGGAGGCTGGACTCGGCGGTCATGACTTTTTGCCCGCAGGAAGCTCGAAGCGCGCGGCGTGCGAGCCGATGAAGGCGACGCGTGCGCTGTAAGATGGGAAGGCGTCCGCCACTTCGCTCGGCTCGATCCCGTCGGCCACCGCCGCGATCAGCGTGATGCCGGCGGCAGTCGCGGTCCACGCGGTGATCTCGACCGGCGGCTCGGCGCGCGGCGGCCCGGCGGCGCCGGGCAGCAGCACGGCGTAGAGCAGCACCTCGTGGAGCGCAGCCTCGCACACCGGCTTGGCGACGACGTAGAGGGGAAGCCCGGCGGCGTGGTCGGCGCGCTCGACGAAGGGGAGGCGGGCGATGATCTTCGGCGCGTCCGGCTCGATCAGATCGTTCCACCAGGCGCAGCTCGTGTCGCGCGTGCGCACCAGCCCGAGGTCGCCGGGTCCCTGCGCGACGGCGCGGATCACCGCGCGCGAGCCTTCGTGCACCTCGAGGGGCACGGTGAAGCCGAAATGGAAGCGCGCGCTGTCGCGCACCATTGCATCGCCGCTGGAGGTGTCGGCATGCACCGTGTAGGGCGCCTGCACGTAGGTGAAGGTCGAGATGATGATGCGCCAGATGCCCTCGACCGTGTCGAGCGGCAGGATGCCCTGATGGCGCTGGACGAGGCGTCGCATCATCTCGGCCTCGCGGGCCGGCCGGAACGCCGAGCCGCCGCCAGCCTGCGCCTTCACCGCAATCAGCCGGTCGATGATCTCGCCGCGCTCGATCAGGCGCGCGTGAAGATCGCGGTCGATCCGATCGATCTCCTCGCGCAGCGCCTCGAGCTTGGGTTGTGGTTCCAGGGCAGTGGCGTCCATGTCGGCGTCTTCATAGTCGCCGGGGCGCAGCAAGGCAAAGCGCCTGCCCCGCGACGCGCGATTCGGCGCGTCGCGACGGCAGGCGCTTGAGGTTCTAGCCTCTAGGCGGCACGGTCGGCGAGTGCGGCGCGCAGCTCGCGCAGCGCCTCATCGATCTGCGCCCGGCGCTCCTCGAGCCTGGCGGCCTGGCGCGCCACGGTCTCGGGATCGAGGCGATGGATGATGTTCGCCTCTGCGGTCTCGTCTGCCGGCTCCTCGCCGTCCTTCGAGGCGGCGCCGATCAGCTTGCCTATCTCCTGGAGGGTGAAGCCCAATCGCTTGCCCTTGAGGATGAGCTGCAGCCTGATCTCGTCCTTCGCTGCGTAGAAACGGTCCTGACCTTCGCGAATGGGCTGCAGCAGGCCCTGTTGCTCGTAGAAGCGCAACGTCCGGAACGAGACGTTGTGTCGGGACGCCATGTAACCGATGCCGAATTTGCGCTGCGGGGTCGTCACGTTGAGCCTCCGGTTGGTTCGAAAATAGTATGCGTGTTGCCGCCGACTTTCTTCCCAGGGTTGTAGACTAAGCACGTCGACGTCGCAGCGACAATGACTGAGACTGCCTCGAGCTGCAAGAATAACTTATCAGACAGTAAATGATTTTTTGAGGTGAGTTCAGGGTGGTTAAAGGTGCGCGCCTATATAATCAAAATGGCACGCCGCTCGGCGCGCGAAGCCACCTGTCCTCGGCGATCTGTAGAAATTCCGCAAAATTAGCTTCAAAAACTGTTTCCTGCGGCCGATCGGATTGGGTGCGATTGTTTTCGTAAGATCGGCGCCGGCGGCGTTCCCGGGATCTTATCGGTTGACTGCATTCCGCCACGGAAATCGTGCGGTCAATTAAGCTGCTGCACGGAAAACCCAACCGGAAGTTTGGAAATGGCTTGACAGCACTAGGGCTGAAGCCAGACGTATAAATACGTGTCGCTTCGTCGTTTGCTCGTGTCGAATGGCTTCGGCACGGTCAAGACGCGACAGACAGCGGTTCAGCGACCCGCGCAGTCTGTCATCGAGGATGTGATGCTTTCAGGAGTTGCCGCCACGACCTTTGGGAGGGGCGGCGAAGACGCGGGAGCTGCGGCTCGAAACGGCCCGGAGATTGATCTGCAGCAAATAAGTACTGACGATGTGCCGGAGAAGGATCGCCTCGACTATTGGCAGCACGTGCTGGGCGAGCTCATCGGAGGCTTCGAGCTTCGCGAATACGACAGCAGGAACTTTAGCAGTCGCTTTGCCGTGTCGGCGATGGGCGATCTGAAGTTCGGCCATTTCACGGGCGTCAGCCAGACGATCGACCGCAAGCCGCAACTCATCAAGCGGACCGACACCGACGACTACATCGTCCTCCTCGAGTCGTCGAAGCTCTTCAACATCGAGCAGAACGGACGCCAGCACTCCGGCCGCGACAGCATGGTGCTGATCGACATCACGCGGCCCTATCACGCGAGCCATCCCGAAGAGATGGACGTCATCGACGTCTTCATCCCGCGCCGCGTGATGGAGCGGGCGCTCGGCCCGGCGCGCCAGGCCGCCGGCCTGTCGATCGATTCCAGCCAGCCGAGCTTCCCCGTCATCATGAGCTTCCTGCGCTCGCTGGCGCAGCACGGCAGCTCGCTCGACCCCGCCGCCGCGGCGCGCATGTCGGCCTTCGCGGTCGATCTCATCGCCTCCGCCTTCGCGGAGAAGCTGGGGCAGGACCCCTCCCGGAACGTCGGCGGGGCCGTCATCCTCTACCGGGCGCAAGCCTACATCGCCGAGCATCTCGGCGTGTCCGGCCTCGGCATCTCGGAGGTCGCATCGCAGGTGGGCATCTCGGTGCGCCGCCTGCATCAGATCGCGGCCGACGAGGGCATCTCTCTGGTCGACTGGATGTGGGAGCGCCGGCTGGAGCGCGCGCGCTCGATGCTGATCGATCCAGCCCACATTACGACGTCGGTCGGGTCGATCGCCTACCAGTGCGGCTTCGTCGATCAGGCGCATTTCTCGCGCCGCTTCAGGCAGCGCTTCGGGCTGGCGCCCTCCGATTGGCGCGCCTCCGGGGCGCCCGCTCGAGGCGGGCTCAAGCCGCCTTCGCGACCCTGACGCCGCGGTCGGCAAGGCCACTTGCCCGCGAGACAATCGCCCGCTCGCCTTGACGGTAAGTCCTGCGGCTTCCCATATGGCGCGACAATGAACGTGATGCCCACCAAGCCGGCGAGCCAGAGGGAGGTCGAGACCCCAAGCTCGCAGCTCGTTCGCTTCGGCGCCGACACGCCCCTTACGATGGATGCGGGCGTTGCACTGGCTCCGTTCCAAATCGCCTACCAGACCTACGGCACGTTGAACGCGCGGAAATCCAACGCCATCCTCGTGTGCCACGCTCTGACCGGCGACCAGCATGTCGCCAACGTCAACCCGCTGACCGGCAAGGCTGGATGGTGGTCGAGCTTCGTCGGCCCGGGGCTGCCGATCGACACCGACCGCTACTTCGTCATCGCCTCGAACGTTCTCGGCGGCTGCATGGGCACGACTGGCCCCGCCTCGATGAACCCCGCCACCGGGCGGCCCTACGGCCTCGACCTGCCGGTCGTGACGATCCGCGACATGGTGCGGGCGCAGGCGATGCTGATCGATCATCTCGGCATCGAGACGCTGTTCTGCGTGGTCGGCGGCTCGATGGGCGGCATGCAGGTCCTGCAATGGGCGGCGAGCTACCCCGATCGCGTCTTTGCGGCGATGCCGGTAGCGTCGGCGGCCCGCCATTCCTCGCAGAACATCGCCTTCCACGAGGTCGGCCGTCAGGCGGTGATGGCCGACCCCGACTGGTGCAAGGGGCGCTACCTCGAGGAGGGCCGCCACCCCGGCAAGGGCCTCGCGGTGGCGCGCATGGCTGCGCACATCACCTACCTCTCTGAGCAGGCGCTGCAGCGCAAGTTCGGCCGCAAGCTGCAGGGCCGCGACGCGCCGACCTTCTCCTTCGACGCGGACTTCCAGATCGAGAACTATCTTCGCTACCAGGGCCTGAGCTTCGTCGACCGGTTCGACGCCAACTCGTACCTCTACGTGACGCGCGCCTGCGACTACTTCGACCTCGCTGAGGATTACGGCGGCCGCCTATCGGGCGCCTTCAAGGGCTCGAAGACGCGCTTCTGCGTCGTCTCGTTCTCGTCGGACTGGCTCTACCCGACCTCGGCCTCGCGGGCGATCGTTCACGCGCTGAATGCCGCCGGCGCCTCGGTGTCGTTCGTCGACATCCCGACCGATCGCGGCCACGACGCCTTCCTCATCGAGGACCCGGAGTTCAACGCCACCGCGCACGGCTTTCTCGAGGGCGCCGCCAAGGCGCGGGGGCTCTAGAGGAGCATGACCCGCCATTTCCCGCCGGGCGACATCCGCGCCAGCCTGCGGCCCGACCTCTACGCCGTCGCGCAGATGCTGGAGCCGAACTCGCGCGTGCTCGACGTCGGCTGCGGCGACGGCACGCTGCTGCACTACCTGCACGAGCAGCACGGCGTCGATGCGCGCGGCATCGAGCTGTCTCAGCGCGGCGTGAACATGTGCGTCGCCAACGGCCTGTCGGTGATCCAGGGGGATGCCGACACTGACCTTGCCGACTATCCCGACGACGCCTTCGACTTCGTCATCCTGTCGCAGACGCTTCAGGCGACGCGCAAGCCGCGGCAGGTCGTCGAGAACATGCTGCGGATCGGCCGCCACGTCGTCGTCTCGTTCCCGAACTTCGGCCACTGGAAGGTCCGCGGCCAGCTCCTGGTGCGCGGGCGCATGCCGATCACCAACGCGCTCGCCTACCAGTGGTACGACACGCCCAACATCCATTCCTTCACGATCCGCGACTTCGTCGACCTCGTGGAGGAGTGCGGCGGCAAGATCGAGCGCTCGATGGCGCTCGACCAGAACGGCCGCGCCATCCGCTTCAGGGTGCCGTGGTGGTTCTGGAACCTGTTCGGCGCGCAGGCGGTGTTCTTGCTGACGCGACGCTGACGTCCAGCCGCTCAGACCACGACCACCCTGAAGCCGCGGGCCAGCCGCGGCAGCAGCCGCCGCATGTCGTCCGGCCGCAGTGCGACGCAGCCGAGCGTCGGCGGCATGCCGGGCTTGGCGCAGTGCAGGAAGATCGCGCTGCCGCGGCCGGCGCGGCGCGGAGTCATGTTCCAGTCGAGCACGAAAACGACGTCGTAGAGCCCGTCGCGCCGCCACATCTCCTCGTGGCTGTCCGCAAGGGGCAGGGAAGCAGGGCGGTTGTAGCGCGGCGAGCCCGCCTCGTCGCACCAGCCGAGGTTTTGGGTCAGCGGTCGCAGGGGCACGCGGCACAACGGGCGCGCCATCTTGTCGGGGCGATAGTAGCCCCACAGGGCGCGCATCGCGGCGACGGGCGTCGCGCCGTCGCCCTCGCGCTTGCCGTGCGTGATCCCCGACCGCCCGAGGACACACGGCAACGTGACCTGACCCGCCTTGACATGGCCCCGCGGGCCGATTTGACCCGGGAGACGCGCGGCCGGCCGCACGATCAAGGTCGCGAGCCTCCGCCGCTCCAGTCTTGATTTCGTCACCGGCCGCTCACGTCTCGAATACCTTGCGCGGCGCACGCGAAGCGCGCACGTTCCCCCGTGTTAGGTGCCGAGCGCACCGGAGAGAAGAGGTTATGCAGGTTCGCAAGATCCTCATTGCGGATGACGACGACGATCTCCGCGACGCGCTCGTCGAGCAGCTCGCCCTCTACGACGAGTTCGAGCCGATCCAGGAGAAGGACGCCCGGAGCGCGATGGCCCGCGCGCAGCGCGAGCGCCCCGATCTCGTCATCATGGACGTCGGGCTGCCCGACATGGATGGCCGCGACGCGGTGAAGGAGCTGCGCGCCGGCGGCTTCAAGAACCCCGTCATCATGCTCACCGGTCATGATGGCGAAGCCGACACCGTGATGGGCCTCGAGGCCGGCGCCAACGACTATGTGACGAAGCCTTTCCGCTTCGCCGTGCTGCTCGCCCGCATGCGCGCCCACCTGCGCCAGCACGAGACCTCCGACGACGCCTCCTTCCGCATAGGTCCGTACACGTTCCAGCCCGGCTCGAAGCAGCTCGTCACCGACGCCGGCAGCAAGCTGCGCCTGACCGAGAAGGAGACGGCGATCCTGCGCTTCCTCTACAGGGCCGGGCAGGACGTCGTGTCGCGCGAGATCCTTCTCAAGGAGGTCTGGGGCTACAACGCCGCCGTCACGACGCACACGCTCGAGACCCACATCTACCGCCTGCGCCAGAAGATCGAGACCGATCCGACCAAGGCGGTGTTGCTCGTCACCGAGGCCGGCGGCTACAAGCTGATGCCCTGAACGGGGAACTGGCATGGCTCTGCAGGACAACGTCCGCAATCTCGCGCTGAACCCGACGCTGCGCGATCTCGAGCCGGACGCACTTCGCGTCATCGCCTTTTCCGCCGAAACCCGCATCCTGCGCGCCGGCAATGTGCTGTTCCGGCGCGGCGAGGCCTCGGATTCGGGCTACGTCGTCCTGAGCGGCGCGATCGCGCTGCAGGCCGAGGGCGGCGAGGAGACGGTGGTCCGCGCACCGACGCTGATCGGCGAATCGGCGCTCATCACCGAGACGACGCGCGCCGCGACCGCCACCGCCCGCGAGCCCTCGAGCGTCCTCAAGGTGTCGCGCGCGCTGTTCCATCGCGTGCTGGACGAGTTTCCCGACAGCGCGGCACGGCTGTTCCAGACCTTGCACGAGCGACTGCACGGCCTGACCGACGAGCTCGAGGCGCTGCGCGTGGCGCGACTGGCGCCGAGCCCGTGATGCCGGAGGGCCGACCGTGAGCGACCTCGTCTTCTACACGAACCCGATGTCGCGCGGCCGCATCGTCCGCTGGATGCTGGAAGAGGTCGGCGTTTCCTATCAAACGAAGGTCCTCGATTACGCCGAGGTGAAGGCCCCCGAGTTCCTGACGATCAACCCGATGGGCAAGATGCCGACGATCGTGCACGGCACCACGGTCGTGACGGAGGCCGCCGCGATCTGCGCCTATCTCGCCGACGCTTTTCCCGCGGCCGGCCTCGCGCCGCCGCCGAACGACCGCGGCGCCTACTACCGCTGGCTGTTCTTCGCGGCCGGCCCGCTCGAAGCGGCGATGACGAATCAGGCCCTCGGGGTCGCGGTGCCGCCGGAGCGCCGCCGCATGGCCGGCTACGGCTGCATGGAGGATGTGCTGCAAACGATCGAGACGGCTCTCGCCGAGCGGGAATATTGCGCCGGCGACGCGTTTTCCGCCGCCGACGTCTATCTCGGCTCGGGACTGGGCTTCGGCCTGATGTTCGGCTCGATCGAGCGGCGGCCGGTCTTCGAGCGCTACGTCGGCGCCCTCCAGGCCCGACCCGCCGCCGTACGGGCGCGCGAGATCGACGACGCCTTGATCGCCGCCGCCAAAGCCTGAATTGCCGTCGTCGATGAACTCATAGCGAACATTTGTTTGCAACACAGCCCAAATGGTGGCGGATCACCCTATTCAAAGCTTGTCGTTTCCTGGCGAAGGCGCTATGCGAGCGCCGAGTACAATAGATGACGTCGCTGTGCAGCAGGCTTGTAATACTCCGAGCCACTTGCGACTTGCGCCCCGCGCCTCGCGCGCAGGGATAGAGCGACGACGGCAAGACAAACGCCGCGGCATGACGCTTCGGCCCCACGCCTGGTCTTGAGAGGATGACCCTTGGAACCCCATGAAGACGTCGACACGGGCCTCGAGCAGGCTCTCGAGTCGCATATCGACCTGACGACGAGCATCGTGTCGGCCTACGTGAGCCACAACTCGGTGCGCGCGGCCGACCTTCCCGAGCTCATCGCCTCGGTCCACTCGGCGCTGGCCGGGCTCGCCGGTCCGGCCGAGGCGCCGGCGGCAGCAGCCGCGCCGCCGACGCCCGCCGTGCCGATCAAGAAGTCGGTCACCGACGACTACATCATCTGCCTCGAGGACGGGAAGAAGTTCCGCTCGCTGAAGCGGCACATCGGCACCGTCTACAACCTCTCGCCGGAGCAATACCGCGAGAAGTGGGGCCTGCCGCGCGACTATCCGATGGTCGCGCCCGCCTATTCCGCCATCCGCTCGCGCCTCGCCAAGGATATCGGCCTCGGCCAGCAGCGTGGTGCCGAGGAGACGGCCGAGGCGCCGAAGCGCAAGCGCGCCGCCGCCAAGTAGGCGCCTAGCGGAGGCGCAGCGGCTTCGCTGCGCCATTGCCCCTGCGGCCCGTGCGCGGTAACCACCGGCTTTCCTATCGGACCGGGACGTCATGGGCTTCAAATGCGGCATCGTCGGCCTGCCGAACGTCGGCAAGTCGACCCTCTTCAACGCGCTGACGCAGACGGCGGCGGCGCAGGCGGCGAACTATCCGTTCTGCACGATCGAGCCGAACGTCGGCGACGTCGCCGTGCCGGACGAGCGCCTCGCCACGCTCGCCGCCATCGCCGCCTCGAAAGAGATCATCCCGACGCGGCTCACCTTCGTCGACATCGCCGGTTTGGTGCGCGGCGCCTCGAAGGGCGAGGGCCTCGGCAACCAGTTCCTCGCCAACATCCGCGAATGCGACGCGATCGCCCATGTCGTACGCTGCTTCGAGGATGACGACATCACCCATGTCGAGGGCAAGATCGCGCCGGTCGCCGACATCGAGACGATCGAGACCGAGCTGATGCTGGCCGACCTCGAGAGCCTCGAGAAGCGCATCGTCCCGCTCGAGAAGCGGGCCAAGGGCAACGACAAGGAGGCGAAGGAGCTCGTCGACCTGATGAGCCGCTGCCTCGTGCTCCTGCGCGAGGGCAAGCCGGCGCGGCTCGCCGAGGTGAAGCCGGAGGAACGGCGCACCTTCGCCCAGCTCGGCCTGCTGTCGTCAAAGCCCGTGCTCTACGTCTGCAATGTCGAGGAGGCGTCCGCCGACACGGGCAATGCCTACTCGGCCGAGGTCGAGGCGCGCGCCAAGGCGGAAGGTGCCGTCGCCGTCGTCGTCTCGGCGCAGATCGAGAGCGAGATCGCCGTCATGTCGGCCGAGGAGCAGAAGGAGTTCCTCGAGGCCGTCGGGCTCGCCGAGCCGGGGCTCAACCGGGTGATCCGCGCCGGCTACCGCCTGCTCGATCTCATCACCTACTTCACCGTCGGGCCGAAGGAGGCGCGCGCCTGGACGATCCCGGCCGGCACCAAGGGGCCGCAGGCCGCGGGCGTGATCCACACCGACTTCGAGAAAGGCTACATCCGCGCCGAGACCGTCGCCTATGCCGACTACGTGGCCGGCAAGGGCGAAGCGGGCGCGCGCGAGGCCGGCAAGTTCCGGCTCGAAGGCAAGGACTACGTCGTTGCCGACGGCGACGTCCTGCACTTCCGCTTCGCGACCTGAGTCGCCTCAGAGCACCCGCTCGATCTCGTCCTTCATCTCGGTCGGCTTGGTCATCGGCCCGTGGCGCGACACGACGGCGCCGGTGCGGTCGACCAGGAACTTCGTGAAGTTCCACTTGATGCCCTGGGAGCCGAGAAAGCCCGGCTTCGAGGCCTTCAGGAACTTGAAGAGCGGGTGCGCGCCCTCGCCGTTGACGTCGACCTTGGCGAACATCGGGAAGCTCACCGCATAGGTCGTCTCGCAGAAGCTCGCAATCTCGGCGGCATCGCCGGGCTCCTGCGCGCCGAACTGGTTGCAGGGAAAACCGAGCACCGAGAAGCCGCGCGGCGACAGGCTGCGGTGCAGTGCCTCGAGCCCTTCGTATTGCGGGGTGAAGCCGCATCTCGAGGCCGTGTTGACGATCACGAGCACCTCGCCACGCCAGCGATCCAGCTTCTCCTCGCTCCCGTCGAGGCGGGTGGCGGAGAAGTCGTAGACGGTCGTCATGGGAAGGCTCCGTGCGGCTTAAGGGCTGGCGGCCAGCGTGAGGTAGACGGCGATCTCGGCGAGTTGCTGCGTCGCGCCGGCGACATCGCCCGTGTGACCCTGGATCTGCTTGCGGGCCAGCTCGCAGAAGGCGGCGGTGACGAGCACCGCGAAGACGCAGGCGCAGAGCGCGCGCGCGAGGCCGACCGCCGGCGCGAGCAGTGCCAGCGCGAGGACGAGCGCGAGCCCGGCGGCCGCGCCCGCCATGGCAGGCGCCGGCTCTGCCGCGGCGCCGATGCCGTCGGCGCGGGCCGGCGGCAGCCAGGCCAGCGGCCACAGGCTGGCCGCGCGGGACAGGGCCGCAGCGGCGACGAGCACCAGCGCCGCGGTGCCGGCCGCGTGCTCGGTGATCACCGCAAGCGCGGTGACGCGGATGTAGAGCGAGAGCGCCAGCGCGACGCCGCCGAAGGCGCCGATGCGGCTGTCGCGCATGATCTCGAGCTTGCGCTCGCGCGTCCGGCCGCCGCCGAAGCCGTCGGCGCAGTCCGAGAGCGCGTCCTCGTGCAGCGCGCCGGTGACGAGCGCGAGCGTCGCGATGGCGAGCGGCGCGGCAAGGACTGGCGGCAGCCCGAGAGCGCTCGCGGCGAGGAGCACGAGCGCCGGAAGCAGGCCGATGATCGCGCCCGCGACGGGCACCAGCGCCGCCGCATTGGCGAGGCCGGCCGTGCCGAGCGCGCGCTCGCGCGCCGTCGCCGGCACCGGCAGGCGCGAGAAGAAGCGCAGCGAAATGAAGAGGTCGTCGGCGAGATGCGGCATCAGGGGCGGTTCCTTCCCCCGGTTGCGGGGGAAGGACCGCGCGCAGGCCTCACTTGGTTTTCTTGCGAACGGCATCCTTGGCGTCGCCGGCGGCCATGCGGGCCGCGCCCTTGGCCTTGTCGAGCTTGCCTTCCGCCTTCAGCTTGGTGCTGCCGGTCACGGCACCCGCCGCCTCCTTGACCGCACCCTTCGCCTTGTCGACCGCACCCTTTACATGCTGCTTGTCCATGGTCATCTCCTCCGGGAGACCGTCATCTTCACCCCGCCGCCGAATGTTGGCGATAGGAATTTTGTGGTCTTCGCAGCTTTGTGCCTAAAGACGGGCGTTCCTCCCTTCAGTGGCGCGAGACTCCATGCCGACCAGCGGGCTTCCCTTCGACGATATCCGCGCGCTGCTTGCGCTGATGCCGGAAGCTTCCGCGCAGGCGGAGGCCGCGGTGCGGGCGCGCCAGGCGCAGCTCACAAAGCCGGCAGGATCGCTCGGCCGGCTCGATGATCTCGTCGTCTTCCTCGCCGGCTGGCAGGACAAGGCGATGCCGACGATCATGCATCCGCAGATGGCGGTCTTCGCGGCGAACCACGGCGTCGTCGAGCAGGGCGTCTCGGCCTATCCCGCCTCGGTGACCAAGGCGATGGTCGCGAACTTCGCCGCCGGCGGCGCCGCGGTGAACCAGATCTGCGCCACCTACGGGATCGGCCTCAAGGTCTTCGAGCTGGCGCTCGACATCCCGACGGCCGACATCACCAAGGCGGCCGCGTTCGACGAGGCGGCCTGCGCCGGCACGATCGCCTTCGGCATGGAGGCCGTGGCCGGCAACGTCGACGTGCTCTGCCTCGGCGAGATGGGGATCGGCAACACGACGGTCGCGGCGGCGATCTACGCGGCGCTCTACGGCGGCGAGGTATCCGACTGGGTCGGCCGCGGCACCGGCGTCGACGATGCCGGGCTGAAGCGCAAGCACGACGCCGTGGCGGCGGCCCTTGCGCTTCATCGCGATCACCTCGGTGATCCGCTCGAGCTCCTACGCCGGCTGGGCGGCCGCGAGATCGCCGCGCTCGTCGGCGCGATCCTTGCGGCCCGCATGCAGCGCGTGCCGGTGCTGCTCGACGGCTTCGTCGTCTGTGCGGCGGCGGCGATCCTGCACGCGCTCGATCCGACGACGATCGACCATTGCCTCGCCGCGCATGTCTCGGCCGAGCAGGCGCACCGCCGCGTGCTGGAGAAGCTCGGCAAGGCGCCGCTGCTCGATTTCGGCATGCGGCTCGGCGAGGGCTCGGGCGCCGGTCTTGCGCTCGGCGTGCTCAAGGCCGCGCTCGCCTGCACGCGCGACATGGCGACCTTCGCCGAGGCCGGGGTGGCGGGCAAGGGCGAGGGGTAGGCTCATGTCGGGGCCGCGATTCGCCCGCAAAGACAGGCGGCTCAATCGTCCTTGAACTGTCCCGGTAGGCTCGAGAGCGTGACCATCGTGTTGTAGTCGTTGAGCACGAAGGTCATGTCGAGGCCGGCGGCGCGGCGCAGGTTGCCGTGCGTGCGCTGCAGCCGGCCGTCGATCTCGCGCAGCCGGCCGAGGAAGCCGTCGGGGAAGCTCGCGAAGCCGGAGAAGGCGCGGGGATGCTCGGCCTTGTAGTCGTCGAGCCCGGCGACGGCGGTGCCGAGGTCCTTCATCGCCGCGTCGAAGGCCGGCATGTCGACTGTGCCGCCTTTCCCGTCGGCCTGGCCGCCTTTGCCGGTCTCCAGCGCATCGAGCGCCTGCTTGGCGCGCATCATCACGTTGCCCGCGTGCCAGCGGGCGTTGCGCCCCTCGTGCTTCTCGATCGTCGCGAGGCGGATCTGGTCGAGCGCCAGCTTCTGCTTGGTCATCACCGCCTCGAGCCGCGCGCGGGCGGCGAGGAAGGCCCCGCCGAGTGCGACGATGTCCGCGTGCAGCTCCTTGCCGCGCTGCATGTGGTCGACCTTGTAGTCCTCGCGCTGATAATAGCCGGCCGCCTTGTTGAGGACCGGGGCGACCGCGTCGTTGGCCTTGATGTAGGCGGCCATCGCCTCGTCGAGATCGGGCAGGTGCGGCGCGGCGGCCATCGCCTTTTCGGCCGCGGCCTTCTCGTCCTTGGTGTCGTAGACCTCGTAGGCGCCGTAGATCAGGCGCTCACGCCCGGTCGGCCCGGTCCGCATGTTGACCCAGCTCCTGTAGCGGTCGAGCGAGCTGGACACCCGCAGCGTGCGGTTCATGTACTCGACATAGGCGTTGAACTTCTGCGTCGTGGCCGCAAGCGCGTCGGCCGCCTCCGTCGCCGCGGGCGTGGCGGCCGGCGTCTCCGCGCGGGCGGGCTGCACGAGGCACGCCACCGCGAGCAGAGCGAGGATCGAGGTCCGTGCCGCCGTCATTGTTCCCTCCCTCGCGCGCGGGCCTCGTCGAGCCCAGCTCAGCCGTCGTTGCGTGTCATAAAGGCTTAATACAACCTCGAGATGACCTCGCACAGCCTCGGGCTCGTCCGGAGCGACGGCCGGGACGACACCAAACGTCTTCGCGGATCGGTTTGCTCTCCGCCGGTCGTGCCTGAAGGTCTGCGGCGCCGGAATGACAGAGACTGCACCGGGGCGGCGGTCAGTCCCCCGCGAGCCGCCCGTAGCGCGCGTCCTGGTAGAGGAGCGGCAGGGCGGCGCTGGCATCGGCATCGAGCACGCGGCCGACGAAGATCGTGTGCGTGCCGGCATCGAGCTGCGACTCGACCATGCAGTGGACGTGCGCCGCCGCGCCCTCGATGACCGGGCAGCCGTCGGCGAGCAGGCGGTGCGCGACCTGCGCGAACGGATGATCGTCCTTGCCCGCGAAGAGGTTCGCCACGTCGAGCTGGTCCTCGCCGAGGATGCTGACCGTGAAGGCCTTCTTCGTGTCGATGTGGAGGTGCGTGCGCGCCGAGCGGTTCACGACGATGAGCACCATCGGCGGCTCGGCCGAGACGCTGCACATCGCGGTGGCGGTCATGCCGTGCAGCCCCGTCGCGCTCGCCGTGGCGATGACGGTGACCGTGCCGGCGATCTTTCGCATCACCGCCTTGAAGGCCTGCGGGTCGAAGGGGGCGGCGGCAATCGGCGAGGTCATAGAGAAGGCTTTCGTTCCAGGGCACCCGGGTCTTACCGCTCCGCGACTTAGGGCGGAAGGCAGGGCTCCTTCTGTTGGCAGGTCTCGCAGCAGAAGACTTTTCTCCCGGCCATCGCGAGCTGGCGGATCGCGCCGCCGCAGCGCGGGCAGGTCTTCTTCTTGAAGATGTTGGTGCGCGCGCCGTAGCGCGACTTGCCGCGTGACGCGCCGTCGACGGTGATGATCGCCCGCTGCTCGACGCCGATGCGCAGCAGCGCCGCCGCGTCGGCCCAGAAGGCGTCGAGCTCGGCCTGCGACAGCGAGCGGCCCTCGCGCTCGGGGTGGATGCGCTGCCGCCACAAAATCTCGGTGCGGTAGATGTTGCCGAGGCCGGCGATGACCTTCTGGTCCATCACCAGCTGGCCGATCGGCGCGCGGCTTTTGCGGATTCGCGCGAAGGCGCGCTCGGGGTCCGCGTCGTCGCGCAGGATGTCGGGCCCGAGCCGCGCCATCAGCTTCGCGACGCCCTCGGCATCGAGCACTTCGCAGGCGGTCGGGCCGTTGCAGTCGACGACGTGGGTGGCGCTCTCGAGCCGGACGCGCACCGCGCCGCGCGGCTCGGCCGCCGGGCGCGCCGCCGCGCGAAACTTGCCGAACAGGCCGAGATGGATGTGCAGCGTGTCGCCGCCGGCGAAGCGGTAGAACACGTGCTTGCCGCACGCCTCGACGCTCATGCAGCGCTTGCCGTCGAGCCGCGCGGCGCCTTCGAAGAAGCGGCCCTGCGGCGAGGAGACGGCCAAAATCTTACGGCGCAGCATCGGCGTCTGGTCGCGCGCCGCGCGGTGGATCGTATGGCCTTCGGGCATGCTGCCGGATCAGTCCTCGGACATGCCTTTTTCGCGCAATTGCCGCGCGGCCGTCTCCGACTTGCCGGCGTCGACGCCCATCGCCGCGAGCACGGCGGCGGCCTTTGTGAACTGGACCGACTTGTAGTCGACGAGCTCGACGCGGTTGCCCCACGGATCGAGGAAATCGAGGAAACCGCCCTCCAGGATGCGGCCGCCGGCCTGCTCGATCAGCGTGCGCGCGCCGTCGCGATCGTCGACGACGAGGCCGAAATGCCGGTCCGGCACCGGAGCGTCGGCCGTCGTCTTGACCTCGGCGAGGGCGAGGAACTGATCGCCGAGATCGATGAACGCGTGGCCGGGCGCGCGGCCGCGCAGCTCGAAGTCGAAGATCGCCCCGTAGAAGGCGAGCGCTTCGTCGATGTCGCCGACCTCGAGCGCCACGTGGTTGATCCCGACGAGCTTCGGCTTTGCTGGCATTCGAGGACCTCCCACGCGTCCCACCGTGCCGCACGCCTCGCCGGCGCGCCAGCACCGCGGTTGGCAAAGGGAGAATTTGTCGCGGCGGCGGTCGCCTCCCGCCGATCGTCGGAGTGGACGGGGACGCCGTGCGGACGAAATGTCGACATGGCACTTGCATACCCCGCCGAAGGAGTCCGCGTCGTGCATCTGCGTCGGAGCGTCATCGTCCTGTCTCTTCTCGCGACCGTCGCCGCGCCGGTTGCAGCGGCCTCGCTCGACAAGAGCGTCGACGTTGCGCTGCCGGCCGCCGATGTCTGGGCGCGGATCGGGCCGTTCTGCGCGATCAAGGACTGGCATCCGGCGATCGGCGCGTGCACAGAGGCAGGAAGCGTCCGCACGCTCACGACGAAGGACGGCAAGACAACCTTCGTCGAGCGCGAGACCGCTCGCGACGACAGGGCGACGACCTATTCTTACGCGATCGAGAAGAGCCCGCTGCCGCTCAGCAAGTATGTCTCGACGCTGAAGGTGACAGCGAAAGGCAAGGACAGGTCCACCGTCCAATGGCTCGCGACCTACACGCCCGATGCCGGCAAGGAGATGGATGCCGCGACGGCGATCGGCGGCATCTACCAGGCCGGGCTCGACAACATCCGGAACCTGGCCCGATAGGCCGCGTGCTGCTCTCGGCAGTGCTGCTCTTGGCGGCGCTGCTCGCGGCGCTGCCGACGTACGCCCGCGCCGATGGCGCCTGTCGTCCGGGTGCGCGGGCTATGGCGAAGGTCGAGCTCTACATGGGCGTCGTGGGGCGCCCCGAGGCCTGGCGTCGCTTCCTGGCGCAGGTCGTCACGCCGCGCTTTCCCGAGGGGCTGACGGTGCTCGAGGGCCAGGGCCAATGGCGCGGCCGCCGCGGCGTGTCGCACGAGGCGACGCGCGTGCTCGTCATCTTCTATGCGCCCGACGCGACGAGCGACTCGCGGATCGAGGCGATCCGCTCGCTCTACAAGCGCCGCTTCCGCCAGCAGTCCGTTTTGCGCGCGGACACGATGGCGTGCGTGAGCTTCTAGGCTACTGGCGCGAGTCCGAGGCGACGGACGCCGTCCGCGTCGGCGAGCGCAGACAGACGATCTTCAGGTACTGCTTGCCCGGCTCCGGCGCGAGGCTCGTCTGCGCCAGCAGCGCCTGCGCCATGAACCCGCACTGTTGCGGGTTCGAGACCTCCATGGCGCGGACGACGTCGATCGCAGTGGTCTGGTCGCAGGCGGCATGGTCGAGCGATGCGGAGCAGATGAGGACGAGGATCTTCAGCATTGGCGTGCCCCCTCAGCGAGGCGTCGCCGGCTACGCCGGAGTAGCCGCCTCAACCCAGAGTGGACCACACATCCGTCAAACGACATATAACAATTCTGCCACATCTGGCACGCGAATTGCTGAGGTTTTATAGCGCCTGTGAGTTCAGAGCTGGGTTGCAATCACCGCTCGCCCGCTGTCCCGGCCTGGGGGCCGCCCTATCTCGCAGCGGAGCCCAGCTGCGAGCACGTCCATGAAAATCAACAACGTCGCCGATTACGTCGTCGAGACTCTGCAGGAGGTCGGCGTCAAGCGGATCTTCGGGCTCGTCGGCGACAGCCTCAACGGCATCACCGAGGCGCTCCGGCGCCGCGGCACGATCGACTGGGTGCACGTCCGCCACGAGGAGGTCGCGGCCTTCGCGGCTGGGGCCGACGCGCAGCTCACCGGCGAGCTCGCCGTCTGCTGCGGCTCCTGCGGCCCCGGCAACCTCCACCTCATCAACGGCCTCTTCGACTGCAACCGCACGCGCACGCCCGTCCTCGCGATCGCCGCCCACATTCCGTCGGACCAGATCGGCTCGAACTACTTCCAGGAGACCCACCCGCAGGAGCTGTTCCGCGAGTGCAGCGTCTATTGCGAGCTGGTCTCGAGCCCGGCGCAGCTGCCCTACGTTCTCGAGACCGCGATCCGCGCCGCGGTCGGCCAGCGCGGCGTCGCCGTCATCGTGCTCCCGGGCGATCTCGCCCTGCGCGATGCGCCGGCGCGCGCGATGTCGCCCGTCGCCGGGCTGCTGCCGGCGGCGCCGGTCGTGCGCCCTGCGGCGCCGCAGCTCGATGCGCTGGCGCAACTGCTGAACCACGGCAAGAAGATCACGCTGTTCTGCGGCCGAGGCTGCGCCGGGGCGCACGCGAGCCTGATGAAGCTCGCCGATGCCTTGAAGGCGCCGATCGTCCACGCGCTCGGCGGCAAGGAGTTCGTCGAGTACGACAACCCCTACGACGTCGGCATGACCGGGCTCATCGGCTTCTCGTCGGGCTACGCGGCGATGCTCGCCTGCGACACGCTGCTGATGCTCGGCACCGACTTCCCCTACCGCCAGTTCTTCCCCGAATCCGCCAAGATCGCGCAGGTCGACATCCGTCCCGAAAACCTCGGCCGGCGCACCAGGCTCGACCTCGGCGTGGTCGGCGACGTCGGCGCGACGATCGAGGCGCTGCTGCCGAAGCTGGCGCCGAAGGCCGACCGCAAGTTCCTCGATGCGAGCCTCGCCCACTACCTCGACGCGCGCAATGACCTCGACGACCTGGCGACGGGGAAAAAGGGGCGCAAGCCGATCCACCCGCAGTTCCTCGCCAAGACGGTGAGCGAGGCCGCCGACGCCGACGCGGTGTTCACTGCCGACGTTGGGACCCCGACGATCTGGGCGGCGCGCTACCTCAAGATGAATGGCCAGCGGCGGCTGCTCGGCTCGTGGATGCATGGCTCCATGGCAAACGCCATGGCGCAGGCCATCGGCGCGCAGGCGGCGTTCCCGAAGCGCCAGGTCGTCTCGTTCTCTGGCGACGGCGGCTTCGCCATGCTGATGGGCGACCTTCTCACGCTCCGCCAGGAGAAGCTGCCGGTGAAGATCGTGATCTTCAACAACGGCACGCTCGGCTTTGTCGAAATGGAGATGAAGGCCGCGGGCTACGTCGAGACGGGCGTCGAGCTGGAGAACCCCGACTTTGCGGCGATGGCGAATGCCATCGGCATATTCGGCGTCCGCGTCGAGGACCCCGGCGACCTGGCCGAGGGCGTCGAGCGCGTGCTGTCGCACAAGGGGCCGGCGCTTTTGGACTGCGTGACCGCGCGCAACGAGCTGTCGATGCCGCCGAAGATCCAGGCCGAGCAGGTGAAGGGCTTCAGCCTTTACGTGCTGCGCGCCGTGATGAGCGGCCGCGGCGACTCGGTGCTCGACCTCGCAAAGACGAACCTGATCCGCTGACGCCGCTCCTTCCCTTCTCCCGCCTGCGGGAGAATGTGGCCCGACGAAGTCGGGTCGGATGAGGGACCTTGCCGCCTCTCTCCTCTTCCAGGTGCAAGCGAAACCCCTCATCAGGCCACGCTTCTTGGGGCGCGTATCTTAATAGAGCGGCGGCACCGCGATCCCCGTGTCGATCGGGCCGACGCCGAGGTGGCCGTTGCGCAGCGAGATCGGCAGCGCCAAGGCGCCGGGCTCGGTCGGCGCGGCCGGCTTGCCGCCGCCGAACAGGGTGGACAGCAGCGAGCCCGCCGCGGCCATGTCGCCACTGATGCCGTAGCGCTTGAGGATCGGCCCGAGGCCGACGAACTGCGCGTCGAGCTTGCCCTTCGGCCGATGGGCATCGTCGAGCGACAGGATGCCCGTGGCCGTCACCTTGGCGCCGGCGCGGCTGATGCGGCTCGAATCCAGCACGATCTGGCCGTGGGCCTCGCGCCAATGCTCGATCGCCTCCTCGGGCGTGCGGGCGTCGCCGACGTCGGCACGGTCGAGCCGGCCGCTGAGCGCGACATCGGCCGGATCGGTGCCGCCCACGAGCGCGTCCAGCGGGGCGATGGGCAGGCCGTCGGCCGCGATGTCGAAGGTGAGCGTCGGATCGGCGTCGGCAGCGCTCGGGCTCGGGCTGTCCGGCAGCACGAACCGCGCATCGAGCCGGGTGGCCGTGCCCGACTGTCGCCCCTGGTCGCCGAAGGTGCCCGAGACGGCGATCTTCTCGCCCTTCAGCGCCACCGTGGCGATGTCGGGCAGGCCGTCGAGGTCGAGCGTCAGCGCGTTCCACGTGGCGCCGACGTTTGTCGTGTCGTCGGAGGTGCGATAGCTGAACGGGGCGCCAAGCGTCAGCGCGATCTTGCGCGGATGCCACAGCGCGACCTTGGCGGTGAGATGCGCGATCTGCGCCTCGACGCCCTGGCCCATCGCCTGCGCGGTGAACGTCGGATTGCTGCACGAGATGTCGAGCGCGAAGGGATAGCCGCCGATCGCGCGGTCGGGGCAGGTCCAGGCGCGGCCCTGCGCGGCTTCCGCCTTGAGCCAGAGATCGAGCTGCTGGCCGGCCTCGTAGGCCGCATAGGCCCACGCGCTCGTCCATCCCGCCGCGACCACGGCCAGAAGCCCGACGACGACGATCCCCGCCCTGCCACGTCTCAAAGGGGTTGCCTCCACGTCGCGCCTTGCCTACAGGCGCCCTCCGGCGCGGCCTTAGGCAGCCCCCGTGGCGGTTTTGCGCCGGGCGGCTTCTTTCAACCGGCGGACGGCGCGAGGCGATGGATATTTTGGCGACCGATCCCAAGACGACCGATCCCGCGACGGCGAACGACCTCTGGGTGTTCGGCTACGGCTCGCTGATGTGGCGGCCGGGCTTCGACTTCGAGGAACGGACGCTCGCCGTGGTGCGGGGCTACCGCCGCGCGCTCTGCGTCTATTCCCACGTGCACCGGGGCACGCCGGAGCGGCCGGGCCTGGTGCTCGGGCTCGATCGCGGCGGCTCGTGCAAGGGCGTCGCCTTCCGCGTGGCTGCCGCCCGTGCCGACGAGACCATCGCCTACCTGCGATCGCGCGAGCAGGTGACCATGGTCTACCGCGAGGTGACGCTCGCTGCGACGCTTGCCGACGGGCGCAAGATCAAGGCGCTCTGCTACACGGTCGAGCGGGCGCATCCGCAATATGCCGGGGCGCTCGACCTTCCCGAGATCGAGCGCTACGTGCGCCAGGGCGTCGGGGTGTCGGGCGCGAATCCCGAATACGTGCGCAACACCCATGCCCACATGCGCGAGATCGGCATCGTCGACGCGTCGCTGGCGGCACTCGCCCAGCGCTTCGAGCTGGCGCCGCCGGACAAATAAAAGCATCCCGGGGCGTCTGCTGCACGGATTGCTCGTCCTGTTGTCGACAATCGACGCGGCTCCGCGTCGCGCCTTACACTAAAGCATGATGCAGTCGCGCGACACTGTCGCGGCGACTCCGACGAGAAATACAAAAATATCCGCATAGCTATTGTCATTTTCCCTGCGGAACCGCAGCCTCTTCAAGTAAAAAGCGGGGGCTGAGATGATTCACGACCGGTATACAATTGCGGTTTGCAGTTTTGTCGTCGCTCTAGCGATGCAAGACGGGACGTCTCACGCTCAAACAGTACCGATCGACTGGTCGGGCATCTATGCCGGTGGCTTCGGCGAATATAGCGGCGGTCAGTCGACGCAGAACGACAACGGCTTCAAGCCAAAGACGAAAGCAGTCACGCCGCCTCCCGCGACCACGCCGCCTCCGACCATGACGCCCCCTCCGACCATGATGCCGCCGGCAAACGTTGCGTTCGCCGACGGCCGTTACGGCCTGAGCGGCGGGATCGGCGGCGGCTTCGTCGGCTACAATTACCAGGTCCAGCAGTTCGTCTTCGGTGTGGAAGGCGATGTCGGCGCCGGCTCGATTACCGGCTCGTCGGCGTCCTGCGGCACGGTTCCGCACACCTGCAGCACACGCATCAACGCGCTCGCCGACGTTCGCGGCCGCCTCGGCTATGCCGTCGGCAGCTTCCTGCCGTTCGTGGCCGGCGGCGCGGCCTTCGCCAACATCCACGCCAACGATTACCTCTACGGCGGCGCCCGGGGCGCCTGGCGCACAGGCTATACGGTCGGCGCCGGCCTCGAGTACAAGTTCTCGCCGCGGATCGCGCTCCGGGTCGAGTATCTCCACGCGAGGTTCGACTCGCAGGCGCTCTTCAACATCGCGCGCAACGTCCCCGAGCGGATCGGGGCGACGAACGAGATCGTGCGGGCCGGCGTGTCGTTCTATTTCACGCCGCCGCCGGCCGCCGTCGTCGCCAAGTATTAGCCACCAGCGCAGTCGAGGTCAGGCCGAGCGCTTCGCTCGGCCTGGCCGCCGGCGTCTCAGCCTTTAGTTACGAGAGCGGGTGCCACGCATCTTTCCCGGCCCTTGCGCGTTATTGCGGCCAACACGTCATCCGACGTCGAGCCAAGACAATGAAACGCCTTTTGCTTCTCGTGCCGGTCGTCCTGGGGTTGAGCCTGCCAGCCGTGGCGGAGGAAAAGCCGCGGCGGGACCCGCCGCGGCAGACGCAGAAGACGGACTACTGGCTATCGGAAGACATGCAGCGTCTCGCCTTCTGGCAGTCCCGCGAGCCCGAGGTTCAGACCGGCCGCTCCGTCGCCACCCACTAGCGCTCAGAGCTTGGCGAACGGCGTCCGTTCGAAGAGCCGCAACATGATTTTCGCGACGCTTTCGGGGGCGGCAAGCGCCAGGCGCTTTTCGGGAACCGGCGCGGCGGGCGGCACGGTTGCGACCACCGGCGCCTCGTAGCGCGGCGCGCTCGTCTGCAACATCCGAAGAATCGCGCGCTGCGCCAGACGCACGGGGTCGATGGAGCCGTCGTCGCGCAGGCAATCCGGCTCCGACTGCGCCACCTTGACGATCGAGCGGGCCAGCTTGTTGATGATCGTGCGGTCGACCTCGTGCGAGGCGCGTAGACCCTGAAGGGCGATCGCGTAGGCCTCGTGAAGGCGCGAAGCCTCCGACGAGTCGAACGCGCCCTTCCTGATGTCGAACACCCCGGCCATGACGCAGCCCCCGCAACGCCTTTACATATAGGAGCTTATCAGCACATCGCCCCACCGCAATAAGAGTGTCTAAGCAGGGTTTTTTTATTTGCAGGTGTGGCAAACCGCCCCGAGAAGCCCGCGAAACCGGTTCTTAACCGCCTTCGCCGCGCTGCTCGTCGCCCCTTCGAGAGCCTGCCTTGCCAAGCCGCGGCCCCCGCCGTACCACCCCGCGCAGCGAGCGAGGGTGAGCGCATGAACAAGGTCTTTTCCGATGCCAAGGCGGCGGTCGCCGACGTCCTGAAGGACGGCATGACGGTGATGGCCGGCGGCTTCGGCCTTTGCGGCATGCCGCAGGTGCTGATCGAGGCGGTTCGCGACACCGGCGTCAAGGATCTCACCGTCATCTCGAACAACGCCGGCGTCGACGGCGCGGGCCTCGGCCTGCTCCTGGAGACTCGGCAGATCCGCAAGATGGTCTCGTCCTACGTCGGCGAGAACAAGCTGTTCGAGAAGCTCTACCTCTCGGGCGAGCTCGAGCTCGAGTTCAACCCGCAGGGCACGCTGGCCGAGCGCATCCGCGCCGGCGGCGCCGGCATCCCCGCCTTCTTCACCAAGACCGGCGTCGGCACCATGGTCGCCGAGGGCAAGGAGCTGCGCGAGTTCGAGGGCGACACCTACGTGATGGAGACGTGGCTGCGGGCCGACGTCGCCCTGATCCATGCCTGGAAGGCCGACCACGAAGGCAACCTCGTGTTCCGCAAGACGGCGCGCAACTTCAACCCCGCGATGGCGACGGCGGCCGAGACGACGATCGTCCAGGCCGAGGAGATCGTCGAGACGGGCGCGCTCGACGGCGACGCGATCCATACGCCGGGCATCTTCGTGCACCGCCTCGTCGCCGTGCCGGGCTTCTACAAGCCGATCGAGAAGCGCACCGTGCGCGCGAAGGCGGCCGCCTGACTATGATCCGGCCGTCATTGCGAGCCGAAGGCGAAGCAACCCAGGGGCCGCGTGGCGCAGGCTGCGGCGGGCGGCCCCTGGGTTGCTTCGCTGCGCTCGCAATGACGGCCCCGGGACCGAAGCAGCCTAGGGATCTCCGCTCATGATGCAGTCCGACAACGATGGCTTCCGCGTCGTCCGCGAGGGCGCGGCGTTCCGCGGCAAGCAGGGCCACGTCTATCGGCCGGCGATCTCGGCCGAGGCGGTGGGCTCCAAGGCGCTGCACATGCAGCTCCTCGAGATTGCGCCGGGCGAGCGTGCCCATGCGCACAAGCACGAGCGCCACGAGACGGCGATCCACGTGCTGAAGGGCGTGTCGGGCTGCTTCTGGGGCGATCGCCTGCAGCACCACGCCATCGCGGGGGCCGGCGAATTCGTCTATATCGCCGCCGACGTGCCGCATCTGCCCTACAATCGAAGCGACAGCGAGCCGGTGATCGCGGTCATCGCCCGCACCGACCCCAACGAGCAGGAGAGCGTCGTGCTGCTGCCGGAGCTCGAGGCGGGGGTCGACTGGTCGAAGGCAAAGGAAGAGGTCTGACATGCCCTGGACACGCGAACAGATGGCCGCGCGCGCCGCGAAGGAGCTGCGCGACGGGTTCTACGTGAACCTCGGCATCGGCATCCCGACGCTCGTCTCGAACTACATCCCCGAGGGCATGCACGTGCAGCTGCAGAGCGAGAACGGCATGCTCGGCATGGGCCCCTTCCCCTACGAAGGCGAGGAGGATCCCGACGTCATCAACGCCGGCAAGCAGACGATCACCGAGCTGCCGTCGACGAGCTACTTCGGCTCGCACGATTCCTTCGCGATGATCCGCGGCGGCCACATCGACCTCGCGATCCTTGGCGCGATGGAGGTGGCCGAGACCGGCGACCTCGCCAACTGGATGATCCCCGGCAAGATGGTGAAGGGGATGGGCGGCGCGATGGACCTCGTCGCCGGCGTCAAGCGCGTCATCGTCATCATGGACCAGTGCGCAAAGGACGGCTCGTCCAAGCTCCTGCACCGGTGCACGCTGCCGCTCACCGGCTCTGGCGTGATCGACATGGTCATCACCGATCTCGGCGTCTACGAGATCGACAAGGTGGCGGGCAAGATGGTGCTCATCGAGCTGGCCGACGGGGTCACGCTCGACGAGATCGCGAGCAAGACCGAGGCGACCTACACGGTCGCCGACGGGTTGCGCGCCAAGGCGGCGTAGGCTCACGCCGCGAGCTGGCAGAGCAGCTCGCTCGGCACGTCGCCGATCGCGCAGACGAGCAGCGGCTCGAGGAAGACGCCGGCCGCCGCATCCGCGCGGTCGCGCAGGACGATCACGCCCGCATAGAAGGGGGCCAGCGAATCCGCCATCGCGATCGCGGTGCCGCGGACGGCGGTCTTGCGCGGCGCACCCGGATGCAGGGCGCCGCGGGCGCCGATCAGAAACGGAACAACAATGTAGGTGGTCGTCAGCGCCATGGCTCATCCCCTCACGAGGATGAGAACATAAAGCGAACGCGGCAGCCGGGCAACCGGAATCAGGGATGGTCGCTGGGCGGCGGACCGATGCCGATCTTCGTCTTGTAGACGAAGATCGGGTACTCGACCTTGGAGACGCCGTCGTTGAATGGCGCCATGCGGTCGAGCTGCGCCGCCGGCATGTAGAGATAGCCGGCGTCGTCGATCCACATGGCGTCAACCCACAGGAGCCGCCGATCCTCGACGACGATCGACTTCGAGCCGTCGGCCTTGATCGCGAGGATGCGGTGGTGGTCGACGTCGGAGACGTAGATCGTGCCCTCGGCATCGATCGCCGTGCCGCCGGTCGACGGCGTCTTGGCGAAGGTCGTGACGTGCTTGGAGAGCTGCTTCGAGTCGATCTTCGGGTCGTCGAGGTAGCGCGTGGCGATCCGCGACATCGGGCCGGAGGCCGGCTGGTAGAAGAAGAACTTCCCGTCCGGCGACACTTCGAGCTGGTCGGCGTGGATCTTGATCGGCTTGCCGTCGGGCCCGCGCATCACGTGCGCGTCGCCGGTCATCGGACGCTGCGCGGTCATCGAGGGATCGTTGTCGAGGACGCGGCGCGTCGCCCCGGAGGCGAGATCGAGGACGATGACGCCCGGCGCGCCCGCGTCCGTGATGTAGGCGATCTGGCCGTGGAAGCGGATGTCGTCGACGAAGCTCTTGTCGCTCGTCGCGCCGTCGAGGTCGTAGACGCGGTCGACCTTGCCGGCGGCGACGTCGACCTTCACGATCTTCGGGCCGTGCGGCAGCTTGGGCTTCTCGAAGCCCGGCGCGCCGGTGTCGACGACCCACAGGGCGCCGTCCGGCCCGATGCGCAGCGCGTTGACGCGCACGAACGCCTTGGCGGGGTCGCCGCCCTGCGTCCAGCCGTTCCAGGTCTCGTCGGGGTAGGCGACCGGCTTGCCGTCCTTCCACTCGACGACCTGCGGCCCGCGGCTGCCGTCGATGCGCGAGAAGGGCAGGAAGATGCGGCCGTCGCGCGTCGTCGCGATGCCGTTGGCGACCGTGTCGCTCTTGAGGACGGTGTCGAGCGGCGCGTCGAGCGGCTTGTAGTTCGCGCCGGGCGGCTGCGCATCGGGCGCCGGCGGCGCGTTGGTGGCCGGCGGCGCGTTGCCTGCCGGCGGCGCAGCCGGTGCTGGCGGCGCATTCGGTGCCGGCGGCGCCTGGGCGAAGGCGGGGCTGGCCAGGAAGGCGACGACGAGCGCCGACGAGAGCAGGGAAGGTCGCATCGGATCACACCCTTAGCTTGACGGGGCGCCGTGGCAAGGGCGCGCCCTCACATCAGGCCGCCGACGCTGCCGTCGGCGCGTTGCTGGTCGGCGACCAGCACCCCGAGACGCGCGTAGTCGGCGACCACCCGGTCGTTGTCGTCGCGCAGCACCGCATCCACGTAGCGCATGCCGAAGCGGATGTCGGGGCCGGAATAGGCGCGCGAGTCGGCGACCATCTGGCCGATCGCCGGATCGTGCGCGCGCACGTTGAGGAACAGCCGCACGGCGGCGAGGTCCTCGTGCGCGGCATGGTAGCCGTCAAGCGGGCTCGCCTCGTCGATCACGTGCATCATCGTGAACAGGATCGCGAAGGCGGGGATGCGGTCGCGCAGCAGCGGCAGCTCGACGACATAGGCATGCGCGACGCCTTCCTCGGACGTCGTGCGCACCAGCATGTGCAGCGACAGCTCGGCATTCGACAGCACCGTGTTGCGGCCGTTGGCGATGCGCACCATCAGCGTCGGCTTGCCGTTGTGCTGCGCGACGACGGGGTTCTCGGCGTAGAGGATCTTCGCCTTCGGCTTCGAGAAGCGGATAAAGAGAAGGCCCGTCATGATGGCGGTGAAGACCGTGCCGACGACGATCTCGATGCTCGAGATCACGTGGCCGTAGGTCGTGCCGGGATACATCTCGCCGTAGCCGACCGTCGCCAGCGTCTCGAGCGAGAAGAAGAATGCGCTGAGCAAGCCGGGATGCGGCTCGTTGGCGATCGCGCCGGGCTGCAGCGTGTAGAGGGCGGCGAAGGTGAGGTTCAGGGCCAGCTCGGCGGCAAGGAAGAGCAGGACGAAGCGCGTCCAGTCGAGCGAGACGGCGAAATAGTAGGGATCGTGCAGGTCGATCCTGGCGATGCCCTTGCGGATGAAGGACGTGTCCTGGCGCGGCGGCGTCGTCGGCTTGGCGCGCGGGGGCGCCCATGGCAGCTTCGGCGCGCCGGTCATCTCAGCCGGCCCCGGCGCGGCGAGATTCGACGATCTCGCGGGCTCTTGCGAAGGCCGCCTCGACGTCGAGCGTCGTCGTATCGAGCCGCACGGCGTCCTCGGCGACCCTGAGCGGCGCCGAGGCGCGGTCGGAGTCGCGGGCGTCGCGGCGGCGGATGTCGGCGAGCACGTCGTCGAGCTTGACCGGCTCGCCGCGACCGACGAGCTCGCGCCAGCGCCGCTCGGCGCGCGCCTCGGGGCTCGCGGTGACGAAGATCTTGATCGGCGCCGAGGGACAGATCACCGTGCCGATGTCGCGCCCGTCGAGCACCGCGCCGCCGGGGCGCCCGGCGAAGGCCCGCTGCGCCGCCAGCAGCGCCGCGCGCACCGCCGGCACCGCGGCGACGATGGAGGCCGCCTCGCCCATCTCCTTGCCGCGCAGGCGCGCCTCGTCGAGCGCCAGCGGGTCGAGCGTCTCGGCCGCGCGCACCGCCGCCTCGCGGTCGTCGAGCGCCCCGCCGAGGTCGAGCACGGCACGCGCGGTGGCGCGATAGAGCAGGCCGGTGTCGAGGTGGGGCAGGCGGTAGGCCTCGGCGAGCCGCTTGGCGAGCGTGCCCTTGCCGGAGGCGGCCGGCCCGTCGATGGCGATGATCACGAGAAGGTCGCCCCGAGCCGGCCGAGGTCGGCCGCGAAGGTCGGATAGCTCGTCGCGATCATCGCGGCATCGTCGATCGTCACGGGCTTTCGCGACGCCAGGCCGAGGCAGAGGAAGCTCATCGCGATGCGATGGTCGAGGTGCGTCTCGATCGCGCCGCCGCCGCCCGCGACATCGCCGTCGCCGCCGCGCACGACGAGGTCGTCGCCCTCGATCGCATGATCGACCCCGCATTGCGCGAGACCCGCGGCGACGGCTTCGAGACGATCGGACTCCTTCACCCGCAGCTCATGCAGGCCGTTCATCCGGGTGACGCCGGACGCGAAGGCAGCCGCGACGGCGAGCACGGGGTACTCGTCGATCATCGACGGCGCGCGGGCCGCCGGCACGTCGACGCCCTTCAGCGCAGAGGCGCGCACGCGCAGGTCGGAGACGTCCTCGCCGCCCTCGACGCGGCGATCCAGCTCCTCGATCGCGCCGCCCATCTCGCGCAGCGTGGTGATGAGGCCGATGCGCAGCGGGTTCATCATGACGCCCTCGACGACGATGTCGGAGCCCGGCACGACGAGCGCGGCGACGATGGCGAAGGCGGCCGACGAGGGATCGGCGGGCACGACGATCGGGCGCGGCCGCAGCTCGGGACGCCCCTGCAGCGCGATCTTGCGACCGGCCTCGCCGTGCGGCTCGACGACGACGTCGGCGCCGAGGAAAGCAAGAAGCTTCTCGGTGTGGTCGCGCGACGCCTCGCTCTCGATCACCGTTGTGCGCCCCGGCGAGTTGAGGCCGGCGAGCAGGACCGCTGACTTGATCTGCGCCGAGGCGACGGGCGTGCGGTACTCGATCGGCGTCGGCTCGGCGGTGCCCTGGATGACGATCGGGCAGCGGCCGCCCTCCGCCTGCTCGACGACCTCTACGCCCATCAGCGCCAGCGGATCGAGAATGCGGCGCATCGGCCGCTTGCGCAGCGAGGCGTCGCCATCGAAGCGCGCGCGGATCGGATGGCCGCCGACGACGCCGAGCATCAGCCGCGAGCCTGTCCCCGCATTGCCGAAGTCGAGCGTGTCGCGCGGCGCCAGCAGCGTCCCGATGCCGACGCCCTGGACGACCCAGGCGTCCGCGTCCCGCGTGATCGTCGCGCCGAGCGCGCGCGCGGCGGCCGCGGTGCGCATCACGTCCTCGCCCTCGAGCAGGCCGGTGACCCGCGTGGTGCCGACGGTGAGCAGGCCGAAGATCATCGCCCGGTGCGAGATCGACTTGTCGCCCGGCGGCCGGAGGCGTCCCCGTAGCGGGGTGCCGCTCGTGGCGGTCAACGGCCTCGTTTCGGATGCGTGCGACGACACGGTGATCCTCTGCTGTCGGCGAAAGGGGGATGACGCCCGGGGCCGTAGCATGGCCGCTCGCGGCCTGTCATCCGAGCGGCGCCGCTGCCGGGCCAACTTCGCATTTGACACGCGCCGCGCCCGCCACTAACCGACCCGCCACGCTTTATCGCGGGGGTGCGACGCGCGGCCCCGCCCCACAAGGTTCACTCCGTGGCGAAACCCGATCTCGGCGGCAAGCGCCAATGCGCCAACTGCGGCACCAAGTTCTTCGATCTCAACAAGAACCCGATCACCTGTCCGAAGTGCGGCACCATCTTCGAGCTGGCCAGCGCGGCCCCGGCGCGCGCCAGCCGCGCGGCGGCGGCGGATGACGACGAGACCGAGACCGAGGACGCCGCGGAAGTCGTGTCGCTGGAGGATGCCGACCAGGCCGAGGACGGCAAGGTGGCGGTGGTGTCGCCGGACGAGGACGACACGGCCGACACCGACGACGATGCGGCGACCGACGACGACGACACCTTCCTCGAGGAGGAAGAGGACGACGGCGACGTCTCCGATCTCATCGAAGGCGACCGGGACGACGACGAGGAGCGCTGAGGCGCTCCCGCTTTTCGGCGGGGATGGCCGGCCCGCCCGGGATGCGCAAACGGGCCTTTTGCCCTAGCCTCGCCGCCCGACCAGAGCACGGTGGCCCATGACCCTCAGCGACGCCCAGCGACAGGAGATCGAGGAGGCCCGCCGCGCCGAGGCGACGACGTGCCGTCCGACCGTGCCGGCGCTGGAGGAAATCCTCTTCCAGCCGATCCCGCTGCTCGATCACGGCTTCGTCCGGGTGATCGACTACATGGGCGACGATGCCGCCGTGGTGCAGGCGGCGCGCGTGTCGTACGGGCGCGGCACCCGCAAGGTCCAGGAGGACCGCGGCCTCATCAACTACCTCATGCGGCACTGGCACACGACGCCGTTCGAGATGGCCGAGATCAAGCTGCACGTGAAGCTGCCGATCTTCGTCGCGCGCCAGTGGATCCGCCACCGCATGGCATCGGTGAACGAGTATTCCGCCCGCTATTCCGTGCTCGACCGCGAGTTCTACCTGCCGGCGGAAGACCAGCTGAAGGCGCAGGCGACGACCAACCGCCAGGGCCGCGGCGATGCGCTGACGGGCGAGGAGGCGGCGCGCGTGCTCGACCTGCTGCGCGCCGACGGCGAGCGCACCTACGAGAGCTACGCCTGGATGCTGAACGAGGACGAGAGCGGCGCCCGCCTCGACGCCTCCCGCGACGGCCTCGCCCGCGAGCTGGCGCGCATCAACCTGACGCTCGCGACCTATACGCAGTGGTACTGGAAGACCGACCTACACAACCTGATGAACTTCCTGCGCCTGCGCGCCGACGCGCACGCACAGTACGAGATCCGCGTCTACGCCGAGGCGCTTGTCGACGTGATGGCGCGCTGGGTGCCGCTGTCGCACGAGGCTTTCCTCGAGCACCGCCTCGGCGCGGTCACCCTGTCGCGCTCGGCGCTCGCCGCTGTGCGTCGCCTGGTGGCCGGCGAGAAGATCGACGCCGCCACGAGCGGCCTCGGTGCGCGCGAATGGCGCGAGGTCGCCGCCGCGCTGGGGCTGGCGCAGGACTGAGGGCGCCAGCGCCGGCTGTTTGCTCTCCCACGAAGCCGGGCGGCGCCCGCGCACAGGCCGGCTTATCCTAACTGGTTTGACGCCAAGCTACTCGGCCGCAACCTTCGTCTTCTCGCGAGGCGTGAACAGTCCGTCTGCCGTCGGCTCCATGGTAAGCACGCGATCGTGGTGGTCGACGAGGGACGGCCGATGCGCGATCGACACGACCGTGGCCTTCGGCAGGAGACGCGCGATCGTCTCGTAGGTCCGCCGCTCGAGGTCGACGTCCATGGCGCTCGTCGCCTCGTCGAGCAGCAGCCAGTCCGGCTGTGCGAGGATCGCACGGGCAATCGCGAGGCGCTGCTGCTCGCCGCCGGAGAGGCGTTGCGTCCAGTTGTCGTCGAGGCCGAGCTTGTCGGTCAGCTTTTCCAGGCCGACTTCGGTCAGCACTTTTTTCAAGGTCGCTTCGTCGAAGGTCCCGGCGGGCTCCGGATAGGAGACCGCAGCGGCCAGGGTGCCGACCGGCAGATAGGGCTTCTGCGGCAGCACCATCACCTTGGCGCCGGCCGGCGCCGCGACCTTCCCGTCGCCGTAGGGCCAGACGCCGGAGATCGCGCGGAAGAGGGTCGACTTGCCGGAGCCGGAGGGCCCGACGACCAGCACGTTCTCGTTGGCGGCAAGGCGCAGGTCGAACGGCTTGAGCAGCGGAGAGCCGTCTGGCAGGTCCAGCGATACGCCGGAGAGCACGAAGTCGCGGGTCGGCTCGACGGGATGCGCGACTTCGGGCACCGGTGCGCCGGCAGCCAGCGACGCGTCGAACGTCGTGAGACGCGCGAGGACCGAGCGGAAATCGGCGAGGTTGTCATAGTAGGTGATGAAGAAGGTCAGCGCCGAGTTGACCATCCCGAACGCCTGCAGCGTCAGCGTCATGTCGCCGAGCGTCACGATCTTGGCGAAGAAGAACGGCGCCAGGATGATTAGTGGCACGTAGTTGCTGATGCTTTCGAAGAAGTTCTGGAAGACGCTCAGGTTCGCCTTGACGATGACGATCGAGAAGAAGTTGCGGATGATCGAGACGAAGCGCTCGGACAGGATGCCGCGCTCGGTCTTTTCGCCGAAGAGAAGCGCGATCTGCTCGCTGTATTCGCGCAGACGCGCGAGCGAGAAGCGGTAGTTCGCTTCGTAGTGCTGACGCGCGAAGGCCAGCGTTGCCAGCTTGCGGCCGATGCCCATCGTCCCGCCCGTGCCGAGCATGGCGAACGCAAGAGCGCACCAGAACAGGAAGCCCGGCATGTGGAAGCCCGTGCCGGGGAACGTCAGCTTCTGCGATGCCGTCCAGAGAATGATGGAATAGGCGACGAGCGACGAGAGCTGGGCGATCAGGTTGATCGAGAAGTTGTAGATGCCGAGGCCGCCGAACATGCCGCCGTTGATGAAGCGGGGCACGTCCTCCTGGATGCGCTGGTCCGGATTGTCGGTGCCGACACCCGCCAGCATCATCCCGTAGTGATTGTGCCGGTCGAGCCAGCGGCCCGAATAGTCTTCAGTCAGGAACTCCCGCCAGCGGATGAACAAGGTGTTGGAGACGACGAACTCGATGTAGAGGGAGACGAGATAGGGAACGAGATAGATCGGATAGTCGACGAGCACGGCGTGCCAGAACGCCGGCGGGTCGCCGCTCTGCAGCGAATTGAACAGCGTGCGGCTGACGAACGAGATGTTCACCACCATGAACACCTGGAGCTGGTTGATCGCCACGAGAAACATCAGCGCACCGGCCGCGGCACGCCGCTCACTGACGCGAAAGCCGAGCAACGGCACGCGCATCGTGCCGGCAGTGCGGAAGTAGCGGTCGGCGATGTCGAGCGCCCGTCGCGCCACGGGTATGTAGGCCGCGACATAGGCGAGCACGCAGAACAGCGCGACGGTGATCGCGACGCTGCTCGGGACCCGGATACCTTCAAGCGCCGCCGGCCAGCGGCCGAGCGCGCTGACGCAGACGCAGGTGCCGAGGATCACCGTCTCGGTCGCGAAGAAGCGGATCAGGATGCGGATGAACGTCGAGGTGTTCTCGGCCGCCATGAACGTGACGACGGCGGCGAGGAACGAAAAGGCCGCAAGAAGGTAGACGACCCCATGACCGCTCGCGTGCGCGACGTATACGGCCGCCGCGCTGAACAGCGCGACCACGAGAGCAAGAAACTTCATGGGGCGTTTCCTTTGAGGCTAGCCCCTGCTTCCAAATGCCAATTACGACGTCAAGAGGGCGTCGCGCCGAGGTTACGAACTGTTCACGCGCGACGCCGGTGTCGGAACGCGAGCTTTAGTGCCCGCGCTGGCGTTCCTCCGGCTCCCGCGCCTCGCCGTCGCGGCCGTTGACCTGGTCGAGCAGGACGGGCGAGGCCTTGAAGGTCAGGACGCGGCGCGGCTTGATCGGCACCTCGACGCCGGTGCGGGGGTTGCGGCCGATGCGCTCGCGCTTCTCGCGCACGTTGAAATGGCCGAACGAGCGCAGCTTGACGCTCTCGCCCTTCTTCAGGGTCTCGGCGACCTCTTCGAGCGCCATCTCGAACACCTCGCGGGCATCGCCGCGGGAGACGCCGGGGCAGCTTGCAAACACGCTTTCGAGGATGTCGGCACGGGTCGTGGTGCGACGAAATGTCGAGGGTACCGAACCGTCGGATTCGATGTGGGACGGTCCGCTCTTGGAAAAATCGAACTGGTTCGAATTGGACATCTGAGAAAGCTCCTCCCGGAGCGCGCGCAGGCGAAAGCGGCGCTTGGGGGAGCTACGGAAGAGGGGCCCCGAAAGTTTCGGGACCCCTCAATTCGGCGTTGATTAGACTGAGCTTTGCGTGGGCTGGACTTAGAAGTCCATGCCGCCCATGCCGCCCATGCCGCCGCCGCCGCCCATCGGCATCGCCGGCGAGTCCTTCTTCGGCGCCTCGGTGATCGTGGCCTCGGTGGTGATCAGCAGGCCGGCGACGGAGGCCGCATCCTGCAGCGCGGTGCGCACGACCTTGGTCGGGTCGATGATGCCCGAGGCGACGAGATCGCCGTACTCGCCGGACTGGGCGTCGTAGCCGTAGCCGTAGCTCGAGTTCTCGAGCAGCTTGCCCACGACGACGGCGCCGTCGCCGCCCGAGTTGTCGATGATCTGGCGCGCCGGGGTCTGGATCGCCTTGCGGACGATGTCGACGCCGGTCTTCTGGTCGGAGTTGTCGACCTGGATGCCCTCGAGCGCCTTGATGGCGCGCAGCAGCGCCACGCCGCCGCCGGGCGACACGCCTTCCTCGACCGCCGCGCGGGTGGCGTTGAGGGCGTCGTCGACGCGGTCCTTCTTCTCCTTCACCTCGACCTCGGAGGCGCCACCGACGCGGATCACCGCGACGCCGCCGGCGAGCTTGGCCAGCCGCTCCTGCAGCTTCTCGCGATCGTAGTCGGAGGTCGTCTCGGCGATCTGGCCCTTGATCTGGCCGATGCGGCCCTCGATGTCGGCCTTGTCGCCGGCGCCGTCGATGATCGTCGTGTTCTCCTTGTCGATGCGCACCCGCTTGGCGCGGCCGAGCATCTGGAGCGTGACGTTCTCGAGCTTGATGCCAAGGTCCTCGGAGATCATCTGGCCCTGCGTCAGGATCGAGATGTCCTCGAGCATGGCCTTGCGGCGGTCACCGAAGCCCGGCGCCTTGACGGCCGCGACCTTGAGGCCGCCGCGCAGCTTGTTGACGACGAGCGTGGCGAGCGCCTCGCCCTCGACGTCCTCGGCGACAATCAGCAGCGGCTTGCCGGTCTGCACGACCGCCTCGAGCACCGGCAGCATGGCCTGCAGCGACGAGAGCTTCTTCTCGTGGATGAGGATGTAGGGGTCCTCGAGCTCGGCGATCATCTTCTCGGGGTTGGTGATGAAGTACGGCGAGAGGTAGCCGCGGTCGAACTGCATGCCCTCGACGACGTCGAGCTCGGTCTCGGCGGTCTTGGCCTCCTCGACGGTGATGACGCCTTCGTTGCCGACCTTCTGCATCGCCGACGAGATCATCGCGCCGACGTCCTTGTCGCCGTTGGCCGAGATGGTGCCGACCTGGGCGATCTCCTCGTTCGAGGTGACCTTCTTCGAGTTCTTCTTGAGGTCGGCGACGATGGCCTCGACGGCCTTGTCGACACCGCGCTTCAGGTCCATCGGGTTGAGGCCGGCGGCGACCGCCTTGGTGCCCTCGCGGACGATGGAGGCGGCGAGAATCGTCGCCGTCGTGGTGCCGTCACCGGCGGCATCGTTCTGCTTCGAGGCGACCTCGCGGATCAGCTGCGCGCCGAGGTTCTCGAACTTGTCGGAAAGCTCGATCTCCTTGGCGACGGTGACGCCGTCCTTGGTGATGCGGGGGGCGCCGAACGACTTCTCGATGACGACGTTGCGGCCCTTCGGACCGAGCGTCACCTTGACGGCGTTGGCGAGGATGTCGACGCCGCGCAGCATGCGGTCGCGCGCGTCGGAGGAAAAGCGAACGTCTTTGGCTGCCATGGGGTGTTAAGCTCCTAAGAATACGGGGAAGGGGTGGGAGGCTGGATCAGCCGACGATGCCCATGATGTCGCTCTCCTTCATGATGAGGAGATCCTGGCCGTCGATCTTGACCTCGGTGCCCGACCACTTGCCGAACAGCACCTTGTCGCCGGCCTTGACGTCGAGCGGCGTCAGCTTGCCGTTTTCGTCGCGGCCGCCCGGGCCGACGGCGATGATCTCGCCCTCCTGGGGCTTCTCCTTGGCGGTATCGGGGATGATGATGCCACCCTTGGTCTTCTCCTCGCTCTCGAGGCGACGGACCACCACGCGATCGTGCAACGGACGGAATGACATGGGATTTCGCTCTCCTAGAATTTCGCTCGCCCGCGCCGCATGGGCCTTCGCGTCCAACGCGTTAGCAGCCAGGCCGACGCAGTGATAGCACTCCTTTGCGGAGAGTGCTAATCACGTGCTGATGTAGGAAATGCCGCACCCCGGTGTCAACGGCGGCGGCCGGACAAAAACGCGGGTGGTGAACGGTTTGTCGCGATGATCGCCGCGGTGGCGGCGACGACCCTAGACGGGCCGCGCCACCTCGCCCGACGCCAGCTTGATCACGACAGGCACCGACTTTGCCGCCGGCACCTTCGAGCGCTCGGCATGGTGCCATAGCGGGATCAGCGTGTTGCACTCGGGGTAGTAGGCCCCGACGCAGCCGTCGGGGATCGAGTACTCGTGCACCCGCAGCCCGGACACCTCGCGCTTGACGTCGTCGAGCGTGAAGGCGCTCAGCGTCACCTCCTGCCCCGCCGCGAGGCCGAAGCGGGCGATGTCGCGGGCGTTCATCAGTAGCACCATGCGGGTGCCCTTGATGCCGCGGAAGCGGTCGTCGTAGCCGTAGACGGTGGTGTTGAACTGGTCGTTCGAGCGCAGCGTGATGAGTTGCAGCACGTCGCCGCGCTTCACCTCGTCGGGGTCCTCGTCGAGGCCGGCCGGCACGATGAAGGTCGCTTTGCCGCTCTTGGTGTTCCACTTGCGCTCGCGCGCCGCGAGCTTGCGGGAGAAGCCGCCCGGCGTGAACAGGCGGTCGTTGAAGTCGTGGAAGTCGTCCGGGTAGGTCGCGGCGATCGCGTCGCGCACCAGCGCATAGTCGGCGACCCAGGCTTTCCAGTCGACCGTGGCCTTGCCCGGCGGCAGCGTCGCCTCGGCGAGCGCGGCGACGATCCACGGCTCCGAGCGCAGGTCCTCGGAGATCGGGCGGCGCACGCCCTTCGAGCCGTGGATATGCGCGGTCGAATCTTCCATCGACACGGCCTGGCGCCCGGTCGCCTGGCGGTCCACCTCGATGCGCCCGAGCGTCGGCAGGATGTAGGCCGCCTCGCCGAAGATCAGATGCGAGCGGTTGAGCTTGGTCGAGATCTCGACCGACAGCGGCACCTTGCGCCAGGCCGCCTCGATCAGCTCGGTCTCCGGGATAGCGCGGACGAAGTTGCCGCCGAGCCCGATGAACGCCTCGATCTCGCCTTCGAGGATCTTCTCGCAGGCCTCGACCGTGTTGAGGCCCGTCTTTTCCGGCGGCTCGAAATGGTAGAGCGCGCGCAGCTTGTCGTAGGGCACGAGCGCCGGCTTCTCCGTGATGCCGACGGTGCGCTGGCCCTGCACGTTGGAGTGTCCGCGCACCGGGCAGATGCCGGCGCCGGGCTTGCCGATATTGCCGCGCAGCAGCAGCAGGTTGGCGACCATCTGGCAGGCCTCGACGCCCTTGCGGTGCTGCGTCAGCCCCATGCCGTAGATGCCGATGGCCGCCTTCGAGCGCATGTAGGTGTCGGCCGCGCGCTCGAGATCGACGCGCGACAGTCCAGAGGCGCGCTCGAGCTCGGGCCATTCGTAGGCCTCGGCCGACGCGCGGAACGCGTCGAGCCCGCTGGTGTGCTCTCCCACGAAGTCCGCGTCGATCGCCCGCGCCGCGCCCGACGCCTTTGCGCGCGCGTCTGCGGCGAAGATCGCCTTGCACAGCCCGTACATCGCCGCGATGTCGCCGCCGCACTTCACCTGCAGGTACTGCGTCGAGATGATCTCGCCCTTGTCGAGCGCCAGCTCGATCGGGTTCTGCGGGTTGGCGAAGCGCTCGAGCCCGCGCTCGCGCAGCGGGTTGAAGGTGATGATCTCGCAGCCGCGCCGGCGCGCCTCCTGCAACTGGTGCAGCATGCGCGGCGCGTTCGCGCCGACGTTCTGGCCGAAGAAGAAGATCAGGTCGCAGTGCTCGAAATCGTCGAGCGCGACGGTGCCGACGGGCTGGCCGATCGATTCCGGCAGCGCGACGGAGGTCGACTCGTGGCACATGTTCGAGGAATCGGGGAAGTTGTTCGTGCCGTAGATGCGCCCGAACAGAGCGTACATGTACGACGCCTCGAGCGATGTCCGCCCGGAGGAATACAAAACGACCTTCCCCGGGTTCATGGTCTTCAGCGTGCCGCCGATCGCGGCGATCGCCTCGTCCCAGGAGACGGGCACGTAGTGATCGCTCGCACGGTCGTAGCGCATCGGCTTCGTCAGCCGGCCCGCTTCCTCGAGCTTGTAGTCCGACCAGGTGCGCAGCTCGCTGACGCTGTGGCGGGCGAAGAAGGCGTCGTCGATGGTCCTCGACGTCAGCTCCCAGGCCGTCGCCTTGGCGCCGTTCTCGCAGAACTCGAACGTGTGCGGCTTCGCGGGCTTGGCCCAGGCGCAGGAGACGCACATGAAGCCGTGCGTCTTGTTCTGCTTCAGCATCAGCGCGCCGCTCTCCATGAGCGTGTTCTCGCGCGCGAGAATCTCGGCGACGGACTTCAACGACCCCTGGCCGCCGGCCGGCCCGCGATAGGGGCTCAGGTCGACGGGGCGGTGCTCTTGATCGGTCATGCAATCTCCACGGGCCATATGCCTGCTGCCGGTGAAGCTCGCGGGTCGCCGGCGGTTCCGTCAGTACCGCTGGGGCAGCCACCAGTCGGCGCGACAACTTGGCGTCGGCCGCGACGGAACAGCGCAGCGATCGCGTCATTGAGCCCGCGTCGACATTCGTCGATGGGAGGCGCAAGCATGAAGACAATGATCGCAACAGTGGCTGCGCTGGCGCTCGCCAGCAGCATCGTGCCGGTCCGGGCCGAGACGCTCGGCGAGAAGACCGGCGTCAACTCCGTTCTCGGCGTGGCGCCGACGACGCAGGACTTCGTGACGGAAGCGGCCGTCAGCGACATGTTCGAGGTGCAATCGAGTAAGCTCGCCGAGGAGCGCACGACGGGCCCGACGAAGGCCTTTGCCGAGAAGATGATCCAGGACCACACGAAGACGACGAGCGAGCTGAAGCCGCTCGCCGAGAAGGCGCATGTCGCGCCGCCGACGGCGCTCGACGACACCCACAAGAAGATGCTCGAGAAGCTCCAGGGGCTGAAGGGCGACGACTTCGCCAAGCAGTACCACTCCGACCAGGACAAGGGTCACGAGCAGGCCGTGTCGCTGTTCGAGCGCTATTCCAAGGGCGGCGACAATCCGGAGATCAAGGCCTGGGCCGGGCAGACGCTGCCGCACCTGCAGGAGCATCTGAAGCTGGCGCAGAACCTCGACAAGTAAGGTCGCGCTTAGAGCCGATGGCTTGGTAGTCGGTCGAAGGGTGCGACCCGCAGCTTATCGGGCCGCGCCCTCGTTCCATGGCGTGACGCTCGCCCTGTCGCTCGCGGCGGCGGCGTCGGCGATCCGGCGTCCGGCGATCATGAGGTCGGGTGCGATCTCGGCCAGCGGCACCAGCACGAAGGCGCGCTCGAACAGGCTCTGGTGCGGGATGACGAGATCGTCCGCCGCGTGCGTCTCGCCGGCGTAGAAGAGGATGTCGACATCGATGGCGCGCGGGCCCCAGCGTTCGCCGGCCACGCGGCCGACGTGGGCCTCGACGCGCTTCACCTCGGCGAGCAGGTCGCGCGGCGCGAGGTCGGTCTCGGCCAAGGCGCAGGCGTTGGCGAAATCGGGCTGCCGCACTGGGCCCCACGGCTTGGTGCGGTAGATTGACGAGACCGCGCCCACCCGCACGTGGCCGCCAGCGTTGAGCTCGGCGAGCGCGGCGCGGATCGCCGCCGGCGGATCGCCGAGATTGCCGCCGAGGCCGAGGCCGATCTCGACCCAGCGCTCAGGCATCGTCGATCGCACGCGCGACGGCAAAGGCGTCGCGATGCTCGGCGCAATCGTGGACGCGGAAGACGGTGGCGCCGCGGGCGAGCGCCGTCAGGTTGGCGGCCAGCGTGCCGACGAGCCGCTCGCCCGGCGCCTGCTTGCCGATCAGCGCCGCAAACAGCGACTTGCGCGACACGCCGATGAGCACCGGCAGGTGGTAGCCGGCGAGCGCCGCCACGCCGGCCCCGAGCGCGCGCAGGTTCTGCGCCTTGGTCTTGCCGAAGCCGATGCCCGGATCGAGGATGATGCGATCCTCCGCGATGCCGGCCGCGGCGGCGATCTCGAGCGAGCGATCGAAGAAGACGCGCAGGGCGTCGACGATATCGAGCGTCGGATCGGTCTCGGCGCGGTTGTGCATCATGACAAGGCCGGCGCCGGCGTCGGCCACGGTGCCGGCCATCGCGGGATCGCCCTGCAGGCCCCATTGGTCGTTGACGATCGCAGCGCCGGCCTCCAGCGCGATGGACGCGATGGCGGCTTTCGTCGTGTCGATCGAGACCGCGACGTCGACGCTTGCGATCAGCGCCGCGAGCACCGGGGCGAGCCGCGCGCGCTCCTCCTGCGCGTCGACCGGCGCATGGCCGGGGCGCGTCGATTCCGCGCCGACATCGATGATCGCAGCGCCGCCGGCGACGTGGCGCTTTGCTTCGGCGATCGCGGCGTCGGCGGTGAGGAAGCGACCGCCGTCGGAAAAGGAGTCGGGCGTGACGTTGACGATGCCCATCAGCGTCGGCGTGCCGGGCAGCTGGCCGAGCAGTCGGGCGAGCTTGAGGTCGGCCTCGGGCGTCATGGAGCGAGCGGCCTGACAGACATGACGAGCGTCAAAGCGGCCGCCGGCGGGTGATCTCGATGCCGACCGAGCCTTCGATCACGTCGAGCTTCTCGACCTTCACCGTCACGGCGGCCAGCGCGGGATGCGCGATGAGCGAGGCGGCGACCTCCTCGGCCAGCGTCTCGACGAAGGTGACGTGCGGGCGCTGGGCCAGCACGCGGATCGTCTCGATGATGACGTCGTAGGAGAACACGTCGCGCATGTCGTGCGGCGCCACCGGCGCGCGCTCGACGTCGGCCTCGACGCAGAAGCGCACGCGCTGTCGCGCCCCGTGCTCGGCCTGGTAGGCCCCGATCGCCAGCGGCACGACGAGGTCGCGCACGAAGATGCGGTCGTTGGCGAGCACGGCCGGCGCGCGCGGCGCGGCGGCGGCGGCGCCGTGGCGAGGGATGAGCGCGCGGATCGCATCGAGCGCGGCGCGGTCGAGCGCGCCGTCGGGCCTGTGGCCGCGGCGCACGGCGATGTCGAAGCCGAGCACGTCGGGCTCGAGCAGCAGCAGGCGCGCGACGTCGGGCGCCTCGAGCCCGCCGGCGAGGCCGAACGGCAGCGCGGCGGCGCGGCAGGCGAAGGCGAAGGCGTCGAGCTCGGCGACGCCCGCCGCCTCGACGAGGCGCCGCTGCGCGCCGGCCTCCAGCATGATCGCGCTCGCGTGCGCCTTGGCCTGCGCGATCGCCTCCAGGCGATCGGCGCCGGGCCCGATCAGCGCGACGACGGCGGCCCCCGCCTCGGCAGGCGCGGGCGCATCGTAGGGGAGGGCGATCTCTTCGGCCGGGAGGGCGGCGGCGGCCGCCGCCGCGGCGCCGCGCAGCCGCAGCGGGCCGGCGAAGGCGGCGCGCACGGCGTGGGCCTCGGCGAGGTCGCTGTCCTCCGGCAGGACCAGCTCGATCGCGTCGACGCCGGCGGCCGCAGCCTCGGCGGCCTCGTTCGCGTCGACGACGCGCACCAGCATCCGGGTCATCGGGCGGCGCGACGAAAGAGAAGCGGGATCAGCGACATCTGGGGGTCTGGGTTGCCAGCGCCTGCTCTAGAGCATGACGAGGGCCGTGGAAACCGCCCTCAGGCGAGCCCGTGGAAGCGCTGCCAGATGAACCAGCCGAAGGCGAACAGGATGCCGAAGAAGGCGATGGCGCCGAGCAGGTCGATCAGCATCGCGAAGGCGATGCCGAGGGCATGGCCGAGGCGCGCCATGCGGCCGTCCCGCGTGCTCTCCTTCGGCTTCAGCGCCTTGCGCTCCCTCTTGCCCTGGCCGGCGTCGACGGGCGTGTCGCCGACCTCGGCGGCCAGCGCCTTGTCGCGCTCGAGCAGGCGGCGCGCGACGTAGTCGGTCGCGGCCTCCACCATGCGCGGCACGCTATCGCTCTCGATGATCACCTTGCGGCCGTAGCGCGTGTCCTGGATCAGCCGGTAGGTGCGCGCGTCGCGCCCCATCTCGACGAAGCCGATCATGTCGAGGAAGAGCCGCGGGTTGAGGCCGGGCATCAGGCCGAAGTCGAAGAGGTCGACGTCCTCGGGGATCTGCAAGACGAGCGGCTGCAGCGCCTCGGCGAGCAGCTCCAGCCGGCCGATGCGGGCGGCGCGCATGTCGGCCATGGCGCCGAGCCGCTCGGCATCGTCGAAACGGGCACGGCGCATCGCCAGCTTCAGGCTGGCCAGGGCTTCGGGGGCATGTCCGGCAGGTCCGGGGGCCACGGGCGACGCTGCCGAGCCGTCGTCCGGCTCGGTGTCCCTTCCGGACGGTCGCTCCTGCGTCATCTGACTCTCACGCCGCCCCTTTCGGAGGCGCGCGCCTCCGAGGCCGAGAGAGAATAGCCTGGATTGTGGCACGAGGTCATCGGCGCCACCGACGCATGGTAAAGAACACGCGAGCGGGACGATATGCCCCGCTCGCGCTTTTCAGAGGATCGCTCAGCCCGCCTGCTGGATCGCAGCGAGGGTCCAGCCTTCCGGGCCGGCGCCGGCCGGACGCTGGAAGGTCCACACCTCGGTCACCTGCTGCGGCGCCGTCGAGCTGCCGGCAACGACGTTGCCGGTCCGCTGGTCGATCGTCGCGTCGACGAGCGAGAAGCGCATCGCGACCGTCGCATAGTCGGTGCCGTTCTCACGCCAGGCCTCCGAGAGGTCGCCCGAGAGCAGGCGGACGTCGGCGATCTTGTTGGTCACGCCCTGGCGCGCGTTCTCGGCGAGCTCGCGCTCGAAGTTGGCGGCCATCTCAGGCGTCGCGAGCCGGCGCAGGGCGCCGACGTCGCCGTTCGAGTAGGCGAGCTGGCTGTCGACGAGGCGGCGCTCGAAGGCCTGGTAGTCGGCCTTGTCGATCGTGATCGGCGTGGTCTGCGGCGCGCCGCCCATGCCGGTGCCGCCGCCGAAGCCCTGGTTCTGGCCGGGCTGGCCACCGAAGCCGAAGTTCGACGGGCCGAAGCCACCCTGGCCGCCGAACGCCGGCTGCCGGCTGCGGAACATGCCGAACAGGAACTTCACGGCGAAGTAGAGCAGGGCGAGCTGCAGCAAGAGGCCGATGAACGACAAGCCGCCGCCGAGGCCGCCGAGGAGGCCGTTGCCGAACAGCATGCCGAAGAGGCCGGCGCCGAGGAAGCCGCCGAGCAGGCCACGGCCGAAGCCGCCGCCGAAGAACCCGCCGGGACGCTGCGCCCCGAAGCCGGAGTTGAAGCCGCCGGGGGTGCCGAAGCTCGGCGTGGTGGAGCGCTGGAACGGCGCGACGCTCGGCGCCGTCGGCGTGGCCGCGGGCGCCGACCAGGTGCGCGAGGCGCGGCTGCCGGACGAGAAGCCGCCGCCCAGGCGCGCATCGGCGGTGCCGGCGACGGTGAGCGTGGTCGCAAGGCCGAGCATCGCAACGACGCCGAGCCTGCGGAGAAACCGGAAAACGAGACCGGAAGACATGGTCTACCCTTGTCAAAGCGGGGAAGACCCCCGCGCTCACCTATATGTGATGCGCGAGGTCCCGCCGCAAAGGCCGGGCGACCGAATGATGGTCGAAGGTGCTACCAGGCGACCTTGGGGAGGCGCCGCTTCCACTGCTGGCCGGGCTTCAGCCTTGTGCGCACCCAGGCGTAGCGCTCGTTCGGCGCCGCGGCCTGCACCTTGCGCGGCGCGGTGGCGATCGCCCGGGCGGCGAGCGCGGCCGCCACGCTGACGACGGGCACGACCGGCGCTGCAGCCGGTGGCGGCGGCGCGACGGGCTCTTCCTCATCTTCGATCGGCTCGCTGACGAGAGCGGCCACCTTCGGCTTGTTCTTCGAGCCCGGCTTGCGGCCGCGCTTCTTCGGCGCGTGCTCGGCCTCGAGGCGCTGCATCTCCAGCATTTCGGGGGACGGCGGCTCGTCGATCGCGCGCAGGATGCGGCCGGAGGTCGGCGGAACGGGGTGGGCGCTCTCGCTGTCCGGGGCAGGAGGCGCCGGCGGCTCAGTCGCCAGTGCGGGCACAGGCGCAGGCGCGGCGGCGGGACAGCCCGCTTGCCGGAGAACAGCGCGTCGGCGGCGCGCAACGCGGCCTCGTAGCCATCCTCCTGCGGCTCGCTCGACGCAGACGGGGCCGGCGGCGCCCAGGACGACAGGGACGGCTGCGAGGCGACTGCGTGGTTCGGCTCCGACTTGAACAGATCCATCCCCGGACCCGAGCCTTGGCCCGAAGGGCGACGCGAACCACCACGATACTCGGTCACGAACGGCTTCACCGGACGACGCATTCTGTTCTCACCAATCGACGAAGCAGATACCGCGCTCGAGCGCGGATGGAATCACCAGAATTGCCCGTATCGAATACGTGCGCGGCGAAGGTTTGCAAAGCTTCGTCTTGGCCGCGAATTGCAAGTCTGGTTCTTTTGCTGTGAATAGCCATATCCACGCGGACCAATCTTGGCAATCCTGGACGAGGACACTTCATGCGCGAGCAGTTCAATTCGGCGTTGAAGACGGCCATGAAGGCCGGCGACAGGCGCCGGGTCGAGACGCTGCGCCTCGTCAACGCCGCCATCAAGGATCGCGACATCGAGGCCCGCGGGCAGGGCAAGACTGTGTCCGACGCCGATATTCTCGCGCTGCTGCAGAAAATGGTGAAGAGCCGCGAGGAATCGCGCGACATCTATTTGAAGGCGGGGCGCAACGAGCTGGCGACGCAGGAAGCCGAGGAGATCGCGATCATCCAGGACTACCTGCCGCAGCAGATGGGCGAGGCCGAGGTCGCGGCTGCCGTCGAGGCCGCAATTGCGGAGACGGGCGCCGCCTCGATCAAGGACATGGGCAAGGTCGTCGCGGCGCTGAAGGCCAAGTACGCCGGCCAGATGGATTTCGCCAAGGCCAGCGCCGCGGTGAAGGCCAAGCTGACCGCCTGAGCCGCGAATCGAATAACTCAGACAAATGCCCGAGACCTTGTCGGCGACCTACATTTTCGCGTCATGATGCGTCATGCATACCGCCGAGGCAGGTAACAATACCGTGGCGGGCGCCTGACGCAAGCCGTCTCAGCTCGCCTCGTCGAGCAGCGCCAGCTCGTCCTTCGGCATCGCGAACACGTTGGCCCGGGCCGGAAACCGGCGCGCTCGCACCGCGGCGACATACTCCGAGGCGGCCTGGCGAATCGCCGCGCCGACCTCGGCGAAGCGATGATTGTGGCGGAAGGCGGCGTCCGTGTAGCCGAGCACGTCGGTGATCACGAGCACCTGCCCGTCGGTCTCGCGGCCGGCGCCGATGCCGATCGTCGGCGCCTTCACGGCGCGCGTCACCCGTGCCGCGAGTTCCTCCGGGATCATCTCGAGGATGAGCAGCGAGAGGCCGGCGGCGTCGAGCGCCACGGCGGAGGCCTCGAGCTGCACGGCGGCGGCCGCGGTCTTCGCCTTGAGCCGCTTCTCCTCATGGTGCTGAGGCTCGAGCCCGAGATGGCCGGCGACCTTGATGCCGGCGGCGACGAGCGCCTGCACGATCTCTGGTCGCGCGCCTTCGAACTTCACGAGGTCGGCGCCGTCGTCGACGAGCCGGCGCGCGTTCTCGACCGCCTGCCGCTCGCGATCGTAGGTGGCAAACGGCAAGTCGGCGACGATGGTCGCGTCGGGCGCGCCGCGGCGGACTGCACGCAGGTGGTGGGCGATGTCGGCGAGCTGCACGTCGCGCTCGCTCTCGTAGCCGAGGAAGTTGGTGCCGAGACTATCGCCGACGAGGATCACGTCGATCCCGGCCTCGGCCTCGAGGCGCGCCGTTGGGGCGTCGTAGGCTGTCAGCACCGTGATCGGCTCGCCGCGCCGCTTCATCTCGATGAGCCGGCTCGTCTTGCTCATGAACGCCTCACCTTCGATATTTCCACCAGCCGGCCCTGTTGATTCGGGGGATAAACGCCCCCGTCCCCACGCCGCAGGATATAGGTGTGCGCTCCATGCGCTTCCCGCCATCCTTTCTCGACGAGATCAAGGCGCGGCTCCCGGTTTCGGAGGTCGTGCGGTCCCGCGTCAAGCTGAAAAAGTCAGGCCGCGAGTGGGTCGGGCTGTCGCCGTTCGGCACCGAGAAGACGCCGAGCTTCTTCGTGAACGACGCCAAGATGGCGTGGTTCGACTTCTCGTCCGGCAAGAACGGCAACGTCTTCGACTTCGTGATGGAGACGGAGGGCCTGACCTTTCCCGAGACGGTGGAGCGCCTGGCCGCCGAGGCCGGCCTCACCTTGCCCGCGCGCTCGCCGGAGCGCGAGCGCGAGGAGGCGCGCCGCGCCACGCTCGGCGAGGTCGTCGAGTGGGCCGCCGCCTTCTTCGAGGCCGAGCTGCGCAGCGCCCGCGGGGCGGCGGCGCGCGCCTACCTCGACCAGCGCGGGATCTCGGCGGCGAGCCGCACGGAGTTCCGCATCGGCTATGCGCCGGCCGACCGCCACGCCCTGCGCGACGCGCTCGCCGCCAAGGGCGCGTCGGTCGAGGCGATGTGCGAGACCGGCCTCCTCATCCACGGCGAAGGCATCGCCGTGCCCTACGACCGCTTCCGCGACCGCATCATGTTCCCGATCTCCGACCGCAACGGCCGGACGATCGCCTTCGGCGGCCGCGCCTTGGCCAAGGATGCCCAGGCCAAGTACCTGAACTCGCCGGAGACGCCGCTCTTCCACAAGGGCGCGGGCCTCTTCAGCCACCACCGCGCCCGCAAGGCGTCGCACGACAAGGGGCGGGTGATCGTCGTCGAGGGCTACATCGACGTCGTGGCCATGCATGCGGCGGGCTTTCCCGAGACGGTGGCGACGCTCGGCACGGCGATGACCGAGGAGCAGGCCGGCCTGCTGTGGCAGATGGCGCCGCAGCCGATCCTCTGCTTCGACGGCGACAAGGCGGGCCGTAAGGCGGCCCATCGCGCCGCCGAGATGGCGCTGCCGCTGGTCACCGCCGAGCGCACGCTCGCCTTCGCGCTGCTGCCCGGCGGCCACGACCCCGACGAGCTGATCCGCGCCTCGGGCCCGGCTGCCATGAGCGAGGCGCTTGCTCACGCGATGCCGCTCGTCGATCTCGTCTGGTCGCGCGAGACCGAGGGGCGGCCGCTGACGACGCCGGAGCAGCGCGCGGCGCTGCGCAACGACCTGCGGGCGCTCGCCGGCACGATCCGCGATCGCGGCCTGGCGGAATACTACTGGGCCGCCTTCAGCGAGCGGCTGCGCGAGCTGTTCGGCGGCGCGCGGGATGCCCGGGCGCAGGCCCCGCGCCAGGGGGGCCAGCCGTTCCGGCGGCCGAACCCGTGGGAGCGCACGGGGCTCCTCTCGCAGCCCGTGCACGCGAGCCCGAGCCTCGCCTCGAGCCCGCTGTTCCAGCACGGCGGCGTGCCGCCGCGCGAGGCCATGATCCTCAACATCCTCCTGGCCTGGCCGACGCTGGCCGCGGAAAAGACCGAGCCGATCGCCGCGCTGCAGCTCTCCTCGCCCGATCTCGAGCAGCTGCGCGACCGCCTTCTCGACCTCGTCCACGACGAAGATCCGGGCGATAGGGTCGCGTTGCGCGCCGCGCTCGCCGATGAGGGGTTCGGCCCGACGCTGGCGCGGCTCGCGCGATCCGAGCAGGCCTCGTTCTGGTACCTGCGGCCGGAAGCGCCGCCGCGGGACGTCGCCGAGCTTCTGAACCAGGCGCTGACGCTGCATTTCGTGACGCATGTGCTGGTGCGCGAGCTTGCCGCCTCGCAGGCGGAGCTTGCCGAGGACCAAAGCGAGGACGCCCTGGACCGCCTGCGGCTCATTCAGGAGCAGATCAACGCGCTGCCGGGGAAGGAGGCGGCGATCGACGGGTTCGGCAGCGGGATCGGGCGCGTGGTGGCTTCGTCCGTGTGACCTTGACGGCACGCCGAAAAGCTTTGCCGATCCACGGCCTTGCAGCGCGTGGCGCGGGCGCTACATCAGGTGTTGCCTTCCTCAGGAGCGACCCTAGCTACCCCCGCTGGCGCGGTGAACGCCGGCTGCGGCGGACGAGTCGGCGGCGCGAAGAGCGGAGGCGAGAGAGCCGAATCGGCGGCGTGAGCATGCCACGGTTCGGCGGGAAGGGCTTCAGCGAAAAGGTGGCTCCCGGGCGGTCCCGGGAGAGACGACCTCGGGGCTGGGGCCGACTTCCAATCGGGATGTTTGACAGGGCGGCCTCGGGCCGTCCGATGCAATCGAGGCGCGACGGCTTTGGCCCGCGCCGAGTGCGAGGACGCGATGGCGAAGAAGGACAACGAGAAGCCGGAGAACGACGGCGCCGTCGCCGAGAATAGCGACGGGCCGCTGCTCGACCTTTCGGATGCCGCCGTCAAGCGGATGATCAAGGCCGCCAAGAAGCGCGGCTTCGTGACCTATGCCGAGCTCAACGCGGTGCTGCCCTCCGAGGAGGTGAACTCCGAGCAGATCGAGGACATCCTCGCCATGCTCAACGAGATGGGCATCAACGTCGTCGAGGCCGAGGAGGCTGACGACAGCGAGACCGAGGAGAAGGAGGACGAAGAGGAGGTCGACGGCGGCGATCTCGTCGAGGCGTCGCAGGCGAAGGCCGTCACCGTCCGCTCGTCCGAGCCGGCCGACCGCACCGACGATCCCGTGCGCATGTACCTGCGCGAGATGGGCTCGGTCGAGCTGCTGTCGCGCGAGGGCGAGATCGCCATCGCCAAGCGGATCGAGGCGGGCCGCGAGGCGATGATCGCCGGGCTCTGCGAGAGCCCGCTGACCTTCCAGGCCATCATCATCTGGCGCGACGAGCTGAACGGCTCGAAGGTGCTGCTGCGCGACATCATCGACCTCGAGGCGACCTACGCCGGCCCCGACGGCAAGAACCAGCCGAAGATCGACATGACGGCCCCCGGCGCGCAGGAGGCGCTGGAGGCGCAGCGCGCCCAGCGTGCGCCCGCCACCGCGCCGGTCAACCCGCCGGCGGGCCTGCGCCCGGCCTCCGAGGACGGCGACGCCAACGTGCCGGAGGAATCGTTCGACGACGACGACGACATCGAGAACTCGGTGTCGCTGTCGGCCATGGAGGCGGAGCTGAAGCCGAAGGTGCTCGACACCTTCGACCGCATCGCCGACGCCTACAAGAAGCTGCGCAAGCTGCAGGACCAGAACGTCGAGAACAAGCTCAAGAACGAGGATCTCACGCCGACGCAGGAGCGCCGCTACAAGGCGTTCAAGAAGGAAGTCGTCGCCGACGTGAAGTCGCTGTCGCTGAACCAGAACCGTATCGATTCGCTGGTCGAGCAGCTCTACACGATCAACCGCACGCTGATCGGCCACGAGACGCGGCTTCTGCGCCTCGCCGAGGCGCATGGCGTGTCGCGCGAGGACTTTCTCAAGAACTACCAGAACTCCGAGCTCGATCCGAAGTGGGTGCTGCGCGTCTCGAAGCTCGGCTCGCGCGGCTGGAAGGACCTGATCGCCAACGCCATCGACAGCGTGAAGGAGATCCGCGGCGAGATCCACAACCTCGCGACCGAGACGGGTCTCGAGATCGCCGAGTTCCGCAAGATCGTGCACATGGTGCAGAAGGGCGAGCGCGAGGCCCGGCAGGCGAAGAAGGAGATGGTGGAGGCGAACCTCCGCCTCGTGATCTCGATCGCCAAGAAGTACACGAACCGCGGCCTGCAGTTCCTGGACCTGATCCAGGAGGGCAACATCGGCCTGATGAAGGCCGTCGACAAGTTCGAGTACCGCCGCGGCTACAAGTTCTCGACCTACGCGACGTGGTGGATCCGCCAGGCGATCACCCGCAGCATTGCCGATCAAGCAAGAACGATCCGCATCCCGGTGCACATGATCGAGACGATCAACAAGATCGTGCGCACCTCGCGCCAGATGCTGCACGAGATCGGCCGCGAGCCGACGCCCGAGGAGCTGGCCGAGAAACTCGCGATGCCGCTCGAGAAGGTGCGCAAGGTTCTCAAGATCGCCAAGGAGCCGATCTCGCTCGAGACGCCGATCGGCGACGAGGAGGATTCGCACCTCGGCGACTTCATCGAGGACAAGAACGCGATCCTGCCGATCGACGCGGCGATCCAGTCGAACCTGCGCGAGACGACGACGCGCGTGCTGGCCTCGCTGACGCCGCGCGAGGAGCGCGTGCTGCGCATGCGCTTCGGCATCGGCATGAACACCGACCACACGCTGGAAGAAGTCGGCCAGCAGTTCTCGGTGACCCGCGAGCGCATCCGCCAGATTGAGGCAAAGGCGCTGCGCAAGCTGAAGCACCCCTCGCGGAGCCGGAAGCTGCGCAGCTTCCTCGACAACTGAGGCAGCGGTGCCAGGGTCGCGCGTAACCAAGCAGCTGACAGTGACGCTCGACTCCGAGACGGCCGCGCGCCTCCAAAAGCGCGCCGACGAAGTCGGTATGAAGCCGGAACAACTCGTCGCCGCTTTGGTACGCGACGACGATAAAGACGACCACGTCGATGCCTCCGACATTGCGGACCTCGAGGCGCGATGGGCGGAGGTGCAGACCGGCGGCGAAACGGTCCGGCAACAAGAGGTGACGCACTGGCTGAAAGCGTGGGGAACGGTTGATTCCAAACCGTGGCCCACAAGCCGGTAGAGGTCTCGTGGTCGACGTCCGCGTTGCGCGGTCTCGATCGGTTTTCGAAGTTTCTCCTCCATGCCCGGCCTCAGCTCGCGCGGACATCGCTGAAGCCATCCCATTTCCGAAAGGGCTCCGAAGCTGACTGACGACCCCGGCGCCGCTCCCGCCGTCGCGCCCGAACCGCCCGGTGCACTCTCCAACCAAGGTCCACGCCCCACCAGCTTCCGCGCCCGTCTCGGACGGCAGGCGCTCGACGTCCGGCCGCTGGCCGTCGCGCCCTACCGGCGGCTGCTGATCGGCCAGGGCACGTCCTTCGTCGGCTCGATGCTGACGCAGGTCGCCGTTCCGGTGCAGGTCTATGCGCTCACCCGCTCCTCGCTCGATGTCGGGCTGGTCGGCCTCGCCGGGCTCGTGCCCATCGTCGTGCTCGGCCTCTACGGCGGCGCGGTCGCCGACGTCATCGACCGGCGCAAGCTCTACCTCTGGTCCTCGCTCGCGGCCTGGCTGATCACCCTGGCGCTTCTCGCGCAAACCCTGCTCGCCGTCGGCAGCGTCGGGCTGATCCTCGCCCTGGTCTTCGTCCAGTCCGGCGCCTTCGCGATCTCCTCGTCGGCGCGCGGAGCGATCATCCCGCGCATCGTCGAGCCCGAGCTCGTGGCCGCGGCCAACACGCTCGCCTTCACCGTGAGCAACATCGGCCAGGTGCTCGGCCCGCTCATCGCCGGCGGGCTCATCGCGCTCGACAACGGCTACGCCTATGCCTACGCGGCCGACGCCGTGCTGTTCACCGCCGCGCTCTACTCGGCGCTGCGCCTGCCGACGATCCCGCCGGGCGAGGGCGCCGGCCGCGCGCTCGGCCTGCGCTCGGTGCTCGACGGGCTCGCCTTCATCGCGACGCGGCCGGTCCTCATCATGTCGTTTGCCGTCGACATCGCGGCGATGGTGCTGGCGATGCCGCGCGCGCTGTTCCCGGCGATGGCGGATGCCCGGTTTCACGGCGCGGTCGGGCCGCTCTACGCCGCGATCGCCGTCGGCTCGGTGCTCGCCGGCCTCTCCAGCGGCTGGATCGGCAGGGTGCGGCGACAAGGGCGCGCGCTGGCGCTGGCCTGTGCCGCCTGGGGCGGCGCGGTCGCGATCGCCGGGCTGGCGCCGCAGCTGTGGCTCGTCGTTCTCCTGCTCGCGGCGGCCGGCGCCGCCGACCTCGTGAGCGCGGTCTACCGCCAGACGATCCTGCAGACCTATGCGCCCGACGAGATGCGCGGGCGCATGCAGGGCGTGTTCATCGCCGTGGTCGCCGGCGGCCCGCGCCTCGGCGACGTGCGTGCCGGCGCCACCGCGGCCGTGACGGGCGCGACCGTCTCCTGGGTCGCCGGCGGCATCGCCTGCGTCGTGGTCGTGCTCGTCTCGGCGCTGCTGGTGCGTTCCTTCTGGACCTATGACGCGTCGGCCGCGAGCGGCGACGTCCGCTGAGACGAACGCGCCAAGCGGCTTGCCAAAGCCTACTGCGCCGGCCGCCGAAAACAGTTCGCGCGCACCATCGTCCTTGGCTGCGTCAGCATGAGGTTGACGCTGCCGAACCGCGCCTGCGAGGTGATCGCAAACCCCTGCCGCGCGAGCCGGTCGCCCGGCACGGTGCTGCCGTCGTCAATCCGCGTGCAATCGTAGGCGGCGAGGTCCGGCGCCGGCTGCGCCAGCGCGATGGGTGCCGCTAGCACGGTGACGAGCGCGGCGAGGGCGCGCCTCACGCCAGGCGCCCGCCGTTCGGGATCGCCCGCTCCGGCGCGATGAGCACGATCGCGCCGTCCGCGTCGGGGAAGCCCAGCACCAGCACCTCCGAGATGAACGGCCCGATCTGCCGCGGCGGAAAATTGACGACCGCCGCGACCTGCCGCCCGACCAGCGTTTCGGGCGTGTAGTGCACGGTGATCTGCGCGCTCGATCGCTTGATCCCGATCGTCTCGCCGAAGTCGATCGTCAGCTTGATCGCCGGCTTGCGCGCCTGCGGAAACGCCTCGGCCGAAACCACCGTGCCGACGCGGATGTCGAGCGCCAGAAAGGTCGCGATCTCGGTCGTGGCGGCAACGCTGCTGTCCATGTGTCCGGCTCTCTCCGAGATGTCGTGCTGCGCCGGGACCGGGCCGCCGGCCCGCGGACCGTGCCGCCCCCGTTCGCCGCTTGCCAGCCCCCGCGCCTTTCCGATAGCCTGGAACGCAACGCGCCTCTAGCTCAGCTGGATAGAGTATCGGGCTTCGAACCCGAGGGTCGTAGGTTCGAATCCTACGGGGCGCGCCAACCACGAACAAAGATGCGAAGTAGCTAAGTAACGATTGCTTGTGGCCGAGTATCGCATCGGGACTGGCGACTAGTCGCAAAGCTCGCCTTCGACGTTGCCGCGCCGACAGCGTAACGTATGGATATTAGTTGCAACGCGAGCCGGCGCATAATGGAACCCAGCAACCAAACAATCGGAACGTTAGATAGATTGTATGAAATCGACTGGTTCTCGAAAGTCGGTATTCGCGATTTGGAGGATGTTGAGTATGCCCAGGATTGGGCGGATGCCGAGCGACTCTGCTCCCAGTCGGATTATCAAAACCTGAAGATCGGGGCAGCGAACGAGTTGCGAATGCGTGTCTTGAAGCTTGATCAGTCGCGTTTTGAAAAGTGGAATGAGGTGGCAAGAACGGTCCGGCCGTTCGCAAAGGCTGTTGTGGCCGACAAGACGGCGAAATCTTTTGCGCACGGCCAGCTGAAGAAAAGCACGATCGACACGATGAACTGGGATATCATTCATTTGTGCCTCGAGAGCGAATATCTCGACTTGGTCGAGCCTGGCTTCTTCCACGCTCAAGCGTTTTATTATCGCGCCGGACATTTCAGGTGCGGCGTCAAGGGTGAAAAAGACAAGCTGAGATGGTTCGTGATCTAGGGACTTTGCCGTGCCAAGGCGCGGAAGCGTCCGGCCGGTCAGCGCTGGAGCTCATGCCACATAGGGGGCATTGATCCCCGGGATGCGGTCGGTTCTCGGACCGAGGGCGGCCACGGAGGTGCCGGCAGTAAGCCGACGGATCGACGTGTCTTGAGGCGGATCGACCCCATCGCGCTATCTTCCGCCCTCACAGTGAGGACCCGATGACCGACCGTCCGGCCGTGAGCAAAGCGGATGCGGCGAGGCTCGATGCGTTGCTTCGCCAAGCGGGGGAGGCGGAGCGAGCCGGCGACCTCGCACGCTCGGCGGCGCTCGGGCAGGAGGCGTGGGACGCGCTTCCGGAACCGAAGGCTGGCTTCGACTTCTACCCGCAGATCATCGCGCGCGGCATGCTGCGCAAGGCGGCGGCGCGGCGCGATCGCGGGCAGATCGAGACGTGGCTGCGCACCACCTACGAGACCTATGCCGATCCCGGGCACGACAATCATTTCGTCAACATGCTCGAGGGCGCCGCGTGGCGCGCGATCGGGGACGACGAGGCCGCCTACGACATCTCCGACAAGGTCTATCGGCGCGACGGGCGCGAGGGGTTTGCGGGCGACGACCTCGCCCATCTCGAATGGTACCTGAAGGAGAGGGCGCGCCGTCGTGCCGGATGAGCTTCCCGATGCCGTCCACGCGAAGATCGAGGCGCTGTCGGAGCGCGGCAACATCGCCCACGACGCCGGCAGGATCGATGACGCGATCGCCGCGTGGGAGCAGGCGCTCGCGCTGGTGCCTAAGCCGCAGGCGATCTGGGACGCGGCGCTCTGGCTCCATGCCTCAATCGCCGACGCCTTGCGCGCGAAGGGCGACGTGACGGCGGCGCTGCAGCGCTTCGAGGTGGCCGGGCGCTGCGCCGATGGGGCGACAAACCCGTTCGTCCTGCTCGGCCTCGGCGCCTGCAGGCTCGACCTGGGGCATGCGGATGAGGCCGTCGACCCGCTGCTGCGCGCCTACATGCTCGAAGGCGAGGACATCTTCGCCGACGAGGACCCGAAGTACCTTGAGCTTCTCCGCCAGCACCGGCTCGTCGACTGAGGGTGCGCGTCGGGGCTGGGACCGGCGTCCCTCGGCGCGATCGACATGCGTGCTCGCAGGCTCATCCTCTCGGGTGCGCGCGTCACGTACCATTTATGGCGCGGGACGCTACCCGCCGCTGATGGCCGCGGCCTCGCGCCGTGACCTCACGCCTGATCGCGCCGCACGGTCGTGCCAGTGTCATGGTGCCGAGGCAGTCTAGCGCGGCAGCGCCGGCGTGGCTCGGCAAGCTTGCGACGAGCTTTCCGGGGGGCGCCACGTGAACGTTCACGTGCCTTATACGCAATCCGGCCGGATGATGGCGATCTCGACGCCGCTCGGCCAGGATGTGCTGCTGCTCGATCACTTGGCGGTCGACGAGGGCATCAACGATCTCTTCGCCATCCGCGCGTCGGTCAAGTCGCAGCGCGACGACTTGAAGGCCGCGGATCTCGTCGGCTTGTCGGTCGACATGTCGCTGAAGCTGAAGGACGCCGGCACACGATACTGGAACGGCCTCGTCACGCAGCTGCACGAGGGCTCCCTCACCGCGCGCGGCACGCGGAGCTACGCGCTGACGATCCGGCCGAAGCTGTGGCTGCTGACGCGCCGGAGCGATTGCCGCATCTGGCTCGGCACGGACGCCACCCAGGTCATCGAGACGCTGTGCAAGGAGCACGGCGTGACCGACTTCGACCTGCGCATCACCGGCGCGCCGCTGCCGCTCGACTATTCCGTGCAGTGGAACGAGACGGATTTCGACTACATGCTGCGGCGGATGCAGCAGGTCGGCTTGTTCTATTGGTTCGAGCACCAACAAGGCCGGCATACGTTCGTCGTCTCCGATCATGTGTCCGGCTACCGCGACGCCCCCGAGCAGCAGGTGCGCTTCGCGGAGGGCTCGGCCGCCGAGGATCACATCTCGAGCTGGCGGCGCACCTTCGCCTTCACGCCGGGCAAGCGCAGCGGCAGGGACTGGAACTGGGAGACGATGCAGGCGCCCGAGGGCGACCAGACCGCGTTCGACCTCGTGCCCGGCAGCGCGACCGAAGAGCTCTACGAGTTTCCCGGCCTGTTCAAGGACACGACCGGCGCCGAGCAGGCGATGAAGTACCGCATCCAGGCGACCGAGACCGGCTACGAGACCTCGGAGGCGGCCTCGACCGTTCGCACGCTGGCGCCGGGCCAGAAGTTCACGCCCTTCGACAAGGCCAAGCCCTCGGACGTCTTCGCCCAGCAGGTGCTCACCTCGATCCGCCACGTCGCGGTCGACCCGACCTACGAGACGGCAGGCGGGCGGCCGTCCTACGACAACACGTTTGCCGCCATGCCGGCGACGACGCCGGCGACGCCGCACCGCACGGTTCCGCGCCCAACCATCGTCGGATCGCAGGTCGCGCTGATCGCCGGTCCGTCGGGCGAGGAGATCTACACCGAGCAATACGGGCGGGTGAAGGTCTGGTTCCCGTGGGACCGCCGCGCCAAGAAGGATGGATCCGACACGATCTGGATCCGCGTCGGCCAGCCGTGGGCCGGCACCAGCTGGGGCTACCAGGTCATCCCGCGCATCGGCATGGAGTGCCTGGTGTCCTACCAGGAGGGCGATCCCGACCGCCCGTTCGTCACCGCGCTGGTGCCGGACCCGACGAACCCCGTTCCCTACGCGCTGCCCGATAACAAGACCCGCATGGTGGTGCGCTCGAAGTCGTACAAGTCGTCCGGCAACAACGAGATGACCTTCGAGGACGCGACGGGCGCCGAGAACCAGTTCTTCAACGCCTCGAAGGACCAGACGACCAACGTCGTCAACAACGCGACGACCAGCATCGCCGCCAACCAGTCGAATGCGATCGGCCAGAACCAGTCGACCACCGTCGGGCAGAATGCGACGACCGAGGTCGGCGGCTCGATGAACCTGTCGGTCGGCGGCATCGGCGCCGGCGCCGCCGCGATGATGGCGCCGCTGATGGGCATGGCGGGGATGACCTCGGGCATGCTCGGGCAGGCGATGAACGTCGCCGGCGCCGGTCTGGGTGGTGGTGCCGGAGGGTTGGGCGCGTCCGGCATCGCAGGAGCCGCAGGCGCACCAGCCAGCGCCGCAGGGGCAGCCTTTGGCGGCATCGGCGGCCTTGTGTCGTCCGCAACCAGCATGCTGCCGGCGATCGCCGGCAGCGCCGTCGGTATCCTCGGCGCAGCAGGCCAGCAGGCGCAGTCCGGCGTGACATCGCCGTCGAACCCGCTTGCCGATGCCGGCGCCGCGCTCGCCGGCTCGGGCGCCTCGCTGGGCTCTGCCGTCGGCAGCCTTTTCGGACTGCCCGGCATGCTCAACGTGTCGGTCGCCACAATGCGCACGGACTCGATAGGGATCGCGCATGCTTACCAGGTCGGGCTCAGCCAAGCCGTGAACATCGGCCAGACCGCGACCGAGAACGTGGGTAAGTCCAAGCTGGTCACAGTCGGCGAGGAACTCATCATCAGGGTCGGGCAGTCATCGCTCACGATGCGCAGCGACGGCACGGTCATCATCCTCGGGACCAACTTCAACTTCACGGCCTCAGGCCCTGTGCAGATCAACGGCGAGGTGGTCGACCTCAACAAGCCAGGCTCTTGAGCAGGCGTAACGTTCGTGACGTTCTACAACGAGACGCCGCTGCCTGCCGAGATGTTCGCACAGCTCAATCTCGTCGGACGCATGAATGGTGTCGTCGCGATCCGAGGGTCGTTAACGGCAAAGCCCGATCGGCGCATCAAGATTTGCGACGAGCAAGAGCCCTTCGTTTGGGAAGACACGTATTGTGGCGACCCGCTCACCACTCCGCTGCAGGCCGCGACCGACCTGGCGCCGTTCAAGCCCGGCACGGACGTCACGTTTCGCGGCTCGACCTACGCGCCGGACGGCGTGCCGTGCCCACGATGGCTATGCTCGATCGAGGTCGAGCGTCGCTTCAAGAAAACACTTCAGGCGACTGGGCCGCGAAACTGGCGTCCGCGCTATCGCGTCGGCATCGCTCGCTTGCTCGACCTCACGCGGACGCCGGCCTTCGTAGGGTGGACGCTCGAGGACCCAGCGCCGGCGGATACGACGCCGCTCTGCTGGCGCGAGGCCTATGGAGGATCTTGGCCGAGTTCAACCGATCCGTCCGGTCAAGTGCATCATCCCGACAATTGGATCGGCATCGGCTGGCTTCATCCCGACGCCGCGCCGAAAGACGAGCCGATCCCGGCGCCGCGGATCGAGGATCCTGACGATCCGATCAACGATTGGCGCAGGCTCGATTACGTGCCGCAAGGGTTCGCCCCCGTTGCGCCGTTCTGGGAAGCGCGACGGGCGCATGCGGGGACGATGGACGACGCGTGGCTTTCGCAGCGCCATCCGCTTCTGCCGCGCGATTTCGATTACCGCTTCTGGCAAAGCGCGCCGGCGGCCTGCATCGCCGAGCCCTGGCTGCAAGGCCACGAGGTCATCACGCTCGTCAATCTGCATCGCCGGCATCCGAGACTGAGGATCGCTCTGCCCGGGGTGGAACTGAGCGTGCGCCTCGTCCGTCCGCGACGGCCAGACAGCATTCACACCGCGGTGCTCGACGGCGTGCATATCGACTTCCAAGGCGATGCGGACGCTGTCGCTTTGACATGGCGGGCGGGCTTTGCGTGGTCCGACGACTGCGATGTCGTCCTGCAGGGGGGCGCACGTGGCTGACGCGCCGGTCGAAGGCTATCTGACGATCACGCCCGGCGGATCGTCGGCGACGCCCACCCTAGGTTCGGGAACCAGCGTCTCGGCACAGGACTATTTTGCGCAGAAGGCGAAGGAGGACGCGGCGAGCGGGCCGCCGCCGACAGGCGCCGATCCGGCGCCCCCAATCGGCTTGCGGGACTCGCATCTTGGTCGGGTCATCTCGGTGACGCCGGACATCAAATACGTCGGGGCGCGCGGGCAGAACCCGACCCCGTTCCAGACCTACGCATTCACCAACGACAAGGCTGAGCACTATTCGCCCGACGTCCGTTACGAGGGCGACCGCGCGATGCGCTTCAACTCGGACGTGTCGAAGACCTACGGCGGCCAGGCCGGCACCGGGCGCGGCGTCAAGTCCGACACCTACATGGACCGGACGTTCCCGCGCACGCATGCGACGAACGTCCTCATCAACGGCTCGCCGGCCATCCGTCACGGCGATCTCTTCGACCACAACGGGTCGAGCCCGGCGACCGCCAACACGATCGCCAAAGCCCAGCACCCGGGGCCGACGGATCCGAAGCCGGCGCCGAAGCCGAGCTTCTGGACGCGCGCCTGGGGCGCCTTGCGCGTGGTCGGGGGCGCGATCGAAGGTGTGGGGGCCGTGGCCGGAGAAGCCGGCGGCGGCGCGCTTGACGCGACGGGCGTCGGCGCGGTCGCCGGCGTGCCACTCAACGTAGGCTCGGCGGTGGTCGGCGCCAACGCCATCGACAACGTTTGGACCGGCGCCAAAGAGGTCTGGTACGGCACGCCGCAGGAGTCGCTGGCCCAGCAGGGCGCGGGCGCCGTGGCGAGCGGGCTCGGCGCCTCGCAGAGCACGGTCGACGCAACGAAGGAAGTGGTGGGCGCCGGCCAGGGCCTGATCGGCGGTGGTCCGGGCGGCGTCGCCGACGAGGCGTCCACCGTCGGTCGTGAGGCGCGGGCGCTCGATCACGCTGCCGAGGAAGGCAGCGTAGCGCGCCGAACCGAGCACGAGGTCGAGGAGGCGACCGAGAGCGGAGAAGGCGGTGTCCGGGTTGCGAAAAAGAGGTTCAAGAACCCCTGCAAGCATCTTGCTAAGGGCGATCCAAAGGGTCCCGGACCATATCGTGGCGGATCGAAGGACGGGACGACAGGGCTCGGCTCGAACTTGGAATCAAATCATGTCCCGGCATGGAATGGCGGCGCCTCCGATACCGGCCTGAGTTACGGCGCAAGCCCCTCTGGGGCGATGGACAAGATGGATCATCGCGATAGCGTGAGTTCCACAGGGTCGTCAGCAAGTGCCGAAGCGTGGAGGACACAGACGCAAGACAAAGTCTTAAGCGGCAACTACCGTGATGCCGTGGCGCAGGATTATCGCGACCTCCGCCGGGTCGCTGCCGAAAGCGGCGATCCTAAAAAGTACAACCAGATGATGAAAGAAATGTCGGCATACCGAAAGTGCTTGGAGCAGCACGGTCTTCTGCCGGGCAAGTGACAAGGATATAAAATGGATTGGCTTCTCGTCCCCCTGACCTCGCTCGGCCCACTGCATTTCGGCATGACTGTCGGGCAGGTCGCAACGATCCTCGGCGCGCCGTCGAGGCGGCGGAAGCTTCCGTCCGGTCAGTTCCGGGAATCCCGCGGCGTCGATGCTCCGATCATCACCTACGGCGACGGGGGCGTGGTGGAGATCGAGATTTATCCGGAGGCGGGGAATGTTATCTACAATGGGCAAAATCTGTTCTCGGCAGATCCGGCGGTCCTGAGAAGCAGCTTGATCGCACAGGACGGCGCCGTCTACGAGGGAGCCGGCGTGCTCGTCTTCATGATCTTGGGGCTGTCGACAACGCTCTTTCACCAGACCGACACACCGTCGATCACAGCCTTCGCGAAAGGAACTTGGGACCACGCCCTGCAGCGTCTACGTCCGGTGCAGTAGGTATCTGGGCTTCTGCTCGACAACCGGATGCTGCGCGTCGAGACCTTCGAGGAGCTTGCACAGCGAGGATCGGCAGCATGGCAACCTTCACGCCCTACATCGGGGTCGGCGACCTCAAGTTCGGCATGGCTCAGCGGGACGTGGCGGCTTTGATCGGTTCCCCGAAGATGGTTCGCAAAACGCCAGGCGAGGACAGCGAGATGCGCGGCCCCGACAAGCCGCGCGTGTCCATCGCCGCCGGACGATTGGTCGAGATAAGCTTCTTGCCTGCGGCCGGCGCTCTCATTCTGGACGGGGACGATCTCTTCGCCGGAGACGGGCGCCAGCGGCTGCGTCGGATACAAGCGGACTATGGTCCGCTGTTCACGCACGTCGGCTCCGTCTCGAGCTCGAACGCAAGCGCATCCATTTTGCAGTGTTGCCGATCGATATAGTCGTGATCGACCTCGAGGCGATGGATGTCCACGTCGTGTGGCGCCTGCGAGGACCGGCTGAGTTGCCGGTGAAGGATGCCAGCCTGCTTTGTCTCGCGCCGTTGCGCGCCCTAACGGCGACGAGACCGACCCTCTTAAAGACCGCCTCATCCCCGTAAAGGACCGACGACATGCCGCTCGGCGCGCGAAAGGACATGATCATCTACTGCGTGACTGTCGCGCCCGACGTCTGCTGGACGCCGCTGGGCGGCGGCATGGAGCCGGTGCCCTACCAGCTCTTCGCTGACCTTAGCGGCAGCCTCAAATGCATCGACAGCGTCAGGCTCAATCGCAATCCCTGCTACGTCTACGATCACAGCCTCGCGCCTCTCGTTCAAGGCGACGAGCCCGGCACCGGCGGCGGCATCATGTCGGGCGTCAACATGGGGCGGGTGTGGGCCGACCACGCCTCGCTGAACGTCCGGGCTGAGCGCTACCGCATCGTTCGCATCTACGACCTGAACTGGATGAACGTGCAGTCGGAGTGAGCTGTGGGCGACGACAATCTCCTCGATCGTCCGGCTAAAAGCCCGGAGCCCGCGGCTGCCGGCAGTGACCGAAGCGACGGCTATCCCACCACCAACGCGCGCGGCCAGTACCTTGCCGCCGGTATGCACGTCGCCACCGGCGTGGCATCGGCGAAGGTGGCGCAGGCTCTGGCCCAGCTGAAGGCCGCGCAGGCGGCCACTGTTGCGGCGCGAGGAGCGCTCGCCGCAGAAGGCGGCGTTGCGACGGCCGACATCGCAGACGACTGGAACCCGACCGGCTGGGTGATCGACGCAGGGGTAGGCGCAGCCGCGCTCTACTCGCTCTACCAGCTGCACCAGGCCAGCCAAGCCCTCGCCGATGCCCAGGCGCAGCTCAAGGAGGCGCAGCAGGAGCAGGCCCAGGCCGGCAGTGGCAGCACGACGAACGTCAACACGCCCGGCAAGGATCCCTGCAACCTGAAGCCCTACGAGGAGAAGGATTGTCCCAAGGGCGACACGCAATCCGCCGAAAGCAGGCTCGCCAGCCGCCGGCACACTGCAGTCTGGCGGCAATTCAACTGGAACGAGGTAGTCGTGGAAGACAACAAGCGGATCATCGTCACGGCAAGCGCTGCAGAACGCGACTATTTCTTTATTGCCGACACCTCGGCGGCGGCATGGCAGATCGATCCGTTCGAGCCGGACCAGGTCTACCGGATCTACGACAGCCAGCATCCGGGGCTGTGGCACATCACACCGGTCAACCGCTGCATCGTCTCGATTTGCCGCTACACCTATCCGGACAGGGACCGCACGATATTCGTGACGCTGTCGGCGGAGGGCGAGGTCGGCTTCGTCGGCAAGCAGGAAGGCTTTATCGAGAAAATTCACGAGGCCGGGCTGCACGCCGACGATGCCAAAGGCTACGGCTATATGCGCGCCATCCGGCAGATCGGCACGGACCTGTTCGCCTGCGGCCACAGCGGACAGGTCTATCGCCGAACAAGCCCCGGCACATGGCAGCACGTCGATGCCGGCCTGCTGCTGCCGATTGAAAGCAATGACGTCCTGATGCTCGAGGACATCCGGGGCACAGGCCCGGACCGGCTGTTCGTGGCCGCCAGCAACGGCCTCCACTTTAGCGACGGCAAGGGCTGGCACCGGCTGGCGCTCCCTGCCGACGAATGGCTGCACGCCGTCCTCATCGAGGATGCGGATACGGTGTGGGCCTGCGGTCGCAACGGCACGCTTCTCAAGGGCAACGAGCGCCAGGGCTTCGCCGATCTCTCGCGCATCGAAGACAACGAGACGTTCCTGTCGATCGCACGCTACGGCGACCGCATCTATCTCGGCCACGACGAGGGCCTGTCGATCTTCGACGGACAAAAAATCGATGCCGTGCCGATCGCTCTGAAGCCGAAGCTTCGTGACGGGCATCTCGTCGAGGCGGTCGACGGGGTGCTCTGGTCGTTTGGATACAGCGACATCGCCCGGTTCGACGGCACCAGCTGGAAACGCTATCCGACCAACAAGCCGTGACGACGGGCTCCATGACCTTCCAAGATCTCTCGTCCGACGCCATCGCCGACAGGGTCAATTGCTACGCGATGGGAGCTTGGATCGATGCGCTCGCCCACAATGGAGGCGTCGCGCTCAATGTACCGCTGAGCGGCGGCAGGGCGCGCGTCGATGTCCCAATCGCCAGCCTGGGAATCGATGTAACCCTGTTTCGGAAGGCCGACGACACGCTTTCGGAAGCCGACCAGGTGGTCTTCCATCGCGTGTCGTTCGATCCGCTGCACGCGGTGCTACCTTTCGGTCTCGACGGAAGGTCGTTGACGCCCGCTAGCGCGAAAACGCCCTCGGTGACGACACCGCCGGCGGCCGCAGTGCGGACCTTGCGCGCGGCGACACACGCATCAGCTACTTCCTGCCCGAGGATGCGCGGGTGGTGCAGCTAACGTTCGATGCGTCGATGACCCGGCTTACCGAGATGCAGGTCTTCCGGCTCGGCGGCGAGATCCCTTACCGGGACGTCCCTCGGCTCTTCGGGCCGGCGCGCAGGGGGATGCACCATGCCCTCTGAGCGATGTCACGATCTGAGCGATGTCACAATGTCGAGGATCGGGGCGCCCGGCGGACCACGAACGTGAGCTGCTGCCCGCTCTCGGTCTTGGCAAGGAGCTCGTCGCCAAGCGAGGTGACGAGATGCGGGACGTCGATGGCGGCCAAGGGGTCGCTGCACACGAACGTCAGACGCTCGCCGACGCCAGCGCGCGCCAGCGCCTTGCGGATCCGCCTACCAAGAAAGGGGCAGCGAAGATCCGTCAAATCGATCGACGTGACGACGTCCGAGACCTGGACCATCGCGATCCCTCCGGGCTCCCCCTAGAGCACGCGGACATGACGTTTCGATCAACGCCCTCACCTTGGCGGAAAGGTTCAGGGTCCAAGCCTTCGAAACATCTACATGGGTCATCAGCTCAGCATGCATGATGGGAACGAGAACGGAGGCCGGCACAGCTCGCCGTGGCAACTGCTACGCCAACAACTGTCGCGACGCGGACAACCACCGTTTGAATACGGACCTTTGAACATGTCGCGAGGCAAATCGACCCCATCGCGCGATCTCCCGCCCATACAGTGAGGACCCGATGACCGACCGTCCGGCCGTGAGCAAAGCGGATGCGGCGAAGCTCGATGCGTTGCTTCGCCAAGCGGGGGAGGCGGAGCGAGCCGGCGACCTCGCACGCTCGGCGGCGCTCGGGCAGGAGGCGTGGGACGCGCTTCCGGAACCGAAGGCTGGCTTCGACTTCTACCCGCAGATCATCGCGCGCGGCATGCTGCGCAAGGCGGTGGCGCGGCGCGAGCGCGGGCAGATCGAGACGTGGCTGCGCACCACCTACGAGACCTATGCCGATCCCGGGCACGACAATCATTTCGTCAACATGCTCGAGGGCGCCGCGTGGCGCGCGATCGGGGACGACGAGGCCGCCTACGACATCTTCGACAAAATATATCGGCGCGACGGGCGCGAGGGGTTTGCGGGCGACGACCTCGCCCATCTCGAATGGTACCTGAAGGAGAGGGCGCGCCGTCGTGCCGGATGAGCTTCCCGACGCCCTACATACGCAGATCGAGGCGCTGTCGGAGCGCGGCAACATCGCCCGCGACGCCGGCGCAATCGAGGACGCGATCGCCGCGTGGGAGCAGGCGCTCGCACTGGTGCCGCAGCCGCAGGCGATCTGGGACGCGGCGCTCTGGCTCCATGCCTCGATCGCCGACGCCTTGCGCGCGAAGGGCGACGTGGCGGCGGCGCTGCATCGCTTCGAGGCCGCCGCACGCTGCGCGGACGGGGCGACACATCCGTTCGTCCTGCTCGGCCTCGGCGCCTGCAGGCTCGACCTGGGCCATCCGGACGAGGCCGTCGACCCGCTGCTGCGCGCCTACATGATCGAAGGCGAAGACATCTTCGCCGACGAGGACCCGAAGTACCTCGGGCTTCTCCGCCAGCACCGGCTCGTCGACTGAGGCAGCGCGTCGGGGCTGGGACCGGCAGGGCCGCCGGTGGTGCCGACGTGATTGTAAAGGTAGGAGGCCCTACCAACGGTGGGCGGAATGGTCGAGCGGACCAAGCGCCCCAGAAGGATAACTACCAGCCGGAATCCGTTAGCGGAAATCGCGGCCATCAGTTCGAGCAAAAATGAAGGCATCCGATGAGTGACACGTTCGCACGCCTCCGTACCTCAAAGGACTTCAGCACCGACGAGATTGACGATATCACCGCAATCAGCAAAGATAATCATACACTGTTGCAAGAGGCGTTGACACGGCGCAAGGAGTTTGCGCTGCGCTTGATTGAAATGGGGGTTCCGCTCGATCATCAGGACAACAATGGTCAGACGGCATTGCAATATGCTCTCGCTAGGTCAGAAACTGATATTGTGCGTACTTTGTTGAAGGCAGGTGCAGATCCTAACCTTGTTGACAAATACGGCAATAACGCGCTTTGGACTGCAGTCATGAATCCGAAGCCAGATTATGATGTTATTAGAGATTTATACAGATCTGGCGCGGACGCGACGCGTAAAAACAATGCGGGGCGATCATCTGTTGATATGGCCAAAATAAAGAGTAACGACAAGTTGAAGTCTATATTCAATATCGAATGAAGATGTGTCAAGTTCCTCACGCGCGCCTGACGCGGCGATGGTGCGCGTGGCGTACAATTGCCGAAGAATGGCGGACGCAAACGCAAGACAAGTTTTAAGCGGCAACTACCGTGAAAATGCCTCGAGCAGCACGGTCTGCTGATGAGCCGCAGAGCATGGCAACCTTCACGCCCTACATCGGGGTCGACGACCTCAAGTTCAGCATGGCTCAGCAGGACGTGGCGGCTTTGATCGGTCCCCGAAGATGGTTCGCAAAACGCCGAGAGGCGAGGACAGCGAGATGCGCGGCCCCGACAAGCCGCGCGTGTCCATCGCCGCCGGACGATTGGTCGAGATGAGCTTCTTGCCTGCGGCCGGCGCTCTCATTCTGGACGAGGACGATCTTCTCGCCGGAGATGGGCGCCTGCGGCTACGTCGGATACAAGCGGACTATGGTCTGCCGTTCCTGAAAGCCGGGATCGCCTTGACCAGAAGCGGGCGACGACCTCGCCCATCTCGAGTCGTACCTGAAGGAAAGGGCGCGCCGTCGTGCCGGATGAGCTTCCCGATGCCGTCCACGCGAAGATCGAGGCGCTGTCGGAGCGCGGCAACATCGCCCACGACGCCGGCAGGATCGATGACGCGATCGCCGCGTGGGAGCAGGCGCTCGCGCTGGTGCCGCAGCCGCAGGCGATCTGGGACGCGGCGCTCTGGCTCCATGCCTCGATCGCCGACGCCTTGCGCGCGAAGGGCGACGTGACGGCGGCGCTGCAGCGCTTCGAGGTGGCCGGGCGCTGCGCCGATGGGGCGACAAACCCGTTCGTCCTGCTCGGCCTCGGCGCCTGCAGGCTCGACCTGGGGCATGCGGATGAGGCCGTCGACCCGCTGCTGCGCGCCTACATGCTCGAGGGCGAAGACATCTTCGCCGACGAGGACCCGAAGTACCTTGAGCTTCTCCGCCAGCATCGGCTCGTCGACTGAGGGTGCGCGTCGGGGCGAGAGCGACGGGCCCGCGGACCTCGACGCGATCGAAAAGGTTTGGAACGTAACCAAGAATCGGTGGAGCGATCGAGCAGATCAAGCGCGGGAGCGCCAATTCATGTTACAGATGCTCGAAAGGGCGACGACGCGACGGCGTCCCAAAAGAGCTTGAGCCATGTGGCAACCGAAGATCGTGGCCGCACAGGCGTTTTCGGCGGGGCACTTCGCGGTCGCCTATGCGGACCTCGAGCCCGACGATCCGTTCAGCGCGATCCTGGAATACGACGACGCGTTTCCGCAGCCCTGGTCGCGCACGGATGTCGCGCGCGACATCGTGGCGATCGCGGCGGCCCCGCCGCACGCGAGCTGGCGGTTCGCCGCGGCGAGCGACGAGGGCGACGTCTATCTGATCGGCGAGGGCGAGCCGGTGCACGAGAAGATCGTCGGCGCCGGCGTCGCGAGCCTCGATGCGACCGGCGCCGGGGCCATCCTCGCGCTCGCGACGATCGACGACACCCTCTATGCCGCCGGCCAGAGCGCGCAGCTCTACCGGCGGCAGGGCGCGGGCCGATGGGATCGCATCGACGTCGTCGTCGGCGCGGAGGCGGGCTTCAAGCCGACGACGTTCAGGCGCATCGCCGGGCGGTCCGCCTCGGACATCTACCTTCTCGGCGTCGCCGCGCGCGACACGCCGGGGATGGACGACGCGACGCAGCAGAAGCTGACGGAGGAGAACGATTGGGGCGCGCTCGCCGAGGTCTACGAGAAGCTGGCAAGCGAGGGCGACGCCGCCTTCGTCGACGAGGGGCGCGTGCATCACTTTGACGGCAAAGCATGGCGCCGCCTCGCGATTCCGACGGCGGCCGTCCTCAACGACGCGGCCGTCACCGCGTCGGGCCTGAGGCTCGTCGGCAGCAATGGCGCGATCCTCGACGGCGACGCGGCGCGCGGCTTTCGATCCGTTGGTCCGAAGACAAACGACACGTTCCTGTCGATCGCGGCTTTGGGACGGGACGACGTCCTGGCGTCGGACTACGCGCTGCATGTGTTCGATGGGCGGACCCTGACGCCGCTGAAGCCGCGCCTCAGGCGTGCGCCGCCCAATCCGCTGAAAGTCCAGGCCTTCGAGTCGACGCTTGTCTATTTCGACGTCAAGCAGGGCGTGCACCGCTTCGACAGCAGCACCTGGACGAAGATCGACATCCCGCCCGAGCTCCTGCAGCGCAGCTTCAAGGGCCTGAAGCGACCCTGACGCCGCACCCGCAGCGCCTAGCGCGGATCGTAGCCCGGCTGCTTGAAGATCGTGTCGGGCTTGGCGATGATGTCGGGCTCGTAGACGGACGCGGTCCAGTCGCTCGGCGCGACGTCCTCGATGCCGACCGACACCGCCTCGGCCTTGCAGCCGTGGGCCGCAATGACCGCCTGCGTCACCGCCTCGGCCAGCGCGGCTTTCTGGGCCGCGCTGCGGCCTTCATACATCTTGACGATCACGTGCGGCATCGGCGCCTCCTTGCGTGCGGCGAGCCTTAGTCGGGCTGCGCGGCGAAGACCAGGGTGATGCCGTAGTCGCGCCGGCCGCCCGGCGGCGGCTTGGGGAAGGGCGCGGCGCGGCGGATCATCGCCTCGGCCTCGATGTCGAGCGTTGGGGCGCCGCTCGAGACGACGAGCTTCACCATCTCGAGCGAGCCGTCGTCGCCGACGCGGAAGCGGACGCCGGCATAGCCGGGGACGCCCATGTAGCGACCCTGCTTCTTGGCCTTCGCCACCTGGCTCAGCACGAGCTGGGAGTAGGAGACGGCGTCGGTGCCGGTGTCGCTCGCGCCGGGCAGGGCGATGGCCGGCATGGCGATCTGCCGCTCGGGGCGCGGCGGCTCCGGTTGCTGCTGGCGCTGCGGCGTCTGCTCGGCGGCGGGCTGCGGCTTCGGCGGCTCCTGCTGCGGCGGCGCCGGCGGGCGCGGTGGTGCGCGGCCTTCGGCGGCTTCGGCTCGGCCTTCTGCTGCGCCTTGGGCTTCTCTTCCGGCTTCGGCTTGTCTTGCTTCTTCTCCTCCGGCTTGGCCTGCGGCTCCTGCTTCGCGGTCTCGGTCGGCTTCGGCGGCGACTTGGCGGGCTTCGTCTGCGTCGCCTTGTCCTTGGCGCCGGCGTCCTTGCCGTCCTGCACCGGCCGCGCGGCGACCTGGGGCTCGGGCTTCGCCGCCGGCCTCGGCCCGGCCTTCGGCACCTCGCGCACCAGCTCGACGGTGATGTCCTCCGCCGGGGGCGGCGGCGGCGCAGAGCGCCACAGCGCGAGGAGCAGCACGGCATGGGCGATGGCCACGCCGGCGATGGCGGCACGCACGAGGCGCTTGTTCGTCGCCGGCGGCAGGTTCGGCACGGCCTGCGGCGCCGCCGCGAGCGCCGCCGCGCGGGCGGCGAGGCTGCCTTCGTCCGTCTCCAGAAACCACGCCGCACTTGCGCGCAGCCGATCCGCGGCGGCCTGCAGGCGCGCGGCGTAGGTCGAGCCCCAGCGCGGCGCCGAGGGGCCGCCGAGCCGGACCTCCGCGGTGCTCATTGCGCGGCTTGGGTCTTGAAGGTGAAGTTGGCGTCGAAGACGCGCTGCGCGCCCTGCGGCGGCACCGGGAACGGCGCGGCGCGGTGCACGATGTCGAGCGCTTCGGCGTCGAGCGCGGCGACGCCGCTTTTGTGGACGAGCACGATGTCGACGATCGCGCCCTTGGCGTCGATCGTGAAGTGCACGCCGGCGGTGCCGGGCAGCCCCTGGACCGCGCCGATGCCCTTCGCCTTCGCCAGGGCGCTGAAGACGATCTCCTGGTAGCTCGTCGCCTCGCCCTGGCCGTCGGCGGCGGCGGGCAGGGCGACGGCCTGGAACGACTCCGGCAGGGGCCCGAGCCCGGTGTCGCGGATCGGCGCCGGCTGCGGCTGGGCCTCGGCGGCGGCCGCGGCGCTGCGCTCGGCCTGCAGCTGCGTCTGCTCGGCCTTGAGGTTTTCGAGCTCCCTCTGAAGCTCAGCGAGCTTCTGCTCCTTCGCCGCATCCTCGGGCGAAGGCTGCGGCGGCGGGGCCGGCTTCGGCGCCTCGGCCTTGACCGGCTCGGGCTTGACGGGCTCGGGCTTGGCGGGCTCGGGCTTGACCGGCTCGGGGCGGGGCGGCTCGAGCTTCGCGGTCTCGACCTTCGGGGGCGCCTCGGGCTTCGCCGCTTCGGCCTTCGCGGGCTCCGGCGCCTTTTCGACCGGCTTCGGCATCTCCTGAACGATCTCGACCGCGATGTCCTCGGTCGGCGGCGGCGGCGGCTTGGTGTCGAAGGCGGCGCCCGCCACGATGGCGAGGTGGCCGACGAGCGAGGCGATCGCGATCAGGCCCATCGTGGCCGGGAGGCGGCGGGTGGACAGGCCGGAGCCCTGCCACCGCTCCTCGGCCCGCAGCCGGATCGCCGCGCTGGTCATTCGGCCGCCAGACGCATCGGCGCGGTCTCGCGCCAGGCCGCGAGCAGCGTCGCTTCCTCTGCCTTGGCGGCGACGCGCGCGGCGTCCTTCACGTGGCCGAAGCCGCGAATCTTCTGCGGCAGCGCGGCGATCGCCACGGCCGCGTCGATGTTGTCGGGCGAAAGCTTGGCGAAAATCTCGTCCATCACCGCCTCGTAGTCGACGATCATGGCGCGCTCGGTACGGCGCTCCGCGCTGCGGCCGAAAAGATCGAAGCGTGTCCCGCGCAGCCGCTTGCCCTTGGCAAGAAGCGGGAACACGCGCGCCATCCAAGGGCCGAGCTTCGTCTTCAGGGGCCGGCCCTGCGCATCGCGGCGGCCGAGAATCGGCGGCGCGAGGTGATAGGTGACGGAAAAGTCGCCCTCGAAGGTCTCGCCCATCTGCCGGGCGAACGCGCCGTCGGAGTAAAGACGGGCGACCTCGTACTCGTCCTTGATGGCGAGGAGCTTGAAGTAGCTCTTGGCGACCGCCTCGGCGAGGCGGTGGCCGCCCGGCGCATGGAGGCGCTCGGCCGCCTTGGCGCGGTCGACCATCGCGACGAAGCGCGCGGCGTAGGCGGCGTCCTGGTAGGCGGTGAGATAGGCGGCGCGACGCGCGACGACCTCGTCGAGCGAGCGGGCCGGCGCCTCGCGGCGGGCGGCCGGCAGCGCGGCGGCGACCATCGCGGCGACCTCGTCCGGATAGGCGGCGGCGGCGCGACGCGCGACGACCTCGTCGAGCGAGCGGGCCGGCGCCTCGCGGCGGGCGGCCGGCAGCGCGGCGGCGACCATCGCGGCGACCTCGTCCGGATAGGCGGCGGCGCGGCGGCCGAGCGCGAAGGCCCGGCGGTTCATCTCGACCGCCTCGCCGTTGAGCTCGATCGCCCGGTCGATCGATGTCTCGGAAAGCGGCACGAGGCCCGACTGCCAAGCGAAGCCGAGCATGATCATGTTGGCGGCGAGCGAGGTGCCGAGCAGGGTCGTCGCTGTCTTCGTCGCGTCGAGGAAGCGCGCGGTCGAGCCGGCGGCGGCGGAGAGCTGCTTCTGCAGCCGCGCCTGCGGCAGCACGTACTCGGGGCGGCGGGTGATCTCGCCGGGGTAGAGCGCGGCGACGTTGGCGACGAGCGCGGTGTCGTTCTTGCGGATCGCGGCGACGACCTTGCGCGAGGCGGCGGCGACGAGATCGCAGCCCAGGATCAGGTCGGCCTCCTCGGCGGCGACGCGGATCGCCGAGATGTCGGCGGCGCTCTCGGCGAGCTTCACGTGGGTGAGGACGATGCCGCCCTTCTGCGCGAGGCCGGCCATGTCCATCACGCCGGCGCCCTTGCCCTCGAGATGCGCGGCCATGCCCATGATGGCGCCGAGCGTCACGACGCCGGTGCCGCCGGTGCCGGCGAGGATCACCGAGAACGGCTTCGTGCCGAGCGCGGCCGGCACTTGGCGCGGCGGCAGCGCGGCGAGCCCGTCGAGCGTCGCCGGCGCCGCCTTGCGCGGGGTGGCGCCCTTCACGGTGACGATCGCCGGGCAGAAGCCCGAGACGCAGGTGAGGTCGCGGTTGCAGGCGGTCTGGTCGATCGTGCGCTTGCGGCCGAGCTCGGTCTCGATCGGCTGCACCGAGACGCAGTTCGAGGTCTTGCCGCAGTCGCCGCAGCCCTCGCACACCGCCTCGTTGATGACGACGCGGACGTCCGGCTCGCGGTCGAGGCCCTTCTTGCGGCGATGGCGTTTCAGCGAGGCGCAGACCTGGTCGTAGATGAGGATCGTCGTGCCGGGCACGGTGGCGAGGCGCTTCTGCACCGCGTCGAGGTCGGCGCGGGCATCGACGGTCGTGCCGGCGGGCCAGACGATGCTCTTTGAATATTTCGCCGGATCGTCGGCGACGATGGCAATCGCCGCGACGCCCTCGGCGGCGCATTGCGCGGCGATCCGGTCGACGGTGAGGCCGCCCTCGATCTGCTGGCCGCCGGTCATCGCGACGGCGTCGTTGAAGAGGATCTTGTAGGTGATGTTGGTCTTCGCGGCGACGGCCCAGCGGATCGCCAGCGTGCCGGAATGGTTGTAGGTGCCGTCGCCGAGGTTCTGGAAGACGTGGCCGCGGTTCGAGAAGGCGGATTCGCCGATCCAGTTCGCGCCCTCGCCGCCCATGTGGGTGAAGCCTTCGGTCGCGCGGTCCATGCCCTGGACCATGTAGTGGCAGCCGATGCCGGCGTAGGCGCGGGCGCCGTCCGGCACCTTGGTCGAGGAATTGTGCGGGCAGCCCGAGCAGAAGTAGGGCGTGCGGGCGGCGCCGTCGGCGCGCACGCTCGCCTGCAGCTGCGCCGCCTCGAGCTTGGCGACGCAGGCCGCGAGCGCCTCGTTCGGCGCGTAGCGCAGGATGCGATGGCCGATCGCGATCGCGATCTCGTTGGTGTCGAGCGCGCCGTGCGCCGGAAACAGCGGGGCGCCGGCCTCGTCCTTCTTGCCGATGCAGGTCGGGCGTGCGGCGAGATCGTAGAGCTGCTCGCGCACCTGCGTCTCGATCAGCGAGCGCTTCTCCTCGACGACCATGATCGTCTCGAGACCTTCGGCGAAGGCGCGCAGGCCCTGCGGCTCGACCGGCCAGGGGCAGGCGAGCTTGTAGAGCCGGATGCCGTAGGTCGCGGCCTTGACCTCGTCGATGCCGAGCACGTCGAGCGCCTGGCGCACATCGAGATAGGCCTTGCCGGTCGAGACGATGCCGAGCCGCGGCTTGAGCCCGCCGGAGAGGATGGTCGTGTTGAGCTTGTTGGCGCGCAGGAAGGCGAGGATCGCCGCGTGCTTGTGGCGGGTGAGGCGCAGGTCCTGCTCGAGGATGATGTCGCGGGGGCGGATGTTCAGGCCGCCCGGCGGCATCAGGTAGTCGATCGGAATGATCGGGCGCGGCCGGTCGAGCGAGGCGTCGATCGTGGCGGTCGATTCGACCGTGTCCTTGACGCACTTGATGCCCGTCCAGGTGCCGGTGAAGCGGCTCATGGCGATGCCGAGCAGGCCGTAGTCGACGATCTCCTGCACGCCGGCCGGCGACAGCACCGGCATCATCATGTCGGCAAAGACGAACTCGCTCTGATGCGCGGTCGAGGACGATTCGGCGATGTGGTCGTCGCCCATCAGCGCGAGCACGCCGCCGAGCGGCGAGGTGCCGGCGAGGTTGGCGTGGCGCAGCACGTCGCCGGAGCGATCGACGCCCGGGCCCTTGCCGTACCAGAGCGAGAAGACGCCGTCGTACTTGCCCTCGCCGCGCATCTCGGCCTGCTGGGCGCCCCAGACGGCGGTGGCGGCGAGATCCTCATTGAGGCCCGGCTCGAACTTGATGTCGGCGGCCTGCAGCAGCGCCTTGGCGGAGGAGAGCTGGGCGTCGAGCCGGCCGAGCGGCGAGCCGCGGTAGCCGGAGACGAAGCCAGCCGTGTTGTGGCCGGCGCGGCGGTCGATCGCGTGCTGCATCAGGAGCGTGCGGACGACGGCCTGCGCGCCGGAGACGAAGACGCGTTCCTTCGTGAGATCGAACTTGTCGGCCAGCGAAATCTCGCCGGGGGCCGGCGCCGGCTTCGGCACCGCGCGCAGGACGTGCGTCGACGGGCGCAGGGCGGCGCGGGCGCGGTCGGCGAGGCGATCGCTCATCTGGCGGCGCTTTCGCGGGGCGAGGCGGTAAGCAGCGCTTGGGCCGCCGCGAGAAGCGGGCAAGAACCTTGGTGGGTCATACGGATGGCCGGCCCCCTTCACCGTTCAACCGAGCGTGGAGGATTATGACGGCCCCTCCGCCAAGAGAATGGCGGCTTCGCTCACCTTTTGTTGCCGAACCTGACAGAGCTGTAACCAGTGGGCCGGGCCGCAGACGCCGCTCGCCATGGCGCGGCGGACGGGCTAGGCCCTGTCTCCCTCTGGCACAGGCAGGAGAAGGAGAGGGTGTGACGGTTTCGCTGGTGATCGCCGGCCTCGCGGCGCTGTGGTGGTGCGCGGCGGTGGCGACCTTCGCGGCATCGCTTTCCGGGGCACTGTTGCAGCCGCGCATCCAACGCCGGCGCGCCACAGCGACGCAAACGCCGCCGGTCTCGCTGCTGATGCCGGTGAAGATGGTCGATCCCGGCTTCGCGCGCGCGCAGGAATCGGCCTTCCGCCAGGACCTGCCGAGCTACGAGGTGATCGTCGCCGCGGCCGAGCGCGCGTCGCCGGCCGTCGACGCGATGCGTGCGATGGCGGCGCGCAGCCCGGTCCCGGCGCGACTCATCGTGGCGCCGGGCATCGGCGCGGTGAGCCCCAAGCTCGACAACCTCTCGGCGGCCTTCGAGGCGGCGGCGCACGACGTCGTGGTCACCAAGGATTCGAACATCACCTTCTCGCCCGACACGGCGCGGGTGATGCTGAAGAGCCTCGTCGACGGTGTCGGCATGGTCTGCGCGGTGCCGGTGGCGGTGCGCGCCGAGAGCCTGGCCGGCGCGATCGAGGCGATCCTCATCAACCGCGACGCGCGGCTGCTTCTCACCGCCTCGGCCTCGGGCAAGGGATTCGGCGTCGGCAAGGTGATGATCTTCCGCCGCTCCGATCTCGAGCGGGCCGGCGGCGTCGCGGCGATGCGCTACACGATCGCCGAGGATTCGGCCTTCTCGAAAGGCCTCGCGAAGATCGGCCTGCGCACCGTCTTCGCCGAGAACACGGTCGACCAGGAGATCGGCGCGCGCACGCTCGCCGCGGTCTACGGGCGGCAGGCGCGCTGGGCGGTCATCCGCCGCGCCGAGGAGCCGCTCACGTTCGCCTTCGAGCCCGTCGCGTGCCCGGTGCCGGCGGCGCTGGCCGCGGGGCTCGCGGCGCCGCTCGTCGGGCTGGCGGGCTGGGCCGCCGTCCTGCTGACCCTTGCCGGCTGGTACGCGATCGAGGTCGCCGTGACCGCGTTGAAGCGCTGGGAGCTGCGCCCGTGGACGCCGCTCGCCTTCCTCGGCCGCGACGCCGTGCTGCTGACGGCCTGGGCGCGGGCCTGGTTCACCCGCGAGGTGATCTGGGCCGGCGGCCGCCGCGACGTGCGGGATGTGCTGCGGCAGGGGTGAGGCTTTCTGCGAGGTGCCCGAAACGGCGGGGGCAAGCTGACGAGATCGCCGTCCGCGCTCCGGGCGGGCTGCGCCTTGGCCGTCGCGACCTATATGTCGCTCGTAACTTTACGATGGAGCCGTAATGAGCGACGCGACCTACACCCCGCCCAAGGTCTGGACCTGGAGCCAGGGCGACGGCAACGGCGGCCAGTTTTCCGGCACCAACCGCCCGACGGCCGGCGCGCAGCACGAGAAGCAGCTGCCGGTCGGCAAGCATCCCTTCCAGCTCTACTCGCTGGCGACGCCAAACGGCGTGAAGGTCGGCGTGATGTTCGAGGAGCTGCTCGCCGCCGGCCACACGGGCGCCGAGTACGACGCCTGGCCGATCAAGATCGACGGCGAGCAGTTCGGCTCGGGCTTCGTCGAGGTGAACCCGAACTCCAAGATCCCGGCGCTCGTCGACCGCAGCGGGCCGACGCCGATCAACGTCTTCGAGTCCGGCGCGATCCTGCTGCATCTGGCGGAAAAATTCGGCGCCTTCCTGCCGACCGATCCGGCGGGGCGGGCGGCCTGTCTCTCGTGGCTGTTCTGGCAGATGGGCTCGGCGCCGTATCTCGGTGGCGGCTTCGGGCACTTTTATGCCTACGCGCCGGTCAAGATCGAGTACGCGATCAACCGCTTCGCGATGGAGGCCAAGCGCCAGCTCGACGTGCTCGACCGGCGTCTCGCCGAGAGCGAGTACCTGGCCGGGCCGGAGTACACGATCGCCGATATCGCGACGTGGCCATGGTACGGCACGCTCGCCCAGGGCAAGGTCTACGATGCCGGCGAGTTTCTGGCGGTGCAGGACTACAAGAACGTGCAGCGCTGGACCGCGGCGATCGCGGCGCGTCCGGCGGTGCAGCGCGGGCGCAAGGTCAACCGCCTGTTCGGCCCGCCCGAGGACCAGCTGCACGAGCGCCACGACGCGAGCGACTTCGACACGAAGACGCAGGACAAGCTCGAAGCCGCGAAGTAGGCGGCGGGCTCTTCCTTCTCCCGCTTGCGGGAGAAGGTGGCCCGACGCAGTCGGGTCGGATGAGGGCGGTTCCAGCACAAGCTCGTGCGCTCGAGAGCCCTTCGCCCGACCTCCCTCATCCGACCCCGCTTCGCGGGGCCACCTTCTCCCGCAAGCGGGAGAAGGAGAAGCCGAGCCTACCGGCGCTGGCGCTTCTCGGCGGTGCCGAAGACGAAGTCCCAGTAGGGCGCGCTCACGCCGAAGCCTTTGTCGTGGTCGCGGAAGTGATGCATCAGGTGCAGGCGGCGCAGCGTCAGGCCGAGCTTCGTCGTCGGCGTCGCGTGGTGCGTGTAGTAGTGCACCATGTCGTAGGTGAGGTAGCCGGTCACGAAGCCCATCAGCGCGGGATAGCGCAGCGCCGGGTCGATCCACGCGAACATCGCTGTGGCGACGAACCAGGCGATGATCATGATCGGGCCCGACAGCAGGATCGGCATCACGAGCCGCAGCGGGTCGTTTGGGTGATCGTGGTGGACGCCGTGGATCAGGAAGTGGATCCGCTTGCCGAACGCGCCCGGGAACTCCCAGTGGAACAGGTAGCGGTGGCCGAAGTACTCGATCAGCGTCCAGATCGCGTAGCCGAGCCCGAAGAGGGCGATCGCCAGAGCCGGCTTCACGAGCTCGAACGAGACGTAGCCGAGCGCCGCGATGACCGGGATGTAGACGTAGAGCGGCACCGACCAGTGCACGCGCGACAGCTTGTCGAGCAGCGCGTTCTCGAACAGGCGCGGCGACGCCGAGAGCCGATCCGCCTCGCTCGCATAGCCGTGGTCGACAGCCGTCATCTCGATTGGTCCCCCGCGATCGCCGCGATCTACCCGTGCGCTTGTGCGCCCGGCAAGTCACATCGCGCAACAGTCTCTTGCACGTGCAAGGCAAAGCGATGGCGAAACGGCGTCGTGCGCGATCAGGCGTCCGGGCGGCCGGTGTCGGGCTGGAACGCCGGCGTCCCGGCGCGGTCGATCGTGGTCCGGCCGAAAAGGCTCGCCAAAAGCTCGACGATGGTGAGCGCGCTCTGGCCGCGCACGTCGAGGAACGGGTTCATCTCGACGACGTCGAGCGAGCCGACGAGGCCGGATTCGTGCAGCATCTCCATGACGAGATGCGCCTCGCGGTAGGTCGCGCCGCCGGGCACCGTCGTGCCGACGCCGGGCGCCACCGAGGGATCGAGGAAGTCGACGTCGAAGCTCACGTGCAACAGCCCGTCGCGGGCCGCGACGCGATCGAGGATGCGGCGGAGCGGCGCGACCACGCCCTCCTCGTCGATCCGGCGCATGTCGACGACCTCGAGGTCCAGCGCCCTGATCAGCTCGCGCTCGCCCGGGTCCACCGAGCGGATGCCGAACATGAAGAGGTTCTGCTGATCGAGCCGGGCCAGCGGGCGGCTCGCGAAGGCGTCGCCGAAGCCCGGCTGGCCGGTCAGCGCGGCGAGCGGCATGCCGTGCATGTTGCCGGACGGCGAGGTCGCCGGCGTGTTGATGTCGGCGTGCGCGTCGAGCCACAGGACGAACAGCTCGCGCCCCTGCGCCGCGCAGTGACGGGCGACGCCGTCGATCGAGCCGATCGAAAGGCAGTGGTCGCCGCCGAGCACGATCGGCAGGCTCTGCGCGTCGAGCGCCGCGGCGACGGCGTCGGAGAGCGCCCGCGACCAGGCGGCGACCTCGGCGAGGTTGCGGGCATTGGCGACGGCGGATTGTGCCGGCAAGGCGGGGGGCGCCGGCACGTCGCCTTCGTCGCGCACCTGCAGGCCGAGCTGCCGCAGCGAGGCGGCGAGGCCGGCGGTGCGCAGGAAGGCCGGGCCGATCGCCGGGCCGGGCTCGTGCGTGCCGAGGTCGATCGGCGCGCCGATGAGGGCGACGTTGCGTGTGGCCAAGGCTGCCTCCGCGCTGGGTCCCGCGGACGTCCTAGTTCAGCGCCGCCCGTCGGCGCAAGCGCGCGGCCACCGCGCCGCCCGCCCGTATCCCGCACACGCAAAGGTGCTCGTGACGAACTGTTGCCGAGACGACGCAGCCTCCGTCTCGGCACAAACGGGTGACACGATCCTCGCAAGCGTTGCCGTATAATGCGGCAGTTTCGTCGGCGTAGGGTTGGTCTCGATACATCACTGTCGGCTATACGCTCTCGGCGTCGTGATCAGCGCATCGCTGGCGCCGGGGCTTTGTCGCGCCGAAACGATGTCGGAGGCCTTGGCGCGCGCCTACCGCGGCAACCCCGCCCTCAACGCGCAGCGGGCGGGCACGCGCGCGGTCGACGAGGGCGTCGCCAAGGCCGTCTCGGGCTACCGGCCGAAGGTCAACGGCGCGGGCTACGTCGGCTTCGACGACGAGAAGGTCACGGGCCGCCGCCTCAACCTCGTCTCGCCGCGGACCGGCCAGTATGCCCCGCGCGATGGCGAGGTGATGGTCACCGAGAAGCTCTTCGACGGCAACCGCACCACGAACACGGTCCGGCGCTCGGAATCGCTCGATTTCGCGTCGCGCGAGACGCTCCGCTCCACCGAGCAGCAGACGCTGCTCGCCGGCGCCACCGCCTACATGGACGTGCTGCGCGATCTCGCCCTCGTCGCGCTGGCCCGCAACGAGGTGATGGTCCTCGAGTACGAGCTGCGCGGCAGCCGCGCCCGCTACCGCGCAAACGAGGTCACCTTCACCGACGTCGCCGAGGTGGCGACGAACCTCGCCCAGGCGCGCACCCGGTTCGCCAACGCCGAGGCGGCCCTGCAGGCGAGCATGGCGAGCTTCCGGCGGATCATCGGCACGCCGCCGACGCGGCTCGAGGCGGCGGGGCCGGTCGACGGGCTCGTGCCGGCCACCCAGGGCGCCGCCATCGCCGTCGGGCTGCTGGCGCATCCCCGTATCGCGGCAGCGCTGCACGATGTCGACGCCGCCGAGACGGCCGTCCACGTCGAGGAGGGCAAGCTCCTGCCGACGGTCGACTTCGTCGGCCGGGCGGAAGGCTCCCTGCAGCGCAACGGGGCGAGCAACTCCCGCGCGGAACTCGAGGCGCGGCTCAGGGCCGAGGTGCCCGTCTACGACGGCGGCGCCACCTACGCGGAGATCCGCAAGGCGAAGGAGCAGGTCGCGGTGGTGCGGCTGAGGGCGGAGGCCATGCGCGACCAGGTGCGCGCCGACGTCATGTCGAGCTGGGGCCAGCGCGAGGCCGCCAAGGCGCTGATCTTCGCCGCCAAGACGTCGGTGACGGCATCGGAGGTGGCGCTCACCGACGTCCGTGCCGAGGCGAGCATGGGGCAGCGGACGACCTACGACATCCTCCTGGCGATCCAGGCGCTCTTCAAGGCGCGCACGATGCTGATCACCGCGCAGCACGACCGGGTCGTCGCCAGCTACGGGCTTGCCGCCGCGACGGGGCGGCTCGGCGCGACGAGCCTCGGCCTCTCCGTGACGCCCTCCGACCCGACGATCCATTACATGCAGGTGCGGGACAAATGGGCCGGCATGCGCACCCCCGACGGACGGTGACCTCGGCCGGCCCCGGAGCGGCCGCGCACCATCGCCGAAAGTCTCGCCCGGCAGTCATGAAACTGTAGTCTTCTTTGACGATAGGGAGCGCCCGATACACTTTTAAGACTAAGACGTTCCCATGCGTTTCCTGCGTTCCGGCATTGTTTTTACTGGCATTCTTTTTCGTAGCATCCCGAAGATGGCGTGCGCGCTTGGCCTCGCGGCGGTTCTCGTGCTCTCGCAATCTCGGACGGGCGCGATGGCGGAGGTCGGCGCCGCCCCGCCCGGCGCCCGCCACTCCGTGCATTTCGCCATGGGATGCCGCGCACCGGGCGACGTCGTGAAGGTCGCCAACCACGAGGCGGCGAGCGGCTGCCGGGCGATCAACCTGCGCTGGGTCAAGATCGAGACCTACGACATCCGCATCGGCAACACCGAGATGATCCTCGTCGAGCATCCCTTCTACGGGCAAGTCTACGTGCAGCGGCCGCAGGAATAGTCCGGTCGAAGCGTGAAACGCCAGGCGGAACAAGGCGTCCCGCCTTTTCCTCAGCAAAAGGTATAAGGTTAACCATCTGTTAAGTATTTAGGCGTGATTTTGATTCGGTCGGCGCTGGCACCCCCGCACCAAGCGCCTCGAGGGTTGGCCTCATGACCTTCAGATCGTTCGACGGTACGCGTGATCTCTACGGTGTCGCAAAGACGCTCCGGAAGCTCTATCCGCCGCAGCACGAGCCGAGCCTCGCGATCGAGCGCGCGCTCGAAGCGCTCGCCTTCCTCGAGGCCCGGCGCAGCAAGATCGGCCGCAGGCCGGCGCTCGCGTCCGTCGCCTGAGGCCGCTCGGCGCATCTCCACCCTCCGCCCGCCACATTAGGCCGTCATTCGGGTCGTGGCCTGCTGCTTGCTAAACCCGCAGGCGAACCGAAATCGCAGGTGGTAGTTTCGGCCTCTCGTAGGCCTTGGTGGCGAGGAGCGTGCTGTTGGCGGGGCCGGTCGGTTTCAACGAGATGATGGCTGGCGGCGAGACGCGGCTCGCCTACGAGCGGATCGCCCGCTGGCTGTCCAACACGCCGAAGGAATATTTCGCCACGCGGCGCGGACATGCCGAGCTGATGTTCCGCCGCATCGGCATCACCTTCAACGTCTACGGGACAAGGAGGCGACCGAGCGCCTCATCCCGTTCGACATCATCCCGCGGGTCATCCAGCGCAGCGAGTGGAACCGGCTCGAGGCCGGCCTCGTGCAGCGCGTCAAGGCGCTCAACGCCTTCCTCGGCGACGTCTACGGCAAGCAGGAGATCGTGCGCGCGGGGCTGGTGCCGCGCGAGCTCATCGAGAGCAACCCGGCCTTCCGACGCGAGATGGTCGGCGTCAAGGTCCCGCACGGCGTCTACATCCATATCGCCGGCATCGACGTGGTGCGCATCGATTCCGAGGACTTCTACGTCCTCGAGGACAACGTGCGCACGCCGTCTGGCGTGTCGTACATGCTGGAGAACCGCGAGGTCATGATGCGCGTCGCGCCGGACCTCTTCGCCGAGCATCGCGTCGCGCCGGTCGAGAACTATCCCGACGCGCTGCTCGGCAGCCTGCGCTCGGTCAACCCGGACCCCGCGCGCGAGCCAACCATCGCCGTGCTGACGCCGGGGCCCTTCAACAGCGCCTACTACGAGCACTCCTTCCTCGCCGACAAGCTCGGCGTCGAGCTCGTCGAGGGCCGCGATCTCATCGTCGACAACGACACGGTCTACATGCGCACGACCGAGGGGCCGAAGCGCGTCGACGTCATCTACCGCCGCATCGACGACGACTTCCTCGATCCCGAGTTCTTCAAGCCGGAGAGCATTCTGGGCGTGCCCGGCATCATGCGCGCCTACCAGGCCGGCAACATCACGATCGCCAACGCCGTCGGCACCGGCATCGCCGACGACAAGGCGATCTACACGTTCATGCCGGAGATCATCGAGTTCTACCTCGGCGAGCCGATGAAGCTGAAGAACGTCCAGACGTGGCGCTGCCGCGAGCCGGACAGCCTGAAGTACGTGCTCGAGCACCTCGGCGAGCTGGTCGTGAAGGAGGTCAACGGATCGGGCGGCTACGGCATGCTCGTCGGCCCGCACGCGACGAAGGAGCAGATCGAGGCCTTTGCCGAGAAGCTGAAGGCCGACCCCGCCAACTTCATCGCCCAGCCGACGCTGTCGCTGTCTACGTGCCCGACCTACTTCGACAGCGGGGTCGCGCCGCGCCACGTCGACCTGAGGCCGTTCGTGCTGACCGGCTCCGACGGCGTGCGCGTCGTGCCGGGCGGGCTCACCCGCGTCGCCCTGAAGGAGGGCTCGCTGGTCGTCAACTCGAGCCAGGGCGGCGGCACCAAGGACACCTGGATCGTCGACGACGCAGACGGCACGGGGCCGGGCCTCGCCAGCGACCTGCCGCCCGCGCACCCGATCGACGGGCGCGCCGCCCGCCCCGACATCGCCGGCCAAAGCCAGAACCAAACCCAGGGATAATCGACAGCATGCTGGCACGCACGGCAGACGCGATCTACTGGGTCTCGCGCTACATGGAGCGTGCGGACTTCCTCGCCCGCATTATCCAGGCGACGCAGCGGCTCGCCGGCCTGCCGACCACCTACGTCAACATCGGCCCCGCGGGCAGCCGCGGGCAGGGCACGGAATGGGACTCGACGCTCGAGGCGTCGGGCGCCGCCGAGGGCTTCCACAAGACCGGCGCCGTCGTGAACGAGAAGAACGTCGTCGAGTATCTCGCCTTCTCGACGGAGAACCCGTCGTCGATCCGCAACTGCATCGCCGCCGCCCGCGCCAACGCCCGCGCGATCCGCGTCGCGCTGACGACCGAGATGTGGGAGGCGATCAACGGCGCCTGGTTCGAGCTCATACGGTTCGAGCAGCTGTTTGCCCGCGACGCCTCGCTCACCCGCGAGGAGCTGACGCGCTTCCTCGACTTCGTGAACAAGGCCTCGCTCGACTTCGACGGCTGCGCCTATCGCACGATGCTGCGCAACGACGCCTACTGGTTCTCGCGCATCGGCGTCTATCTCGAGCGCGCCGACAACACGGCCCGCATCCTCGACGTGAAGTACAACGTGCTGCTGCCGGAGACCGAGGTGGTCGGCGGCTCGCTCGACTATTTCCAGTGGACGGCGATCCTGCGCGCCGTCTCGGCGCTGACGGCCTACCACTGGGTCTACCGCCAGAGCATCAAGCCGTGGCTCGTCGCCGATCTCCTGATCCTCAAGCCCGACATGCCGCGCTCGCTGATCGCCTGCTACGACAACCTCGTGTTCTTCCTCGACCACATCGGCCGCGCCTACGGCCGCCAGGGCCAGGCGCAGCGGCAGGCGCGCGACATCTACGAGCGGCTGCAGAAATCGACGACGCGCGAGATCTTCCAGTCCGGCCTGCATGAGTTCATCACCGGCTTCGTCGAGGAGAACCACAAGCTCGGCGAGACGATCGGCGTGCAGTATCTGGCGCTGCTGGCGTAGCCGCTCGCGACGACGGAAGTCAGTCCCGGGCAGGCGCCTCGCGCTGCGCCTTGAGCGACTTCGGCGTGCGCTTGAAGCTCTCCGAGCGCCCCAGGGCGGTGGTCAGGATCGACGGCGCGTTGGACAGCGAGACGAAGATCATCGCCGGCGGCACCAAAACGAGCGTCGCGCAATAGCGCCAGATCGAGCCGCGCCGCAGCGCGAGGTAGGGCAGGAGCGTCATGCCGACCGCGATGACGAAGGCGGCGATGCCGATGATCTCCATCTCGAGGTAGTAGGGCGAGATGTCGCCGCCGCGCAGCGCGATCGCCGCGATGGACGAGACGACGCCCACCGCGACGCAGGCGTAGAAGACCTGCACGAAGATCAGGAACGCCGCCGACAGCTTGAAGCCGAGCGACCAGGGCGCCTCCCAGATCTTCGGGAGCAGCTTGCGCGCCACCTCGATGAAGCCGGTCGACCAGCGCCGCTGCTGCACGCGCCAGTGCGAGATGCGCTCGGGCACGAGGCCTGGGATGCCCGGCTCGTTCATGAAGAGCCCGTGCCAGCCGGCGAGCGCGACGCGGATCGTGAGGTCGAGGTCCTCGACGATCGAGTCCGACGACCAGCCGCCGGCCTCGGCGATCGCCTCGCGCCGCCAGATGCCGCCGGTGCCGTTGAACTGGAACAGCCAGCCGCCGCGGTAGCGGCCGGCCTGCTCGACCATGAAATGCGCGTCGAGCATCATGCCCTGCACGCGGGTCAGCCAGTTGGTGCGATAGTTCGCGAACTCGCAGCGCGACTGCACGAACGCGGCGTCGGGGTCGGCGAGGAGGACGGGGATGACGTCGCGCAGCCAGTGGGTCGGCGGCCGGAAGTCGACGTCGAGCATGGCGATGAACGGCTCGTGCGTCGCGGCAAGTCCCTCGGCCAGCGCGCCGGCCTTGTAGCCGGAGCGCCGGGTGCGGTGGCGGTGCTCGACGAGGTAGCCCTCGGCGCTGAGCTCCTCGGCCATCGCGGCCACCATGGCGACCGATTCGTCGGTCGAATCATCGAGGATCTGGACGTGCAGGCGATCGCGCGGCCAGTCGAGCGCGCAGGCCGCGCGCATCGCGCCGATCGCCACCTCGTGCTCGTTGAAGACGGGGATCTGCACGAGCACGTGCGGCAGCTCGGCCTCCGGCAGGAAGGCGCGCGGCAGGTGGTTGCGCCAGTGCGGCGGCCCGACGAGATCGTAGGCCTTGATCGCGATGAGCGCCGCGAAGCCGGCGCCGACCGTCAGCAGCCCGGCGACCGAGGCGTAGATGCAGACCTCGAGCAGGCCGAGGACAATCCGGAAAAGCATCGAAGACAGAACGATCTGCAGGAGGGAGGCCCTCCCTGACGTACCGCCGTGGCGGGATCAGGGCAGGGGAGGCGGCTGATCGTCTAGGCGCCTTCGGCCGCGAGGGCCAGCCGGAACCAACCCGCCGACTCGCGGGTTCTTCTGATGCTTTACTGAGGGGTAAGCACCATGCACTCGTTCAGGCTCGCGGCCGTCGCCATCATCGGCACGCTCGCCGTCTCCTGCCTTTCGGCCTCGACCGCCTTCGCGGCGTCGCCGATGTCGAACGCCTTCGTCGCCAACGTGAAGGCCAACCTCGATTTCCTCGCGAAGTCGAGCGACATGGCCCGCACCCGCGCCGCGACGCCGGCGGCCCGCGCCTTCGCCGCGGACCAAGCGAGCGATGCCGCGCGCTCCGATGTCGCGCTGAACAGCGCCCTGCCGAGCGACGGCACGACGAAGCTCGCCTCCGCCGACACCGACGTGCTGATGACCGGCCGCTCCGTCGCGATCGACGTGCCGACGGACGGCATTGCCCGGGCCGCCAACGGCCGCACGCCGATGGGCGACAAAGACCTCGCCGCGCTGGCCAAGCTCTCCGGCAAGAAGTTCGACGACGCCCTGTGGCTGAAGCAGCTCGACGCGCTGAGCCAGCTGCGGGCCGACTATCAGGCCTATGCCGACGACGGCGACGACCCGGCGCTCGGGGCGCTCGCCGAGCGCGAGCTGCCGAAGGTCGAGGCCCGCCTGAAGGCACTGACCAAGATCTGATCGCCCGAAACGTCGCAAATCCCGGGGTCGCGTTTCGCTGAAGCGCGGCCCTTTTCGCGTCTCCACAACCGGCGAGGACCCATGCTCCTTCAATATTCCACGGCTCTTCTGACGACGACCTTCCTGGCCGCCGGCCTCGGGGCGGCGTTGGCCCAGGCTCCGGTGAAGCCGGCCTCGCCGACCGCCGCGGCCCCGACGACGACCACCCCGGCGCTGGTCGTGGAGCCGCGCGACGTCGTCGCCGCGATCTACAAGAGCGCGGTCGCGACCGTGCGCAAGAAGGGCGAGAGCCCGATCGAGGACCCGGCGATCCGCGCCAAGTATTTTTCGAAGAGCTTCGATGTCGCGCTGACCGCGGCCGAGACGCGGGCGGCGCACGACGGGAAGCCGCCGTTCGACTTCGACCCGATCTCCGCCGCGCAGGATGCCGAGCTGCAGAAGGTGACGATCAAGACCGGCGTGCTGGAGCCCGGCAAGGCGTCGGTCTCGGCGAGCTTCCTCAATCACGGGCAGTCGACGGTCGTGAGCTACGATTTCGTGAAGGAAGACGGGGCCTGGAAGGTCGACGACATCAAGGGTACGACCGAGAAGGAGGCGTGGTCGGTGCGCAAGATCCTGCGCAACCCGGCCCGCGAGCCGAAGGCGCTGCCCGGCATGAAGGACGCGTCCAAGGCACCCGACGCCGACGTGAAGGTCACGCCGCCGAAGCGCCCCGACGAGAAGGCCTTGCAGACGCACTGATGCGCATCGCGATCCTGGAGACCGGCACGCCGACGGGCACGATGGCCGCGGAGTTCGGCACCTACCCCGACATGACGCACCGGCTGCTCGGCGACGCGCATGAGTTCGAGACGATCCCGGTGTGGGACGGCGCGGCGCTGCCGGCGCCGCAGGCCTACGACGCCTACGCCATCACCGGCTCGTCCGCCGGCGCCTACGATCCGCTGCCGTGGATCGCCCCGCTCGAGGAATTTTTGCGGGCGGCGCAGGGGCGGGCCAAGGTCGTCGGCATCTGCTTCGGGCACCAGATCCTGGCGCAGGCGCTCGGCGGGACGGTGGCCAAGGCACCGCAGGGCTGGGGGCTCGGCCTGCATCGCTACGCGATCGACGGCACCGCCGACTGGCTGGACGGGCCGGCGACCGTCTCGGGCACGGCCTCGCACCAGGACCAGGTCGTCGTGCCGCCGCCGGGCAGCCGGACGCTGGCGTCGAGCGCCTTCACCCCGCATGCCGTTCTCGCCTACGGCGCCGACGCGATCTCCTTCCAGTTCCACCCCGAGTTCGAGCCGGCGTTTTCGCGGGCGCTGTTCACGCGGCGGCGCATCCCCGGCGTCGCGCAGGCGGAGGTGGATGCGGCCGTCGCCTCGCTCGACGCGCCGCACGACAATGTCCGCGTCGGCGGCTGGATCGACCGCTTCCTGCGCGGCTGAACCGCGGGTCAGGAGCGGAAGAGGCGCGAGTACTGCGTCTCGTGGCGCATCGAGGCGATGTCGGCGCGCAGCGCGCAGGTGCCGAGATCGTCGAGGCCGGCGTGCTCCGTGGCCGCGGCGAGCGCCTCGAGCCGCGGGGCGACGCGCGCGATGATGGCCTGCGCCTCGCTCTGGCCGATGGGTCCCAGCCGCAGCGCCGCCGAGACGAGGTTCGTGATGGCGGCGAGCGCGAAGGCGGCGAGCGTCGGCCGCAGCGCGATCGCGTGAGCCGCGGCCGCGACGCCGACCGCGACGGGATAGGCGATATCCTCTTCGCCGAGCGCCGTGGCGAGGGCGTCGAGGGGCGCGGACAGCCAGGCGGCGGCGACGGCGCGCAGGAAGGCCGAGCCCTGCGTCGCGGTCTCGAGCCGTCGCTCGTGCGATGGGGCAAGGGCAAGCGCCAGCTCGTTGACGGCCAGCGCCGCCTGCGGGTCGGCGGCCCGCCACGCGGCAGCGAGGAGCACCGCGTCGGCCCGGATCGGCCCGTGCGCGACGAGATCGACGAGCCAGGCTTCGAGCGTCGCCGCATCGTGCACCGCCCCATCCTCGACCGCCCATTCCAGCCCTTGCGAATAGGCGAACGCGCCGACCGGGAAGGACGGCGACAGCCAGATCAGGAGCTGCAGGCTGGATGCCTGGTCAGTCGCGCTCGACGTCATGGGGACCCGTGATGATGCCCATGGTGGTCGTGTGTGTGCCCATGGCCGTGGCCGCCCTCGCTATAGGCGCCGCCCTCCGGATCGAAGGGCGCCTCGATCTCGACGAGCTTGCCGCCGAGGCCGAGGATCATCGCCTCGATGACGTGATCGCGCCGCAGCCGCAGGCGCTTGCCGGCGAGCTGCACCGGCAGGTGCCGGTTGCCGAGGTGCCAGGCGATGCGCACCATCGCGGCAGGATCGGAGGCCGAGACCTCGACCAGCGGCTCAGGCGCGGCCACCACCTCGACGAGAGCGCCGTCGTCGAGCACCAGCGCGTCGCCGCCGCGCAGGGCCGTCGCCTCGGCGAGATCGAGCAGGAACGACAGGCCGCGCACGCCCTGCATGGCGACCCGACGGCGATGCCGGGCGTCGAAGTCCAGCACGACGACGTCGCGCGGCGCACCCTCCCAGGTGCCGCGGGGTCGCACGCCGCGGGCGGCCGGCAACGGAGAGGATGCGTTCGTCGTCATAGGCACCTTGCCGCCGGTCTTCGTCGCTGGGACGATAGGCGATGCCGCCGCGAAGCGCACCAGGGCTCGAAACGCGCCGGGCCGCCCTCGCGGCCGGCTGGGGGGCGGAGCGCGCGGCGGTGCTGCTGCTGCGCCTGAAAGGCTATCGCATCCTGGCGCGGCGCTTTTCCGTGCGCGGCGGCGAGATCGACATCATCGCGCAACGCGGCGGCACGGTCGCCTTCGTCGAGGTAAAGCTCCGCGCCTCGCTCGACGACGCGCTCCTCGCGATTTCGGCCGAGAAGCGGCGGCGCATCTCCCGCGCCGCCCGCGCCTTCGTCTCGCGCCAGCGCGCGACACACCTGACCTACAGAGCCGATGCGATCTTCGTCGCGCCCTGGCGCTGGCCGACGCACGTGCCGGCCGCCTTCGAGCTCGATCTCGGCTGAGCTCAGAACGTCGGCAGGCCGCCGGGCGCCGCGGGGGCAGGGGCACCGTCGGGCGTCAACGGCCCGACGTCGGGGCCCGCCGGCGGGGTGCCGCTGGGAGAGCTTGGCGAGTCGGGGCCCTTCGGCGGGAGCGGCGCACCGGGCGTGGGGTCCGGCGAGGCGGGGCCGGGCGCCGGCTGGGGCTTGTAGTCCGGGGGAAGGTCGGTCGGCATGAACGCTCCTTTCTTGAGCACAAGTCCCGCCGGCAGGGGTGGGTTGCAGGATTGGCTCGCCGGCTGAGTTTGCGCCTTGGCAATCTTGACGCGGCCTGGGCGCCGCAGCATCGTCCCGCCGCTCGGGGAGAGCTGGGGCCCGTCATGACGAGATCATCTTCCATCTTCGGCGCGGCGCTGGCGCTGCTGCTCGCGTCGGGCGTCGGCGCGCAGGCGCGCCCGCAGATGCCGGCGGAGGAGCGCGACGCGCCGTACTCGGGCATCGTGCCGCCCTGCACCGACCCGGGCTCGCTCTCCGAGATCCAGTCGAACTTCCGTGAGCGCGAGGCCACCTACTGGCATTCGGGCCTCGCCATCGCGCAGTTCGAGGACGTGCGCGAGATCGGCTTCCGCTCCAACGGCCTCGACTACATCCCGCGCCGCTACTGCCAGGCGCACATCCTGATGAGCGACCAGAAGGTCCGCGTCGTCGACTATTCGATCGTCGAGAACGGCGGCAGCATCGGCTACACCGACGGCGTCGAATGGTGCGTGGTCGGGCTCGATCGGCTGAACGGCTTCTCGCCAGCCTGCAAGATGGCGCGCCCCTGATGCGGACCGGCTGGGCGCCCGCACTCGCGGCCGCCGTCCTGAGTCTCCTGGCCGTGCCGCGGCCTGCGTCCGCGCTCTGCATCCTCGACAATTGCGCCGACCAGCGGCCGCCGGTCGGGGGCGACACGGGCTTCCGGCGCAGCGACTTCTCGCGGCGCGACTCGTTTCGCCGCAACGGCTCGGGGCCGCGCGGCGCCAGCCGTCCGGGCCAGTTCGATTTCTACGTCCTCTCGCTGTCCTGGTCGCCGGGCTTCTGCGCCACCGGCGGCGACGAGAAGGGCCGCGACCAGTGCCGCACCGGGGCGGACATCGGCTTCACCGTGCACGGCCTGTGGCCGCAGTACGATCACGGCTACCCGTCGGACTGCGACGGCCCGCGCACGCCGCCGCGCGCCGCGCTCGCCGAGACCGACGGCGTCTACCCCGACGAGGGGCTCGCCCGCTACGAATGGCGCAAGCACGGCACCTGCTCGGGCCTGAGCCCGACGGATTATTTCGCCGCCGCCAAGCAGGCGCGCGACATGATCGTGATCCCGCCGGCGTTCAAGGATCCGCATCAGGACCAGTCGCTGGCCCCGGCCGACGTCGTCCGCGCGTTCACCGACGCCAACCCGCGGCTGCGCCCCGGCATGCTCGCCGCGGTCTGCCAGCGCGGCACGCTCGACGAGGTCCGCTTCTGCCTGACCAAGGACCTGAAGGGCTTCTACTATTGCCCCGAGGTCGTCCGCGAGGGCTGCCGCAGCGGCTCCATGGACGTCCCGCCGGTCCGCTGAGCCGAGGCCGCTCCGTCGTCTCCGAGCAGAGCCAGGAGCCCGGCGCGATCCTTCTCGTCGGCAAAGCCTAGGATCACCGCCGCCGCAGCCGCGCGGCAGGCGAAGAGCGGCCGGCAGCCGGGCGATCCCGATAAGGCGGCCCAGGCTCTGCTCCGCCTGGTCGAGGCCGACAATCCGCCGACGCGGCTGTTCCTCGGGGCGGACGCGCTCGATCTCGTGGCGCAGAAGCTCGAGCAGATGCAGGGCGAGATCGCGGTGTGGCGCGAGCTGTCCCTCTCAACGAGCTTCGCTTGAGCGCCGCTAGCCCCTGAAGACCAGATCGACCCAGGCGGCGAAGACGGCACCGGTGTCGACCGGCTCGCGGATGCCGAAGAGGCCGTTCCACGCCGTCGCGGCGAGGCCCGGCGCCAGCATCAGCAGCGGGAAGCGCACGAGCGCGTCGGACGAGATCTCGCCGCGCTCGACGGCGATCTGCCCGAGGCGGCGGATCATCAGGTGCACGGGGTCGAGCGCCAGCCGCCGGTAGGTCGCGGCGAGCGCGGGAAAGTGGGCGCCCTCGGCGATGACGAGGCGGGCGACATCGGCGCGGCGCGAGTTCTCGAAGTCGCGCATCAGCGGCACCACGACGCGCCGCAGGAAATCGTGCACGCTCTCGCCCGGCGCCGGTTCGGTCTCGCGCACGCTGGCGATCGGCGCGGCGATCACCTCGGTGAGCACGCCCTCGAACAGCGCCTCCTTGTCGGTGAAGTAGAGGTAGAGCGTGCCCTTGGCGACGCCGGCGCGCTGCGCAACATCGATCATCCGGGTGGCCGAGAAGCCGCGCTCGAGGAAGGTGTCGAGCGCCGCGACCGCGATCGCGCGGCGGGTGCGCGCCGTCTTGTCCGGGCTCGGCCCGCGCGGGCGGGCGGTCTGCTCCGGGCTGTCGGTCTGCGGGCTGGTCATTTTGCCTCCGCGAATCGGCTCAGGTCACGCTAGCAGAGGGCGGCCGGCGAGTCATATTTGCTCGTTTCGCGTGTGGATCGACGGGCTTGAGAATCGTCGGTGGTCAAACCGCAGCGCGCGCGCCGTATTCATCCTGTCATGCTTCTTTTGTGGACACGCCGGCATCCGGCGTGGACGGATTCGCGCGAATCCTCGAGCTTGCCGGGACCAAGGCGACGGCTCGTGGGGTTGTCCCCAGGCCCCGGTTGCGGGTCGAAGGCAGCTTGTGATTCAGTCGCTGGGCGCCGGCGATTCGTCCCTGCCGGAGCTTCGACGAACGGCCTGTCGAGAAGCGTTTTCGAGCGTCACGTTCACGTGCGGCGGCTCGGGGCCGGAAGGCCTCGGCGCGCCCAACTGAGGCCAACGAATGTCCCTGTCGCAGATCGAAGCCGACACCGCCCGCGTCGAGAACCCGGTCGACATGATCGAGCGTCTCGCCGCCCTCAACGAGTGGTCCTTCGACCGCGACGAGGAGGACGAGATCTCGATCTCGGTCACCGGCGGCTGGGCCGACTACACGATCGCCTTCACCTGGCTGCAGGACATGGAGGCGCTCCATGTCGCCTGTGCCTTCGACCTCAAGGTGCCGGCGCCGCGCAAGAACGACGCCAACGACCTCGTCGCGCTCATCAACGAGCAGATGTGGATCGGCCACTTCGACATCTGGCCGTCGGATGGCGTCATCATGTTCCGCCACGCGCTGCTGCTGGCCGGCGGGGCCGAGCTCAACGCGCGCCAGTGCGAGAGCGTGCTGACCTCGGCCGTGATGGCCTGCGAGCGCTACTACCAGGCCTTCCAGTTCGTGGTCTGGGCCGGCAAGAATGGCCGCGAGGCGCTCGACACAGCGATGATCGAGACGCGCGGCGAGGCATGAGCCCGCGCTGGCCCGCCTCGCTGGTCCTCGTCGGGGCCGGCAAGATGGGGGGCGCCATGCTGCGCGGCTGGCTCGACGGCGGCCTGGCGGCGCAAGCCGTGGCCGTGGTCGATCCGCACCTGTCGGACGACATGCGCGGCTTCTGCGAGACCCGCGGCATCGCGCTCGACGCACCGCCGTCGCCGCCCGAGGTCCTCGTCCTCGCCATGAAGCCGCAGACCTTCGCGCAGGCGCCCGGCGCCTTCGCGAGCCTGGCCGGGCCGGGCACGCTCGTCGTCTCGATCCTCGCCGGCAAGACGCTGGCGAACCTGCGCGCCGGCCTGCCGCACGCCGGCGCCATCGTCCGCGCCATGCCGAACCTGCCGGCCTCGGTCGGGCGCGGCGCCACGGGTGTTGCCGGCGAGCCGGGTCTTTCGCCAGAGCGGCACGCACTGGCGCAGGTGCTCCTCGAAGCCAACGGCCTCGTCGAATGGTGCGACGAAGCGCTGATCGACGCGGTCACCGGCGTCTCGGGCTCGGGGCCGGCCTACGTCTTCCTGCTCGCCGAATGTCTCGCCGAGGCCGGCGTCGCCGCCGGCCTGCCGCCGGATGTCGCGGCGCGGCTCGCCCGCGCCACCGTCGAGGGCGCCGGCGAGCTGATGGCGCGCCAGCCCGACATGACGCCTACGCAGCTGCGCGAGGCGGTCACCTCGCCCGGCGGCACGACGGCCGCCGCGCTCGAGGTGTTGCGAGGACCTGGCGGGATGAAGCCGCTGCTCGAGAAGGCCGTCGCGGCGGCGAAGACGCGCGCCGGCGAGCTTGCGGGCTAAGGTTGCTCGCCAATCCTTCTCCCGCAGGCGGGAGACGGACCGGCTGCGGTGCTACATGCCGGAATAGTTCGGGCCCCCACTACCCTCCGGCGGCACCCAGGTGATGTTCTGCGCCGGGTCCTTGATGTCGCACGTCTTGCAGTGGACGCAGTTCTGCGCGTTGATGACGAAGCGCGGGTCGGTCTTCGCCGCCTCGTCGGCATAGACCACCTCGTAGACGCCGGCCGGGCAGTAGAGCCGCGCCGGCTCGCCGTACTTCGGCAGGTTCTCCCTGATCGGCACGGAGGGATCGGCGAGCCGCAGGTGCGGCGGCTGGTTTTCCTCGTGCGTCGTGCTCGAGAGGTAGACGGACGACGGCTTGTCGAAGGTCAGCTTGCCGTCCGGCTTCGGGTAGGTCAGCGGGGTGACCGCCGAAAGCGGCTGCAAGGTTTGGTAGTCCGCCTTTCCGTGCTTCAGCGTGCCGAAGAAGGAAAAGCCGGCGAGCGCGTTTGTCCACATGTCGAGGCCGCCGAGCATGACGCCGCCGACCGTGCCGAAGCGCGACCACAGCGGCTTCACGTTGCGCACCGGCTCGAGGTCGCGGCCGATCGGCGACGCGCGCCAGCCGGTGGCGTAGGTCTCGAGCACGTCGCGCTCGCGCCCGGCCTTCAGCGCTTCGACCGCCGCCTCCGCGGCCTGCATGCCGGAGCGGATCGCGTTGTGCGAGCCCTTGATGCGCGGCACGTTGACGAAGCCCGCCGCGCAGCCGATCAGCGCGCCGCCTGGCACCGCGAGCCGCGGCACCGACTGCCAGCCGCCTTCGGTGATCGCCCGCGCGCCGTAGGCAAGGCGCTCGGCGCCGACGAAGGTCGGCGCGATCATCGGATGCGTCTTGAAGCGCTGGAACTCGTCGAACGGCGACAGCGTCGGGTTCGAGTAATTGAGATGCACGACGAAGCCGACCACGACGCGGTTGTCGCCGTAGTGGTAGAGGAACGAGCCGCCGCCGGTCGACGAGTCGAGCGGCCAGCCGAAGGAGTGCTGCACGAGCCCGGGGTGGTGCTGCTCCGGCTTCACCTGCCAGAGCTCCTTGAGGCCGATGCCGTACTTCTGCGGCTCGCCGTCCTCGTGCAGCTTGAACTTGTGGATGATCTGCTTGGAGAGCGAGCCGCGCGCGCCTTCGGCGAGCAGCGTGTACTTGCCCTTGAGCTCCATGCCGCGCGTAAAGTTGCCGGTGGGCTGGCCGTCCTTGCCGATGCCCATGTCGCCCGTCGCGATGCCGGCGATGGCGCCCGTCTCGTCGTAGAGGATCTCGCTCGCCGCGAAGCCCGGATAGATCTCGACGCCGAGCGCCTCGGCGCGCGTCGCGAGGTACTTGGCGACGTCGGACAGCGAGCCGATGAAGTTGCCGTGGTTGCCCATCAGCTTGGGCATGAGAAAGTTCGGCAGGCGGAGGCCGTTGCTCGCCGTGAGATAGTAGAAGCGGTCTTCCTTCACCTGCGTCTTGAGCGGCCGCGCGTCGTCCTCGCGCCAGTCCGGCAGCAGCGCATCGAGCGCGGCCGGGTCCATCACCAGGCCGGAGAGGATGTGCGCGCCGACCTCGGAGCCTTTCTCGACCACGACGACGTTGAGATCGGGATCGAGCTGCTTCAGGCGTATCGCCGCGGAGAGGCCCGCGGGGCCGCCGCCGACGATCACCACGTCGAAGTCCATGCTCTCGCGGGGCTCGAGCTCGGCCGCGTTTGCGCTCATTAGAACAGTCCTGAATTCGTGTACGGATGAGGGACTAGCGAAAACACGACAGGGGGACAACCGCGCCGGCTCCCTTTCGAAAGACCGGGATGCTAGGCTGGAACCCATGAGCGAGACGCCGGAGACGCTGCGCGCGCTGGAAGGATTGGCGCGCTGGTATGTCGCGATGGGTGCCGATGCGGCCATCGACGAGACGCCGCACGATCGCTTCTCGGCACCGCCGCCGCCCCCGCCGGCTGCGGCCCCGGTGCGCGTGGCGCCGACGCAGGCCGCGTCGCCGGCGAGCGTGCCGGCCGTGCGGCGCGACGGGCCGCCCGTCGCGGCCGAGACGCTGGTGCGCGAGGCCGAGGCCTCCGCAGCGGCCGCCGCAAATCTCGACGATCTTGCTGCGCGGCTCGCCGCGCTCTCCGGCAACGGCCTGCCGGCCAACCTCGGGCGCATGGTGCTGGCCGGCGGCACGCCCGGCGCGCGCGTGATGCTAATGGCCGGCGCGCCGGAGGAGGACGACATCCGCCAGGGCGCCGTCTTCGCGGGCGAGCGCGGCGTCCTGCTCGATGCGATGCTGCGCGCCATCAAGCTCGATCGCGGCAGCGTCTACATCGCCAACCTCATGCCGTGGCGGCCGCCGGGCGCGCGGGCGCCGACGTCGCTCGAGCTGGCGCTGTGCCTGCCGTTCGCCCGCCGGCACGTCGCGCTGGCGGCGCCGGACATCCTCGTCTGCCTCGGTGAGCGTTCCGCGCAGCCGCTGCTCGGCAAAGCCGATCCGCTGACCCGGCTACGCGGGCGCTGGCTGAGCTACGAGGGGGAGGGTCGCACCGTGCGCGCGCTCGCGACCTTCGCGCCGGACTATCTCCTGCGCCAGCCGCTGCAGAAACGGCGCGCCTGGGCCGACCTGCAGATGCTCGCGTCCGCCCTGGCGGAGTGATTGCGTCAGCCGATCTCGATCTTCGGCGGCGGCAGCACGGCGTGACGATCGCGCCGGCGTGCGTTTATGCTGCGCAGCCGAACGACGCGTACGCCTTTGGCGACGATCTGACGCGCCCATGCGAGCGCGTCCTCGCGCGTGCGCCGCGCGGGCATAGGTGCCTCGTCCTTCGTCGGTAACCGCCAGTTCATGTCCCTGCTCCGGGGGAGCCGCGCGTCAAATGTGGCAGGTCCGCGGCAGCGGTCAAGCGCCCCTAGACTTTAAGACTAGGGAATAAAGTAAAGAGCGCACAGCCGGCAGGGATATGACGTAAGGGGAGCCGCCGTTGCTCAGGCCAGGGCCTGGTAGCGCGCCAGGTGCCAGTCGTAGCTGCCGAGCTCGCCCTCGATCATCGAGGCGCGCTTGAAGTAGTGGCTTAGCGCCAGCTCGTTGGTGAGCCCGATGCCGCCGTGCGTCTGCACCGCGTTCTGGCCGACGAAGCGGCAGGACTTCGCGACGAAGGCCTTGGCGGCGGAGACGGCCTTCATGCGCGCGGCCTCGGGCTCAGCGAGCTTCAGCGTCGCCATGTAGGTCATCGAGACCGACTGCTCCTGGGCCATGAACATGTCGACGAGCCGGTGCTGCAGCACCTGGAACTTGCCGATCGGCACGCCGAACTGCTTGCGCTGGCCGACGTAGTCGACGGTCTGGCGCTGCAGCTCGCTCATCACGCCGAGCGCCTCGGCGCAGAGCGCCGCGCGCGCCTCGTCCAGGACGGCCTCGATGTCGGGGAGCGCGCGCCCCTCCTTGCCGAGCAGCGCCTCGGCGCCGACGGTGACGTCGTCGAAGGCGATCTCGGCGGCGCGACGGCCGTCGACGGTCTTGTACTCGCGCATCGCGACGCCGCTCGCCTTCGGATCGACGAGGAACAGCGAGATGCCGTCCTTGTCGCGCTGGCCGCCCGCGGTGCGCGCGGTGACGAGGAGATGCGTCGCCCACGGCGCGCCGGTGACGACGGCCTTGCGGCCGGAGAGCCGCCAGCCTTCGCCATCCTTGCGCGCCGTCGTCGACACGTCGGCGGCGTCGGTGCGGGTGCCCGGCTCGCTCCAGGCGAAGGCGAGCAGCGCCTCGCCGCCGATGATCTGCTCGATGAGGGCGGTCGCCGCCTCGCCGCCGGCGCGGCGCAGGAGGCCGGCGCCGATCACCACCGTCTCGAGGTAAGGCTCGACGACGAGCGCGCGGCCGAGCTCCTCCATGACGATCATGTTGTCGACGGGGCCGCCGCCGAAGCCGCCGACCTCTTCCGGCAACGCGACGCCGAGGATGCCCAGCTCCTCCGCCAGCGCCTTCCAGATCTCGGGGCGCCAGCCCGACTCCGAGCGCAGCACCTTCTGGCGCGCCTCGAAGCCGTAGCGCTGGCTGAGGAAGCGCGCGAGCGTCTCGCGGAGCTGACGCTGCTCGTCGGTGAAGGAGAAGTCCATTTTGTTTGGTGTCCGATGCTTCGTAGGGTCTCTGGGCCGGCTCCTCCCTCGCGAGCGAGGGAGGACGCGGGGCTACAATCCCAGGACCGCCTTGGCGATGATGTTGCGCTGGATCTCGTTCGAGCCGCCGTAGATCGAGGCCTTGCGCATGTTGAAGTAGGTGTCCGCGACGCCGCGCGCGTGCTTCGGCCCGACCGGCAGCGCGTTGTCGCCGGGCGTCTCGTCGGGATCGAGATGCGGCGCGCCGTACTGGCCGGCGGCCTCGAGCACCAGCTCGGTCGCCCGCTGCTGCACCTCGGTGCCCTTGATCTTGAGCAGCGAGGATTCCGGCCCCGGCCCCTTGCCGGCGCCCTCGCGCGACAGCGAGCGCAGCTCGGTGAACTCGAGCGCCATCAGGTCGATCTCGAGCTCGGCGACGCGACGCGCGAAGAACGGGTCCTCGGCGAGCGGGCGGCCGTCCTGCAGCTCATCGGCCGCGATGGCGCGCAGCTTCTCGAGCCCGCGCTTGGAGCGCGCCACGCCGGCGATGCCGGTGCGCTCGTGCGCGAGCAGGAACTTGGCGCAGGTCCAGCCCTCGTTCTCGTTGTAGACGCGGTTCTCGACGGGGACGCGAACGTCCTCGAGCCAGACCTCGTTGACCTCGTGCGCGCCGTCGAGCGTGATGATCGGGCGCACCGTGACGCCGGGGCTCTTCATGTCGATGAGCAGGAAGGAGATGCCCTCCTGCTTCTTCGCGGTCGGGTCCGTGCGCACCAGGAAGAAGCCCCAGTCGGCGAACTGCGCCAGCGTCGTCCAGGTCTTCTGGCCGTTGACGATGTAATGGTCGCCGTCGCGCACGGCCTTCGTCGACAAGGACGCAAGGTCGGAGCCGGAGCCCGGCTCCGAATAGCCCTGGCACCACCAGGTCTCGCCCTTCAGGATCGGCGGCAGGAACTTGGCCTTCTGCTCGGGCGTGCCGAACTTCATGATCACCGGCGCGACCATGGCGATGCCGAACGGCAGGATCGGCACCGTGCCGGCCGCGGCCAGCTCCTCGGCGAAGATGAAGCGCTGGCCCGGCGACCAGCCGGGGCCGCCGTATTCCTTCGGCCAGGCCGGCCCGGACCAGCCGCGCGCGCCGAGGATGCGATGCCAGGAGAGGAAGTCCTCGCGGTCGAGCTCGCGCCCGCTCTCCTGCTTGGCGCGCAGCTCGGGCGGATAGTTGTCGGCGATGAAGGTGCGGATCTCGTCGCGGAACGCGACCTCTTCCGGCGAGAAGTCGAGGTTCATTGGGAATCTCCCGTGGTGGCGGGCAGGAACAACGCGCGCAGCTCGCGCTTCATGATCTTGCCGTTGGCGTTACGCGGCAGCGGCTCGTCGCGGGTGAGCACGCGCGCGGGAATCTTGAACTTGGCGAGATGGGCGGCGACATGCGCCTTCAGCTCGTCCTCGGTGGCGCTGCGGCCGGGCTTCAGCGTCACGATGGCGCCGGCCTCCTCGCCGAGCTGCGGATGCGGGATCGGCACCAGCGCGGCATCCATGATCGCCGGATGCTCGTAGAGCACGCTCTCGACCTCGGCCGGATAGATGTTCTCGCCGCCGCGGATGATCACGTCCTTGGCGCGGTCGACGATGAAGCAGAAGCCTTCCTCGTCGATCCTGGCGAGATCGCCGGTGCGCATCCACCCGTCGACGAAGGTCTCGGCATTCTCCTCGGGCCGATGCCAGTAGCCCTCGACCACGTGCGGGCCGTAGACCATCAGCTCGCCGACCTCGCCCGGCGGCAGCGCGTTGCCGGCCTCGTCGACGACCTTGAGGTCGCCGACCGGCGTCGCCGGCCCGCAGCTTTCGGGACGGTGCTCGTAGTCCTCGCCGATGTGGTGCGTGAAGGTCGCGCAGGTCTCGGTCATGCCCCAGCCGGTGCCGGGCGCGCAGTTCGGGAACGCCTGCTTGATGCGCTTCACGAGCTCGGCGGCGGCCGGCGCGCCGCCGTAGGCCATCTGGTCGATCGTCGAGCAATCGTACTTTTCGCGCGCGGGGTGCTCGATGAGCTGCCAGGCGATGGTCGGCACGCCGCCCGCCAGCGTGACGCCCTCCTGCTCGATCAGCTGCAACGCGCGCTCGGTGTCCCACTTGCCGAGGATGACGAGGCGGTTGCCCATCGCCATCGTCGTGTTCATCGACGAGAAGCAGCCGGTGACGTGGAAGAGCGGGATGGCGAGGAGCCCGACCTTCTGCGGCGCGCTCGGGTCCGGCGCCGGCGGGGCCTCGCCGCGGCGCAGAAAGGCGCGGACCTGCGAGAGCAGCTGCGCCATCACCGGCGTCGTCACGGCGCGGTGGCTGGCGAGCGCGCCCTTCGGCTTCCCGGACGTGCCCGAGGTGTAGAAGATCGTCGCGTCGTCCTCCGGCGCGATGTCGACCGGCTGCGCGCCGGCCTCGGGCAGGTCGGCCCAGGCCGCGGGCGCGCCGATGAGGCTTTCGAGCGTGGTCACGCCCGCGGGCCCGGGACCCTCGAGGCGCGAGACGATGCAGGTCGAGAGATCGAGCTCGACGAGCGTGTCCTGCAGCCGCTCGAAGCGCTCCTCGTCGGCGACGAGCACCCGCGCGCCGCAGTCGCGGATCGCGAAGGCCAGCTCGCTGCCCGTCCACCACGCGTTGAGCGGCGTCGCGACGGCGCCGGCGAGCGCCGCGCCGTAGAAGACGACGGGCCATTCGCTCTGGTTGCGCATCGCGATGGCGACGCGATCGCCCTTCTTCACGCCGTGCGCGAGCAGCGCCTTCGCGAAGGCGAAAACCGCGCGCCGCCACGCGGCGTAGGTGACTCGCTCGTCCTCGTAGACGGTGAAGACGCGCGCGCCGAACGGCGCCGCCGCGGCCCACAGGTCGACGAGGCGCTTCGGACCGTTTTTCCACGCACGGACCGGGCGGCCGCGCACGGTGACGGTCTCCATCTCGAACATCTGGCCCGGCGCGGTCAGCATCGCGTGCGCCTGGGCGAGCGGCATGGCGGGGAAGGCGGTCATGATCTCCTACCTCTCCGTCATTGCGAGCGCAGCGAAGCAACCCAGGGGCAAGCGCGCGGCTCTGGATTGCTTCGTCGCCTTGCTCCTCGCAAAGACGGTGATGTCTCGACTCGTCATCTCACGCGTCCTTGAAGCTCTTCTTCTCCGCCACCAGCCGCTCGAGGAGCGCTGCCGGCTTGAACGCCTCGCCGTGCTCGGCCTCGTAGGCCTTCAAACGATCGAGCACCTTCGGCAGGCCGACGGACTCGGCGTAGTGCATCGGGCCGCCGCGATAGACCGGCCAGCCGTAGCCGTTGAGCCAGACGACGTCGATGTCGGAGGCGCGCAGCGCGATGCCCTCCTCGAGGATCTTCGCGCCCTCGTTGATCATCGGGTAGATGCAGCGCTCCAGGATCTCGTCGTCCGAGATCTTGCGGCGCTCGATGCCCTGCTTCTTCGCGAAGTCGAGGATGACCTTCTCGACCTCGGGCGACGGCGTCGCCTTGCGGTTCTCGTCGTAGTCGTAGAAGCCCTTGCCGTTCTTCTGGCCGCGGCGGTCCATCTCGCAGAGCATCTCGCGGATCGTCGAGGAGGACGACTTTTCTTTCACCCAGCCGAGGTCGAGGCCGGCGAGATCGCCCATCGCGAACGGGCCCATCGGCATGCCGAAATCGTAGAGCACGCGGTCGACGTCCCACGGCATCGCGCCTTCGAGGATCAGCTTGTTGGCCTCGCGCTGGCGCTGCTCCAGCATGCGATTGCCGACGAAGCCGTGGCTGACGCCGACGAGCACGCCGACCTTGCCGATCGTCTTGGCGAGCGCCATCGCGGTCGCGATGACCGGCTTTGCGGTCTTCTTGCCGCGCACGATTTCGAGCAGCCGCATCACGTTGGCCGGCGAGAAGAAGTGCAGGCCAAGCACGTGCTCGGGCCGCTTCGTCACCGAGGCGATCTCGTCGATGTCGAGATACGAGGTGTTCGACGCGAGGATCGCGCCCTGCTTGGCGATGGAGTCGAGCTTGGTGAAGATCTCCTTCTTCACCTCCATAAGCTCGAACACGGCCTCGATGATGAGGTCGCAATCGGCCAGTTTCTCCAGCTCGAGCACGCCGGTGAGCAGGCCCATGCGGGTCTCGACGTCCTCCGGCTTCAGGCGCCCCTTCTTCGCGGTCGCCTCGTAGTTCTTGCGGATGATCTTCTGGCCGCGCTCCAGCGCCTCGGCCTTCATCTCGACCATCGTGACCGGGATGCCGGCGTTGAGGAAGTTCATCGCGATGCCGCCGCCCATCGTGCCGGCGCCGATGATGCCGACCTTCTTGATCGGCAGCGTCTCGGTCGTCTCCGGCACGTCGGGCACCTTGTTGGCCTGGCGCTCGGCGAAGAAGGCATGGCGCTGGGCGATCGACTGCGCGCCCTGCATCAGCTCCATGAACAGCTTGCGCTCGTTCTGCATGCCCTCGTCGAAGGGCAGGTCGACCGCGCCGCGCACCGCCTCGATGCACTTCAGCGGCGCCTCGAAGCCGCGGAACTTGCGGGCGTTGGCCTTGGCGAAATCGTCGAACACCTGCGGCTTGCCGCGCGCCTCGGCGACCTTGTCGTCGAGATCGCGGACCTTGCGCAGCTTGGCCCCGTCGGCGACGAGCCGCTTGGCGAAGGCGACGGCGCCGCCGAGCAGGTCCTTCTCGTCGACGATCTCGTCGAGGACGCCCTGCGCCAGCGCCGCCTTGGCGCCGATCGGCGTGCCCGAGGTGATCGCGTTGAGCGCGGCCTCGACGCCGACGAGGCGCGGCAGGCGCTGCGTGCCGCCGGCGCCCGGCAGCAGGCCGAGCTTGACCTCCGGCAGGCCGACCTTCGCCGAGGGCACGGCGACGCGGTAGTGGCAGCCGAGCGCGGTCTCGAAGCCGCCGCCGAGGGTCGAGCCGTGCAGCGCGGCGACGATGGGCTTCGAGGCGTTCTCGATCGTGTCGATGAGGTCGTGCAGCGAGGGCGACTGCGGCGGCTTGCCGAACTCGGTGATGTCGGCGCCGCCGGAGAAGCCGCGGCCGGCGCCGATCATGACGATCGCCTTCACGGCCGGGTCAGCCTCGGCCGCCTTCACCGCCTCGATCGCCTGCGAGCGCAACGCATGCGACAGCGCGTTCACCGGCGGTGAATTGAGCGTGACGATGGCGATATCCCCATCTCGCGACGCCTGGACCACCTTCGCAGCTTCGACCATCTCGCCTGTCCTGAAATTTGGGATCGTGCCCGTGAGATAGGGCGATTGCACCATACGGCACGTTCGAATCAAGGGTTCGACGCCTCGACGAACGGCAGAGCCCGACGAAAGATTCCGTCTCGCCTCCGCGGTGCGCGCGTGTATAGGTGGAGCATTCCATCCTTTCGAAGGTCATGGCCGCTTCAGCCCCGCTCGCTTCCGCTCCGGTCCAGACGACGCGCTACGAGCGCAAGCGGGAGGCGATTCTCGAAGCGGCCGCTGCGCTCTTCAACGCGCGCGGGCTGAACGGCACGACGATCGCCGACGTCGCGCAGGCCGTCGGGCTCACCACGACGTCGATCACCTACTACTACCGCAAGAAGGAAGACCTCGCCTCCGCCTGCCTTCTGCGGGCGACGGCCGCGCTCGACGAGCTGCTCGCCGAGGCCGAGCTGGCGCCGAGCCCGCCGGAGCGGCTCGCCCGCTTCACCGCGCTCTATTTCGCGCTGCAGGCCGACATTTCCGACGAGCGGCGTCCGGCGCTGATCAACTTCTGGGACCTGCGCGCGATCGCCGGCAGCGGCGCGGATGGCGCGGCGAGCGCCTTCAGCGACGTGTTCCGCCGCTTCCGCCGCTGGTTCACGGACCCGTCCGGCCCGGCGCTGTCGCGGCTCGCGCAGAACGCCCGCGCGCACCTCGTCTTCTCGGCCTTCCTCTGGGCCAAGGAGTGGCTGGCGCGCTTCGAGCCCGAGGACTACAGCCGCGCCGGCGAGCGGCTCGTCGACGTGCTCATCAACGGCCTCGCCGGCCCCGGCGCCGACTGGGCGGTGATCGCCCGCGAGCCGCCGGAGCCGCATCTCTCCACCGAGGTGTCGCGCGAGGCCTTCCTTCGCGCCGCAACCGAGCTCGTCAACGAGCACGGCTATCGCGGCGCCTCGGTCGACCGCATCTCGGCCAAGCTCAGCGTGACCAAGGGCTCGTTCTACCATCACAACGAGAACAAGGACGATCTCGTCGCGCAGTGCTTCGACCGCACCTTCGAGGTGATCCGCGCCGCCCATCGCGACGCGCCGCCCTCGAGCGGCACGGGCTGGGCGCGGCTCTCGACGGTGACCGCGGCGCTGGTGCGCCACCAGCTCTCGTCGCACGGCCCGCTGCTGCGCTATTCCGCGCTCTCCGCTATGCCGGAGGCGATGCGCCCGAAGCTGCTGCGCGACTTCGATCGGCTGTCGCAGCGCACCGCCGGCATCATCGTCGACGGCATCGCCGACGGCTCGATCCGGCCGGTCGATCCGATGATCGCCGCGCAGCTCGTCACCGGCCTGATCAACGCCGCCGCCGAGCTGCGCCACTGGGTGCACGATGCCGGGGAGGAGAACGTCGTCGAGCTGTTCGTGCGACCCTGCCTCGTCGGCGTGTTCAAGCCGGCCTGACGGGGCCGAGGTCGACAAGACGGGCCTTTGAGACGAGGCCGACTGAAGGAGGAGCAACGCCATGGCGCAGATCGCGCGAGCGCATGACGGCAAGGTCCTGACGCTCACCATCGACAGGCCCGAGAAGAAAAACGCGCTGACCAACGACATGTACGGCCAGCTCGCCGATGCGCTCGGCGCCGCGCGCACCGACGACGCCGTCCGCTGCGTGGTGATCACCGGCGCCGGCGACACGTTCACCGCCGGCAACGACCTCGGCGACTTCGCGCGGGTCGCCTCGGGCGACCTCAAGCAGCTCGATCGCCACGTGCACCGCGTGCTCGACGTGCTGGCGACCTTCGAGAAGCCGGTCGTCGCCGCGGTGCCGGGACTCGCCGTCGGCATCGGCACGACGATGCTCCTGCACTGCGATCTCGTCTTCCTCGCCGAGACGGCGCTGCTCTCGACCCCGTTCGTCGATCTCGCGCTGGTGCCGGAGGCGGCCTCGAGCCTGCTCCTGCAGGAGCGGATCGGCTACGCCCGCGCCTTTTCGATGTTCGCGCTCGGCGAGAGGGTGGATGCGGCGAGGGCGTTGGCCTGGGGCCTCGCCAATCGCGTGGTGAAGGGCGACGAGCTGCAGGCGACCGCCCAGGCCGCGGCGCAGGCGCTGGCCGCGCGGCCGCCCGGCGCCGTCGTCGCGACGAAGGCGCTGATGCGCGATCGCGCGCGGCTGCAGGCGCAGATCGCCAGGGAGGGCGAGGCCTTCGCGGGCCGGCTCGCCAGCCCCGAGGCGCGCGAGGCCTTCACCGCCTTCGCCGAGCGCCGCAAGCCCGACTTTTCGAAGTTCTGAGGCGCGCGCCTCAGCCCTCCTGCGCCAGGACGTCCTCGAGCTTCGGCAGGAAGCGGTGCGTCCAGCCCTGCTGCGCGCCGCGGTAGGCCTGCTCCTGGTCCGGCCGGAAGCCGGTCTGCTCCAGGCGCAGGCGCGTCCCGGTGGCCGTCGGCGTCAGCGTCCAGGTGACGATGCTCTCGAGCCCCATCGCGGCCCAGGTGTAGGAGAGGCTCCTCTGCGGCTCGATCTCGAGCACGCGGCAGTCGACGGCGCCCCAGTCGCCGTGGAACTGGAAGGCGTGATCCTTCACCGGCGCGAAGTCGGTCTTCATCAGCCATTCCTCGAGAAGATGCGGCTGGGTCAGCGCCCGCCACACCTTCTCGGTCGGGAAGGGAAGGTCGCGTTCGACGAGGACGGTGCGCGTCGCTGGCTCGCTCATGGTCTGTGGCCTTTCGCAGGTGTCGTTCATTGATCCATGCGCGTCAGCACGCTTTCGAGCGCGTCGAGGCGGCTTTCCCAGAAGCCGGTCATCTGCCGCGTCCAGTCGGTCAGCGGCGCCAGCGCCTCCGGGCGCGCGCTGACGTGGGTCTGGCGGCCCTGGCTGCGGTCGCGCACCAACCCGGCCTGCTTGAGCAGGCGGAGATGCTTGGAGACCGCCGGCTGCGAGACCCCGGCGCGGGCGGTGAGAGCGCCCACCGTCAGCTCGCCCTCGCGGCAGAGACATTCGAACAGCGTCCGCCGCGTCGGATCGGCCAGGCTGCGGAAGATATTGTCGGGCGCGGTTCCCATGCCGGATATATAACCTCTTAGCTATGAGTTTATTCATAACCATCGGGCTATGTGTCGTCAAGGCCAGCCGTGAATTGTCCGGTCGCGGGGGCAGCGCGCGGCTGGAAAAGCGCGGCGGGCCGGCTTAAACGTCGCGGCGAATTCGCTGCCCCAGGGAAAGCCGGACGGGAGCTCATGAGCCCATCGATCAAGCTCGGCTGGGGGACGCTCGTCGTCAGCATCGTCGTGCTGGCGCTGAAGGCCTATGCCTACGTCCTGACGAACAGCCTCGCGCTCTACTCGGACGCGCTCGAGACGGTGATCAACGTCGTCTCGGCGGCGGCCGCGCTGTTCGCGCTGTGGTTCGCCGAGCAGCCCGCCGACGCCAACCACCCCTACGGCCACCAGAAGGCGGAGTACGTCAGCGCCGTCGTCGAGGGCGCGCTGATCCTCGCCACCGCCTTCGCGATCCTGCGCGACGCCTATCTCGGCTGGCTGAACCCGAAGGCGCCGGACACGCCCCTGCTCGGCATCGCGTTCAACGCCGGCGCCGGCGCCCTCAACTTCGCCTGGGCGCTCGTCCTCATCCGCCTCGGCAGGGCGTGGAAGTCGCCGGCGCTGTCGGCGGGCGGCCGCCACATCATGACCGACGTCACCACGACGATCGGCGTCATCGCCGGCTTCGCGCTAGTGCCGCTCACCGGCATCCTGCGCATCGACCCCGCCGTCGCCGGGCTCGTCGCGCTCAACATCCTGTGGTCGGGCTGGGGCATCCTGCGCGGCTCGGTCGGCGCGCTGATGGACGAGATCGCCGATCCCGCCGCGCTCGCCGAGATGCGCCGGGTGATCTCGTCCTCCGCGGACGGCGCGATCGAGGCGCACGACGTGCGCATGCGCACCGTCGGCAACATGACCTTCGTCGAGTTCCACCTCGTCGTCCCCGCCCGCATGATCGTCGAGGACGCCCACGAGATCTGCGACCGCATCGAATCCGCCGTGCGCGAAAAGGTCGGCCAGGCGATCATCAACATCCACATCGAGCCCGAGCACAAAGCCAAGGCCTGCGGCGTGCCGGTGCTGTAGGCCTTTGCAGCCCCGGCCGAACATGAGGTAATATAACCGGTCCGATGTTAGAGTGTCCAGTGGCGACGATCCGACAGTCGGCTTGCGTGAAAGTCGGCGAGCGCCGTCACCCAGGCTTGCCAAAGTCGGCGCGCGCCGACGCCGAACGGGGCCAATGTCGGAGAGCGCTATCTCCGAGGAGGACCAAAGTCGGCGCTCGCCGACATCGGCTTTTCAGGACGGCATGCTCGTCGGCGAGCCGGTCCTTGCCCGCCGCGCGGCAGACGCCTAGCGTGAGCCCATGGTCGTCACCCTGGCAGAGCGGAAGTCGCGCGCGATCGCGCGGCTGAAGGCCGGCTTCGAGTCGGCAACGAGGTCGCTTGCCGCCTATGCGGCGACGCGCGGCGGCCGCTTCGTGATCTTCGGGTCGTTCGCCCGCGGCGACATCCATTTCGACAGCGACTGCGACGTGATGGTCGACTTCCCAACCAATCTTGCACGCGATGCTCGAGATGCGGCGGAGACGATCCTGCGCGAGCACGGGCTCAAGCCCGACGTGCACCTCGCCGCCGAGGTCTCCGAGAGCCTGATGCTGCGCGTCCGGCGCGACGGGGTCGTGCTGCCGTGAGCGACGCCCGCTGGGTCGACATCGACGAGGACGTCGCCGCCGCCTCACGCCATTTTGCCAGCGCTGTCGCCCTGCATGCCGCGGGTGGCTTCGATGAGGACGGGCTGGCCGGTTATCGCAATGGGATGGCGCTCATGCATGCGCTTCAGTCGGCGCACACGTCGGCAGAAATGGCGCTGACCCGGCTCCTTGCCATGATGGGCGAGGAGCGGCCGATCGGCGAGGACTGGCACCAGAAGCTGATCTCGCGGGCCGCCAAGGCGATCGAAGGGCAGGGAAGCCGACCGGCCATATTGAGCCCGGAGGTGGCTGACGATCTCGACGAAACGCGTCGCTTCAGAAACAGAGCGACGCGCTCGTACGGTGCGTTCGACGTGAGCAGGATCGGGCCGACGATCGAAGCCGCGGGACGGCTCGCCGCGAGCCTCGCGCTCGATTTCGCGAGCTTTAAAGCCAGCATCGATCCCGACACAAAAGGTTGACGGAGCGCCGGTGATCCTCCCCCGACATGCGGGCGAGGATCATCGCCGCTTCAGAACGCCGAGATCCCCGTGATCGCGCGGCCCAGGATCAGCGCGTGCACGTCGCTGGCGCCCTCGTACGTGTTCACCGTCTCGAGGTTCATCACGTGGCGCATCACGTGCAGCGCGCCGGTGATGCCGGCGCCGCCGTGCATGTCGCGGGCCTCGCGGGCGACGCGCAATGCGGTGGCGCAGTTCGAGCGCTTCATCATCGAGATCGCCTCGGGCACGAAGTCGCCGTGGTCGAGGCGGCGGCCGAGGGCCAGCGCGCCTTCGTAGCCGAGCGCGATGTCGGTCATCATCTCGGCGAGCTTCTTCTGCACGAGCTGGCGGCCGCCGAGCGGGCTGCCGAACAGCTTGCGCTCCATCACGTAGTCGCGCGTGGCGCGGAAGCAGAACTCGGCCGCGCCGAGCGCGCCCCAGGCGATGCCGTAGCGCGCCTTGTTGAGGCAGGAGAACGGGCCGCGCAGGCCGCGCACGCCCGGCAGGCGGTTCTCCTCCGGCACGAAGGTGTCGGAGAGCCCGATGTCGCCGGTGATCGACGCGCGCAGCGAGAGCTTGTCGCCGATCTTGTCGGTGGTGAAGCCCTTCGCGCCGCGCTCGACGATGAAGCCGTTGATGTCGCCGTCGAGCTTGGCCCAGACGATCGCGAGGTCGGCGACCGGCGAGTTGGAGATCCAGTACTTGGCGCCGTTGAGCACGTAGCCGCCGTCGACCTTCTCGGCCTTGGTGCGCATCGAGGCGGGGTCGGAGCCGCCCTCGGCCTCGGTGAGGCCGAAGCAGCCGACGAGCTCGCCCCTCGCCATCTTCGGCAGGAACTTCTTCTTCTGCGCGTCCGTGCCGAAGGCGTAGATCGGGTACATGGCGAGCGAGGACTGCACGCTCATCGCCGAGCGGTAGCCGGAGTCGACCGCCTCGATCTCGCGGGTCACGAGCCCGTAGGCGACATGGCCGGCATCCGAGCCGCCGTACTCCTCCGGCAGTGTGATGCCGAGGAGGCCGAGCTCGCCCATCTCCGAGATGACATCGCGATCGAACTTTTCCTCCGCGAACGCCGTGACGATCCGCGGCAGCAGCTTCTCGCGCGCGTAGGACCTCGCGGACTCGGAGATCATCCGCTCCTCCTCGGTGAGGCGGGCGGTGAAATCGAGCGGGTCGGTCCAGTCGAAGGCTTTCGTGTCGATCTTGCCTGAGGTCATGGCTCACTCCTGCGGCGGGCGGCGGCGGCTTCTGTCGGCGACATAACGCGGGCGGGCCGAAAAGACGAGGCGCCGGGCCGCGATCGGGGGCGTTTTCATACTAACGGTATGGAAAAATCGGCTCCCGTCCGGCACGCGCTGGCCCTATGGTGCGGCGGCCGCCGGCCGGGCCGGCCGAAGGACAGAGACCGGGAAACTGCCATGGGGAGCACGCGTCGTGGGGGGTGAATCGCTGATCGACCAGGCCGTCGCGCTGCGCGCCGAGGACGCCTTCGACGTCGCGGCGGTCGACGCGTTTTTGAAAGAGCGTGTCGCTGGGCTGGCGGGCTTGCCGGAGGTCCGGCAGTATCCCGGCGGCGCCTCGAACCTCACCTATCTCCTGCGCTACCCCGGTCGCGACCTGATCCTCCGCCGCCCGCCCGCCGGGCACAAGGCGAAGTCGGCGCACGACGTGCTGCGCGAGGCGCGCATCATGGCGGCGCTGAAGCCCGTCTACCCCTACGTGCCGGACATCGTCGCGCTGGGCGAGGACCACGCCATCATGGGCTGCGACTTCTACGTGATGGAGCGGCTCGTCGGCATCATCCTGCGCCGCGACGTGCCTGAAGAGCTCGGGCTCGACGCGGCGACGACGCGCAAGCTCTGCCTCGCGGTGCTGGACCGGCTGATCGAGCTGCATCTCGTCGATCCGGCCAGCGCCGGCCTCGAGGGGCTCGCCAAGGGGGCGGGCTACGTGAAGCGCCAGGTCGAGGGCTGGTCCGGCCGCTGGCAGCAGGCGCTGACCGACGATGTCGCGCCGATCCCCGACGTGCTCGCGTGGCTCGCCCGCACCATGCCCGAGGGCGAGGTGGCGATCCGCCTCATCCACAACGACTACCGCTTCGACAACGTCGTGCTCGATGCCGAGGACCCGCTGCGCGTCATCGGCGTGCTCGACTGGGAGATGGCGACGCTCGGCGATCCGCTGATGGACCTCGGCGGCCTGATCTCCTACTGGGTCGAGCCGACCGACCCGCCCGAGGTGGTCGCGCGCCGGCGCCAGCCGACGCATGCGCCGGGCATGCTCACCCGCGCCGAGGTGATCGCCTACTACGGCGAGAAGACCGGCTGGAGCGTCGAGAGCTTCGACTTCTACGAGGTCTTCGGCCTGTTCCGCCTCGCGGTCATCATCCAGCAGATCTACCGCCGCTATTACCTGAAGCAGACGACCAACCCGCGCTTCGCCGACTACGGCGAGGCGGCGAACGAGCTCGGCCGGCGCTGCCAGGCGCTGATCGCGCGCTCGAAGCTTTGAGGGATGGCGATGCGGACGAACTTCACGATGGCCCGGGTCCTGGGCCTATCGCCGCTTCGGCATGACGGCTGCGGAGCGACCTGATGGCCGACCTCTACCTCGTGCGGCACGGGCAGGCGAGCTTCGGCGCCGCGGACTACGACAAGCTCTCGGCCCTCGGCGAGCGCCAGTCGCGCCTGCTCGGCGAGTGGCTCGCCGCCTGCGGCGTCGTGCCCGACGTCGTCGCGAGCGGCCCGCAGCGCCGCCAGGTCGACACCGCCAGGCTCTGCGTCGCCGTGTGCGGCGGCCCGGCGCCGGAAGCGTTCCTGCAGCTCGATGGTTTGGGAGAATACGATCACGACTCGGTCGTCGCACTCTACGAGCCGCGCTACGCCGACAGCGCGGCGATGCACGCGGAGTTCGCCGCGCAGCCGAATCCGCGCCGCGCCTTCCACGCCATGTACGTGAAGGCCATCGCCCGCTGGACCGGCGGCGAGCAAGATGCCGACTATGCCGAGAGCTGGCCGGCCTTCCGCGCCCGGGTCGGGGGCGCCGTGCGGCAGCTCGCCAAGCTCGATGCGCGCACGGTGATCGCCTTCACCTCGGGCGGCCCGATCACCGCGGCGGTGCAGACGCTCACCGGCGTGCCGGACGCGCGCGCCTTCGACCTGAACTGGCCGCTCGTCAACGCCGGCATCACGCGGCTGCGCTTTTCCGCGTCCGACGGCCTTGTGACGCTTGCTACCTACAACGCTCATCCCCACCTCGACCGCACGGGCGATCCCGCGCTGATCACCTACAGGTAAAAGCCATGCCCACGCTCGTCCCCGGTCCCCGCGTCGCGGGCAAGAAGGCTTTCATCACCGGCGCCGCGCGCGGCCTGGGCGAAGCTACGGCGCGCCTGCTCGCTGCGCACGGCGCAAAGGTCTTCCTCACCGACATCGATGCCGAAACCGTCGGCGCCGTCGCCCGCGCGATCGACGCCGAGCACGGCGCCGGCACGGCGTTTGCCGCGACGCACGACGTGCGCGACGAGGCGCAGTGGGAGGAAACGCTCGCGGCCGCGAACCAGGCGCTCGGCGGCCTCTCCATCCTGGTCAACAACGCCGGCATCGGCGTGCAGGCGCGCGTCGAGCAGATCGCGCTCGAGGAATGGCATCGCGTGATGGCGATCAACCTCGACAGCGTCTTTCTCGGGTGCAAGCACGCGCTGCGCTACCTGCGCGAGAGCCAGCCGGCGTCGATCGTCAACATTTCGTCGATCGCCGGCATCGTCGCCGACGGGCAGTACGCCGCCTACAACACGTCGAAGGCCGGCGTGATGATGCTGACGAAGTCGGTGGCGCTCGACTGCGCGCAGCAGGGCCTCGACATCCGCTGCAACTCGGTGCACCCGGGCTTCGTCCGCACCGCGATCGTGCAGCCCTACTTCGACAAGCACGGCGAGGCGGAGGCGACGCGCAAGCTGACGAAGCACATCCCGATGAAGCGCCTCGGCAAGCCCGACGACGTCGCCTACTGCGTGCTCTACCTCGCCAGCGACGAGAGCGCCTTCGTGACGGGCAGCGAGTTCAAGGTCGACGGGGGCATCTCGGCCGCATGAGACACCCTCTTCCGATGGAAGCGATAGGAGCAACCGATGACAACGCACCGTAACGTCTGGCGCCTGCGCAAGCGCCCGGTCGGCGACATCAAGGAGGGCGACCTCACCTACGAGCGCGAGGCGCTCCCCGAGCTGAAGGACGGCCAGTTCCTGCTCGAGGTGCTGTACCTCTCGCTCGATCCGACGAACCGCATCTGGATGAGCGACATGCGGCAGTACATGCCGCCGGTGCCGCTCGATGCGCCGATGCGCGGCGGCGTCGCCGGCCGCGTCGTGGCGAGCAAGAAGCCGGGCGTGAAGGAAGGCGACGTCTACTTCGGGCTCGGCGAGTTCGCCGACTACATCGTCACCGACGGCTCGAACTTCACCAAGGCCGAGCTGCCGGCGGGCCTGCCGCTCTCGGTCGGCTACGGCATCTTCGGCCTCGTTGGCCCTACGGCCTATTTCGGCCTGCTGCACGTCGGCAAGCCGAAGGAAGGCGAGACGCTGGTCGTTTCGGCGGCCTCCGGCGGCGTCGGGCAGATCGTCGGCCAGATCGGCAAGATCAAGGGCCTGCATGTCATCGGCATCGCCGGCGGCCCGGAGAAGTGCCGCTATCTCACCGAGGAGCTCGGGTTCGACGCGGCGATCGACTACAAGAACGAGGACGTCGGCAAGCAGCTCGACGCGCTGGCGCCGAAGGGCGTGGACATCAACTTCGAGCAGGTCGGCGGCCCGATCATGGAGGCGGTGATGAGCCGCATGAACCTCTTCGGCCGCATGCCGCTCTGCGGCATGATCTCCGGCTACAACAACGAGAAGCCGGCGCCGGGCCCGCGCACCTGGCCGCTGATCCTGATGCAGCGCCTCACCGTGCAGGGCTTCATCATCTTCGACTTCATCAAGCACTACGACGAGATGTTCCGCGAGCTGGGCGGGTGGATCGCCGAGGGCAGGATCAAGACGCGCCAGGACGTGCGCAAGGGGCTCGAGAACGCGATCGACTACCTCGGCCTGCTCTACACCGGCGGCAACACCGGCAAGCTCCTGGTGGAGGTGCACCCGGACGCGGGCAAGCTGTAGGGGGACCAACCATCCCGTCGTCATGGCCGGGCTCGTCCCGGCCATTTTTCGCCGGGACATTTTTGGCGCGCAGGGCCTAAGCTGGTGCGGCGCCGCGCGGATGGCCGGCATCGGCAGGCCACGAGGGAGGGAGAGAGATGACCAAATCGATCTGGTTCGACCAATCGCCGCTCGGCCATGAATACGAGGCGCCCGGCCTGCAGAAGCACCTCGGCATCGAGCTGACCGAGGCCGGGCCGGACTGGCTGAAGGGCCGCATGCCCGTCGACGAGCGCACCCGCCAGCCCTTCGGCCGGCTGCACGGCGGCGCCTCGGTGGCGCTGGCGGAGACGCTGGCCTCGGTCGCTTCGGTCTTCGTCGTCGACCGCAGCCAGAAGACGATCGTCGGGCTCGAGATCAACGCCAACCACCTGCGCGGCGTGACCGACGGCTTCGTCACCGGCACCGCGCGTCCGCTGCACATCGGCCGCACCACGATGGTGTGGGAGGTGCGCATCGAGGACGAGGCGGGCAAGGCCGTCTGCATCTCCCGCTGCACCATCGCCGTCATCGACCTCCCGCGCGAGAAAGTGTGATGTCCATCCTACTGTCGCGCGCCGACCTCGACTTCCTGCTCTACGACTGGCTCAAGATCGAGGAGCTCACGGCGCGCGAGCGCTACACCGATCATTCACGCGAAACCTTCGATGCGACGCTCGACCTCGCCGAGGCGATCGCCACCGAGCACTTCCTGCCGCACAACAAGAAGGCCGACGCCAACGAGCCGCGCTTCGAGAACGGCAAGGTGGTGATGATCCCAGAGGTCGGCGCCGCGCTGAAGCACTACAGCGAGGCGGGCCTGCTCGCTGCGCAGGCCGATGCCGCGGACGGCGGCATGCAGCTGCCCTGCGCCGTCGGCAGCGCCGCCTTCGCCTTCTTCAAGGCCGCCAACGTCGGCACGGCGAGCTACCCGATGCTGACGACCGCCGCCTCGAACCTTCTGCGCAAGCACGGCTCGCCCGAGCTGATCGCGCGCTTCCTCAAGCCGATGCGCGAGGGCCGCTTTTTCGGCACCATGTGCCTCTCCGAGCCGCAGGCCGGCTCCTCGCTCGCCGACATCACCACCCGCGCCGAGCCGCAGGAGGACGGCAGCTACCGCCTCTTCGGCACCAAGATGTGGATCTCCGGCGGCGAGCACGAGCTCTCCGAGACGATCGTCCACATGGTGCTGGCGAAGATCCCCGGCGGGCCGCCGGGCTCGCGCGGCATCTCGCTGTTCCTCGTGCCGAAGCACCTCGTCGGCGACGACGGCGCGGTCGGCGCGCGCAACGACGTCGTGCTGGCCGGCCTCAATCACAAGATGGGCTATCGCGGCACGACCAACACGCTGCTCAACTTCGGCGAGGGCGCGCACACGCCGGGCGGCAAGCCGGGCGCCGTCGGCTGGCTCGTCGGCGAGGTGCACGGCGGCCTGCCCGCCATGTTCTTCATGATGAACGAGGCGCGCATCGGCGTCGGCCTCGGCGCCGTCGCGCTCGGCTACACCGGCTACCTGCGCGCGCTCGCCTACGCCAAGGAGCGGCCGCAGGGCCGCCCGCTCGGCGTGCGGGACCAGACCACCAAGCCCTGCGCGATCATCGAGCATCCCGACGTGCGCCGCATGCTCTTGGCCTCGAAGAGCTACGTCGAGGGCGCGCTCGCCTTCGCGCTCTATTGCGCGCGGCTCGTCGACGAGGAGCGCACCGGCGACGCCGCCGGCAAGCGCGATGCGCAGGCGCTGCTCGACCTGCTCACCCCGATCGCCAAGAGCTGGCCCTCGCAATGGTGCCTCGCCGCCAACGATCTCGCGATCCAGGTGCACGGCGGCTACGGCTACACGCGCGACTACGACGTCGAGCAGCTCTACCGCGACAATCGCCTGAACCCCATCCACGAGGGCACGCACGGCATCCAGGCGCTCGACCTGCTGGGGCGCAAGGTGACGCAGAACGGCGGCGCCGCGCTCGAGCTTTTTTCCGCGCGCATCGCGAAGACGGTGAGGGCGGGCGAGGCCGCGGGGGGCGAGGCGGCAGGGCACGCGCGCGATCTTGCCGCCGCGCTCGACGCCGTCGGCGAGACGACGCGCAAGCTCTACGGCGCGGGCGACCTGTCCGTCACGCTCGCCAACGCCTCCGCCTACATGGAGGCCTTCGGGCACATGGCGATCGCCTGGGTGTGGCTCGAGCAGCTTCTCGCGCTCGGCTCTCGCGAAGACGCGTTCGCCGAGGGCAAGCGGCAGGCCTGCCGCTACTTCTTCCGCTGGGAGCTGCCGAAGATCTTTCCGCAGCTCGCGACGCTGGGTGCGCTCGACCGCACGACGCTGGACATGAAGGCGGAGTGGTTCTGAGGCGGGCGCGTCCCGTCTCCCTCACGTGGGAGACGGGAGGTTCGGTCTACCCCACCACCGCGCCGGTGATCGTCACGCCGCCGTCGACGACGATCGTCTGGCCGGTCATGAAGCGTCCCGCGTCGGAAGCCAGAAACACTGCGGCGCCGGCGATGTCGTCGGGCTCGCCGATGCGGCGCAGCGGCGTCTGCGCCTCGACGGCCTTGAGGCGCTCCGGGTTCTCCCACAGCGCCTTGGCGAAGTCGGTCTTGATGAGGCCCGGCGCGATGCAGTTGATGCGCAGGCCGTGGCGGCCGTGCTCCACGGCGAGGTTGCGCGCGAGCTGCATGTCGGCCGCCTTCGAGATGTTGTAGGCGCCGATCACCGGCGAGCCCACCAGGCCGCCGATCGACGAGACGATGATGATCGCCCCGTCCTTGCGCTCGATCATGCCCGGCGCCGCGAGCTGCACCAGCCAGTGGTTCGAGACGATATTGTTGTCGAGGATCTTGCGGAACTGCTCGTCCGAGATGCCGCCGAGCGGGCCGTAGTACGGGTTCGAGGCCGCGTTGCAGACGAGGATGTCGATCGGCCCGAGCTTCTCCTGCGTCGTCGCGACGAGCCGCTCGAGGTCGGGCTTCGAGGAGATCGACGCCGCGACCGCGATCGCCCGGCCGGCGCCGTGCGCCGCCTCGATCTCCTGCACCACCGCCTCGCACGCCTCGATCTTGCGCGACGAGACGACGACGCGCGCGCCGTGCTCGGCGAGCCGCAGCGCGATCGCCTTGCCGATGCCGCGCGACGAGCCGGTAACGACGGCGACCTTACCGTTGAGATCGAACAGGGTCATTCGTTTGCCTCTCTACTAATCGCCCGGCGGCGAGACCCGATCGGGCCCCGCGCCACTGGCGAAGGGTCAAAAGCGCGGGCCGACCGGAGTCAACCTCGCCGTACGTGTCATCGCCGCGGCTCGGAAAACATGCGAAGTGTGAGCGTCTTCCGACGTCGCCGGCTCTTCGGTCGCCGAAGCCAAGGATCGCCCCCATGCCGCTCACTTTGCTCGTGCTCATCCCCGCCAAGCCAGGACAGGGGGACGCGCTCGGCGAGGCCCTGAAAGGCCTCGTTGCGCCGACCCGCGCCGAGGCGGGCAACATCAGCTACGACGCGCATCGCTCGAACGACAATCCCGATCTCTTCATGATGTACGAGACGTGGGAGTCGCAGGCCGCGCTCGACAGCCACTTCCAGCAGCCGCACATGCAGGCGGCGATGGCGCGGCTGCCGGAGCTGGTCGAGGGCGAGCTCAAGCTGCAGGGCTTCACGAAGATCTCCTAACGCCTCGTCGCTTATCCCTTCTCCCGCTTGCGGGAGAAGGTGGCCCCGCGAAGCGGGGTCGGATGAGGGCCGGTCCCGCTTCACTCATCTCGGTGCCCCAAGCGGCACGATCCCTCATCCGACCCGACTTCGTCGGGCCACCTTCTCCCGCAAGCGGGAGAAGGAAGAGGGGGCTACTCGTTGGTGTAGCGGCGCAGCTCGAGCTTCGCGATGGTGCGGTTGTGCACCTCGTCCGGGCCGTCGGCGAGGCGCAGCGTGCGCACGTGGGCGTAGCTGCGCGCCAGGTCGAAATCGTTGGAGACGCCACCGCCGCCGTGCGCCTGGATCGCGTCGTCGATGATGCGCAGCGCAACGTTGGGCGCCGCCACCTTGATCATCGCGATCTCGAGCCGGCCGACCTTGGCGCCCTGCTTGTCCATCACGTCGGCGGCCTTCAGGCAGAGCAGCCGCGTCATCTCGATGTCGATGCGGGCGCGGGCGATGCGCTCCTCCCACACTGAATGGTCGGCGATGCGCTTGCCGAAGGCGGTGCGCGTCAGCAGCCGCTTCGCCATCGCCTCCAGCGCCGCCTCGGCGACGCCGATCGTGCGCATGCAGTGGTGGATGCGGCCCGGCCCGAGCCGGCCCTGCGCGATCTCGAAGCCGCGGCCCTCGCCGAGGATGAGGTTTCCGGCCGGCACGCGCACGTTGGTGAGCTTCACCTCGCAGTGGCCGTGCGGCGCGTCGTCGTAGCCGAAGACGGGCAGCCAGCGCACCACCTCGACGCCGGGGGCGTCGAGCGGCACCAGGATCTGCGACTGCTGCTTGTGCGTCGCCGCCGTCGTGTCGGTCTTGCCCATCACGATGGCGATCTTGCAGCGCTTGTCGCCGACGCCGGACGACCACCACTTGCGGCCGTTCACCACGTAATGGTCGCCGTCGCGCACGATGCGCGTCTCGATGTTGGTCGCGTCGGACGAGGCGACGTCGGGCTCGGTCATCAGGAAGGCCGAGCGGATCTCGCCCGCCATCAGCGGCTTCAGCCAGCGGTCCTTCTGCTCCGGCGAGCCGTAGCGGTGCAGCACCTCCATGTTGCCGGTGTCCGGCGCCGAGCAGTTGAAGACCTCGGACGCCCAGCCGATGCGGCCCATCTCCTCCGCGCAGAGCGCGTAGTCGATGTTCTTCAGCCCGGCGCCGCGATAGGCGTCGGTGTCGTGTTCGGGCGACGGCGGCAGGAACAGGTTCCACAGCCCCTCGGCCTTGGCCTTGGCCTTCAGGGTCTCGATGATCTTCGGGTTCTGCCAGCGGTCGGCGCCGAAGGACCGCATCTCCTCGTCATAGACCGGCACGGCCGGAACGACCTCGCGGTCCATGAAGTCGCGCACGCGGCGCTGCCAGTGCCGCTGCGTCTCGGAGAGCGAGAAATCCATCGTGTCGTCCTCGTCTGCGCCGGTCCTCTGCGAAGATACCGGTTGTTCGATCCTGCACAAATAGCGGGGCCGCCGCGAACGCCAGCCCGTCGATCGGGGGAGCCTATCCTGCCGAGCAAGCGCCGCAAAGGCGTTTACAGCCCGGCGCGGGTTGGGCTAGGCCAGCATACTGGTCGTATGAAAGATGGGCGTGCCGCCTGCCGGGAGCCGTGCCATGGCGCTTGATCGAGAGACCCGCGACGAGCTGATCGAAGGCGTCCGCCGCTTCGTCGCCGAGCGGCTGCGGCCGCTGGAGGCCAAGATCGCCGAGGACGACGCGATCCCTGACGAGATCGTCGGCGCGATGCGCGACCTCGGGCTCTTCGGCCTGTCGATCCCGGAGGAGCACGGCGGCCTCGGCCTCTCGATGGAGGACGAGTGCCTGGTGGCGATCGAGCTCGGGCGCACGAGCCCTGCCTTCCGCTCGGTGATCGGCACCAATGTCGGCATCGGCAGCCAGGGCCTCGTCATGTACGGCAGCGAGGCACAGAAGGCGGAATGGCTGCCGCGCATCGCCTCCGGCGAGATCATCACCTCGTTCTGCCTCACCGAGGCCGAGGCGGGCTCCGACTCCGCGGCGGTGCGCACGCGGGCCCGGCGCGACGGCGACGTCTACGTGCTCGACGGCGCCAAGCGCTACATCACCAATGCCGACAAGGCCTCGCTCTTCACGGTGATGGCGCGCACCGACCCCGACACGCCGGGCGCCAAGGGCGTCTCGGCGTTCCTGGTGCCGGCCGACCTGCCGGGCCTCACGATCGGCAAGCCCGAGCACAAGATGGGGCAGCAGGGCGCGCATGTCTGCGACGTCACCTTCGACGGCGTGAGGGTGCCGGCCGCCAACCGCCTCGGCGAGGAGGGCGACGGCTTCAAGCTCGCCATGCGCGTGCTCGATCGCGGCCGGCTGCACATTTCCGCCGTCTGCACCGGCATCGCCGAGCGGCTGATCGCCGACGGCGTGGCTTACGCAAGCGAGCGCAAGCAGTTCGGCCAGCCGCTCTCCGCCTTCCAGCTCGTGCAGGCGATGATCGCCGAGTCAAAGACCGAGGCGCTGGCGGCGCGCGCGCTGGTGCTGGAGACGGCGCGCAAGCGCGATGCCGGCGACAACACCACGCTGGAGGCGGCGAGCGCCAAGCTCTTTGCCTCAGAGATGGTCGGCCGCGTCGCCGACCGCACCGTGCAGATCTACGGCGGCGCCGGCTATATCGCGGACTACGGCGTCGAGCGCTTCTATCGCGACGTGCGCCTCTTCCGCATCTACGAGGGCGCCTCCGAGATCCAGAAGCTCGTCATCGCCCGCGAGACGCTGAAGCGCGGGGGCTGACGATGAAGCCCGCCGCCGAGCGCCTGCAACTCGCGTCCTATCCGTTTGCGACCGAGCTCGTCCCGCGCTTCGGCGACATGGACGTGCAGGGCCACCTCAACAACGTCGCGCTGGCCGGGCTCTACGAGGAGGCGCGCGTGCGCTTCGTCTCGCAGCTCTTCCAGCTGCACCTGCGCCCGGACGGGCAGCGGCCGATGCTGGCGGAGGCGCGCATCACCTATCTTGCCGAGGGCCACTATCCCGGCCGGCTGAATGCCGCCGTCGGCGTGCTGCGGGTCGGCCGCTCGTCCTACGTCATCGCGCAGGCGATGTTCCAAAAGTGCGTGTGCATCGGGGTCGCCGACATCGTCATCGTGTGGACGAGCGGCGGCCGGCCGTGCCCGATCCCGGAGGCCTTCAGGGAGGCGCTGTCGGCGGCCCTCATCGAAAGCAGCGTTCCTGCCGATGCGTGACATCAGGCGCCCCTGTCCGATGGTCGCCTATCGCTTGCGGTCGTTCGGGCGCAGGATCGCCGCCTCTCGCGTGCCCGTCGATCTCCGACGCCGCCGTCGCGATCGAGCGTCACGAGGAGCGCTGGCATGTCGGTCGTAAGCCAAGAGAAGGCGATTTTACCCGAAACCGATCATCTCGATCGGACGGTCGACGAGCTTGTCGCGGCCAAAAAGGTCTGGGCGCGGACGGGGATCGACGAGCGCCTCGCCATCCTCGAGGCGATCCGCACCGGCATCATGAGGGTGGCGGAGGACTGGGCGCTGACGGCGGCGCGCGCGAAGCAGATCCCCGACGGATCGCCGCTCGTCGGCGAGGAGTGGATGTCGGGCCCCTACGCGCTGATGAGCGGCTGCGATGCGCTGGCGCTCACGCTGCGCGAGATGGACGGCAAGCGCTTCCTGAAGCATGTGCCCGTGCGCGACCTGCCGACGGGCCAGGTCGCCGCGCGCGTGTTTCCGCAATCGATCTTCGACCGGCTGCTGCTGTCCGGCGTCACGGCGGACGTCTGGATGAAGCCCGGCGTCACGCGGGCGAACCTCGCCGACAACACGGCGCACGCCTACGATATCCCCGCCGCGCAGCGCGAGGGCAAGGTCGCGCTCGTGCTCGGCGCCGGCAACATCGCGGCGATCGCGCCGCTGGATTGCTTCCAGAAGATCTTCGTCGAGCACCAGGTCACGCTGCTCAAGCTGAACCCGGTCAACGACTACCTCTACGACTTCTTCGTCGTGGCGCTGAAGCCGCTGATCGACGCCAACGCGCTGCGGATCGTGCGCGGGGGCGCCGACGTCGGCGCCTATCTCTGCGACCATCCCGGCATCGACGAGATCCACATCACCGGATCGCAGGCCTCGCACGACGCGATCGTCTGGGGACCCGGCGAGCAGGGCCGCGCCGCCAAGAGCAGGGGCACGCCGCGCAACGCCAGGCGGATCACTTCCGAGCTCGGTGCGGTGTGCCCGACCATCGTCGTGCCGGGCCCGTGGTCTCGTGCCGACATCGCCTTCCAGGCCGAGCATATCGCCAGCCAGAAGCTGCACAATTCCGGCTTCAACTGCATCGCCTGCCAGATGCTGGTCGTCTCCGACGGATGGGACAAGACGGACGCGCTGCTGGCCAAGATCGACGAGACGATCGCGGCGGCCCCATCGCGCGGCCTGTACTATCCCGGTGCGACGCAGCGCATGGCGGACTTCGCCAAGCGCGGCCGGCCGACGATGGTCGCGCGCAAGGGCACGTCGGACTGCGTCGTGATCCCGTTCGCCAAGGCCAACGACCCGTCGATCGCGACGCAGGAGGTCTTCGCGCCGGCGCTCAGCGTGCATCGGCTCGACGCGAGCGACCCGGAGACGTTTCTGCGCGCGGCGATCGCCTATGCCAATGACGAGCTCTACGGCACGCTCGGCGCCAACATCCTGATCCATCCCGCGACGATCCGCGCGATCGGCAGGCAGACGTTCGAGACGATCGTCGCGGAGCTGCGCTACGGCTGCATCGCGATCAACGCCTGGACGGGGCTCGGCTTCCTCCTCGCACAGCCCCGTGGGGCGCGTTCCCGGGCCATACGCTCGACGACGTGCGCAGCGGGATCGGTTTCGTGCACAACAGCTTCATGTTCGACGCGCCCGAGCGGACGATCGTGACGGCACCGTTCCGGCCGTTCCCGCGCTCCGCGCTCAGCGGCGGCCTGACGATGCTGCCGAAGCCGCCGTGGTTCGTCACCAACACGCAGCAGCACGTGGTCGGGCGGCTGCTGACCGCCTTCCAGTACAAGCCGAGCTGGGCGAAGCTGCCGCGCATCTTCGCCCACGCGCTGCTCGGCTAGCACCAAGAACCGCGGGCGGCGCGCCCGCCCGCAAAGATCGGAGTCCACCAAACCATGCGCGAAGCCGTCATCGTTTCCACCGCCCGCACGCCGATCGGCAAGGCCTATCGCGGCGCCTTCAACAACACGCAGGCGCAGGCGCTCGCGGCGCACGCGCTGACGGCCGCGGCCGAGCGCGCCAAGATCGACGCCAAGGAGGTCGACGACGTCGTGATGGGCTGCGCGATGCAGCAGGGCTCGACCGGCACCAACACGGCGCGCCAGTCGCTGCTGCGCGCCGGCTTCCCGACCTCGGTCGCGGGGCAGACGATCGACCGCCAGTGCGCCTCGGGCCTGATGGCGGTGGCGACCGCCGCCAAGCAGATCATCTCCGACAACATGCAGGTGACCATCGGCGCCGGCGTCGAGTCGATCTCGCTGGTGCAGAACGAGCACGCAAACAAGTTCCGCACCCGCGATCCCTGGCTCGTCGAGCACCTGCCGACGACCTACGCGACGATGCTCGAGACCGCCGAGGTCGTGTCGCGCCGCTACAACGTGAGCCGCGAGGCGCAGGACGCCTACGCGCTGCAGTCGCAGCAGCGCACCGCCAAGGGCAGGCGGAGGGCCTGTTCGACCACGAGATCGTGCCGATGACGACGACGATGCTCGTCACCGACAAGGCGACGGGCGCCACGTCGGAGAAGGAGATCACGCTCGCCAAGGACGAGGGCAACCGGCCCTCGACGACGCTCGAGGATCTGCAGAAGCTGAAGCCGGTCTTCAAGGACGGGATCGAGATCAAGGAAGGCGGCTTCATCACCGCCGGCAACGCCTCGCAGCTCTCCGACGGCGCCGCGGCGCTGGTGCTCATGGAGGCGAAGGAGGCCGCAAAGCGCGGCCTCGAGCCGCTCGGCGCCTATCGCGGGATCGCGGTGGCCGGCTGCGACCCCGACGAGATGGGCATCGGCCCCGTCTTCGCGGTGCCGAAGCTGCTCAAGGCGCATGGCTTGAGCGTCGACGACATCGACATCTGGGAGCTGAACGAGGCCTTTGCGGTGCAGGTGCTCTACTGCCGCGACAAGCTCGGCATCCCCGACGAGAAGCTGAACACGCTGGGCGGCTCGATCTCGATCGGCCACCCCTACGGCATGACCGGCGCCCGCTGCACCGGCCACATCTTGCTGGAGGGCCGCCGCACCAAGGCCAAGTGGGCCGTCGTCACCATGTGCGTCGGCGGCGGCATGGGCGCCGCCGGCCTGTTCGAGGTGTTTTAGGGACGTCGGTCTTTTAGGAAAGGCCTCGGCGCCCCTCCTTCTCCCGCTTGCGGGAGAAGGTGCCCGGAGGGCGGATGAGGGTCGGTGCCGCTCGCACTGGCGAACGGCGAGAGGCGGAATGTCCCCTCATCCGACCCCGCTTCGCGGGGCCACCTTCTCCCGCAAGCGGGAGAAGGGAAGTGGCCGCTCCGCCGGCCGATCGGCGGAGGCGGCCGGCTAAGCAAGGCCTCGGCGCCCCTCTCCTTCTCCCGCTTGCGGGAGAAGGTGCCCGGAGGGCGGATGAGGGTCGGTGCCGCTCGCACTGGTGAATGGCGAGAGGCGGGACGCCCCCTCATCCGACCCCGCTTCGCGGGGCCACCTTCTCCCGCGAGCGGGAGAAGGGAAGTGGGCGCGCGCACGGCCGAACGGCGAGAGGCGGGATGTCCCCTCATCCGACCCCGCTTTGCGGTGCCCTGCCTTCTCCCGCAAGCGGGAGAAGGGGAGATCGCCCTTAGAACGCCGCCTCCTCCATCTCCATCAGCGAGGCCTTGCCGGACTTGATCGCGGCGAAGAGGCCGGCGCTTTCCGGCAGGATGCGGTCGAAGAAGAACCGCGCGGTGGCGAGCTTCGCCTTGTAGAACGAGGCGTCGCCGTTGGCCTTCGGCAGCTTGGTGGCGGCGAGCTTGGCCATCCGCGCCCAGAGGTAGGCGAGGGCGACAAGGCCGAAGAGCCGCGTGTAGTCGGTCGCTGCGGCACCCGCCTCCTCAGGGTCGCGCATGCCGCTCTGGGCGATCTGCCCCGTGGCGAGCTGCAGCGCGCCGAAGGCCTTTTCCAGCCGCTTCACGTACTCGCCGACCGCCTCGTCGTTGCGGTTCTCCTCGATGAAGGTCGCGACGGGGTGGAAGAACGCACGCAGGTAGCGGCCTGCATGCGCGCCGAGCTTGCGGCCGACGAGGTCGAGCGCCTGGATGCCGTTCGTGCCCTCATAGATCATCGCGATGCGGGCATCGCGGACATACTGCTCCATGCCGTGGTCGCGGATGTAGCCGTGGCCGCCGTAGACCTGCAGGCCGCGGTTGGTGTTCTCGAAGGCGAAGTCGGTGAACGTCGCCTTCACGATCGGCGTCATCAGCGCGAGGAAGTCCTCGGCCTCCTGGCGCACCTGCGGATCGTTGGCCTTCTCGCTGCGGTCGAGCGCGCGGGCGACCCAGCCGGAGAGCGCGCGGCAGCCCTCGATCTCGGCGCGCATGCGCATCAGGTTGCGCCGCACGTCGGGGTGCACGATGATCGGGTCGGCGGCCCGGTCCTTGGCCTTCGCGCCGGAGAGCGAGCGGCCCTGGATGCGGTCCTTCGCGTAGGCGACGGCGCTCTGGTAGGAGGCCTCGGCGATGCCGAGCCCCTGGATGCCGACCGACAGGCGCTCCGAGTTCATCATCGAGAACATGCCCTGCATGCCCTTGTTCGGCGGCCCGACCATCCAGCCCTTCGCGTCCTCGAAGTTGATCTGGCAGGTCGCCGAGGCCTTGATGCCCATCTTGTGCTCGATGCCGGCGCAGGTGACGCCGTTGCGCTGGCCCGGGCGCCCGTCGTCGCTCGGGATCAGCTTCGGCACCAGGAACAGCGAGATGCCCTTCACGCCCTTCGGCGCGTCGGGGAGGCGCGCCAGCACGAGGTGGATGATGTTCTCGGTGAGGTCGTGGTCGCCGGACGAGATGAAGATCTTCGAGCCGGTGAGCGCGTAGCTGCCGTCGGGCTGCGGCACCGCCTTGGTGCGCAGCATGCCGAGGTCCGTGCCGCAGTGCGCCTCGGTGAGACACATCGTGCCGCCCCAGGTGCCGTCGACCATCTTCGGCAGGAAGCGGTCCTTCAGCTCCTGCGAGGCGTGCTTCTCGATGGCGATCGTCGCGCCGTGGGTGAGCCCGGGATAAAGGCCGAAGGCCATGTTGGCCGAGCAGAGCATCTCCTCGACGAGCTTGGCGAGCGACTCGGGCAGGCCCTGGCCGCCGTACTTCGGATCGGCATTGAGGGAGGTCCAACCACCCTCGCGGAAGACGTTGTAGGCCTCGGGGAAGCCCTTGGGCGTGCGGACGACGCCGTTCTCGTAGTGGCAGCCTTCCGCGTCGCCGGTGGCGTTGAGCGGCAGCAGCACTTCCTCGGCGAGCTTTGCGGCCTCCTCGAGGATCGTCTCGCAGAGGTCGTCGCTCGCGTCCTCGAAGCCGAGCTTTTCGGTCAGTTCCTGCGTGCCGTACATTTCCTGCAGGATGAAGCGCATGTCGCGCAGCGGGGCCTTGTAGGTCTGCATGGGCGTGAGCTCCTCTTAGTTGCGAAGCGGCTTGCCGGTCTCGAGCGTGTGCTCGATCCGCGCCAGCGTGCCGGGGGTTTTCAGAAGGCGCATGAAGGACTTGCGCTCGAGCTTGAGCACGTCGTCCTCGGTGACGACGTCGATCGGGTCGGCGTCGCCGCCGGTCAGCACCTCGGCGAGGCCGCCGGCGACGACGACATCGTGGTCGGTGGCGATGCCGCGGCGGTGGAAGCCGTCGACGGCGCCGGCCATGCCGACGCGGCCCGCCGCGCCGGGCAGGTTGAGCGTCGCCGGCTCCGGCACCTGGTAGCCGTCGACGAGCGACAGCGCCTTGGCCTTGGCATCGGCGAGCAGGCGGTAGCGGTTCATGGTGATGCCGTCGCTCTCGCGCAGGATCAGCATTTCCTTGGCCTGCGCCGCGGACTTCGAGACCGTTGCGGTCGACACCATCTCGAAGACCTTGGCCGGCGCCGGCATCGGCCCGCGCGGCCAGCGCTTGTTGTGCTGCCAGCGCACCAGCATCTCCTTGCAGCCGCCCCAGCCCGGCACCAGGCCGACGCCGCATTCGACGAGGCCCGTGTAGGTCTCGGCATGCGCCTGCACGGCGTCCGAATGCAGCAGGATCTCGCAGCCGCCGCCGAGCGCCAGGCCGGCCGGCGCGGCGACGACCGGGAAGGGCGCGTACTTCATCGCCTTCAGCGTGTCCTGGCCGACGGCGATCGTCTGCTCGATCTGCTGCCAGGCGGCGATATTCGCCGCAAAGAGCGCGAGGCCGAGGTTGGCGCCGACCGAGAAGTTCGAGCCCTCGTTGTAGATCACGAGCGCCTTCATCTGCGCCTTCACGAGCTTGATCGACTGGTGCAGGAGGCTCATGATCTGATCGTCGAGCGAGTTCGACTTGGATGTGAACTCGAGGCAGGCGACGCCGTCGCCGAGGTCCCATAGCGCGGCCGAGCCGTTCTTCAGGAGCGGCTTGGCGGTGAGCTTGATGTCCTCGAGCAGCAGCACGCCCTCGGGGCGCACGAGGTCGTGATACTGGCCGTCGAGACCGAAGAACTGGCGCTTGCCGTTCTCGAGCCGGTAGAAGGTCTTGTCTCCCACCTTCTCGAGGATCTCGGGCACCGCGATGCCCTCGTCCTTGAGCTTGCCCGCAAACCAGGCGGGGCCGAGCTTGTCGATCAGCTCGAAGGGTCCGGCCTTCCAGTTGTAGCCGAGCCGCATCGCCTCATCGATGGCGACGATCTCGTCGGCGGCTTCCGGCACCAGGCTCGCGGCATAGGCGAGCGTGCGGCCCATGACGGTCCAGGCGTAGCGGCCGATCTTGGAGGTGTCCGACATCAGCGCGCGCGGGTTCTTCTCCGCGCCCTTCAGCGCGGCGATGTCCGGCGACGTCGCGGCGACGTACTCGCCGCTTGCCAAGTCGATCGCCTGCTTGTCCTTGCGGCCTTTCGACTTGTCGATGCGGTAGAAGCCGCCCTTGCCCTTGCGGCCGGTGTAGCCGTCCTTGATCATGCGGCCGATCAGCGGCACGTCGCGGTTCACGATGTGGAAGGCGTCGGTCTTCGGCAGCAGGCCGGCGAGGCTCGCGTTGATGTGCGGCCCGAGGTCGATGCCGACGAGGTCGATGAGGCCGAAGATGCCGGTCTTCGGGATGCCGAAACGGCGCCCCATCACGGCGTCGGCCTCTTCCACCGACAGGCCGCCGTCGATCGCGTCGAGGATGCCGCACTGCATCCAGTAGATGCCGAGGCGGTTGGCGATGAAGCCGGGCGAGTCCTTGCAGGCGACGATGCTCTTGCCCATCGCGATGTCGGCGAAGCGGCTCACCTTCTCGACCAGCGCCGGATCGCTCTTCGGGCCGGCGACGACCTCGAGCAGGCGCATGTAGCGCGGCGGGTTGAAGAAGTGGGTGATCATGAAGTCGCGCTGGAAGCCGTCGGGCAGGCCCTCGACGAGCTTGGCCAGCGGGATCGTCGAGGTGTTCGACGAGATCGGCGTGCCGGGCTTGCGCACCTCGTCGAGGCGGCGATAGAGGCCCTGCTTGATGTCGAGCCGCTCGATGACGACCTCGACGATCCAGTCGCAGTCCGCGACCTTGCCGAGGTCGTCCTCGAGATTGCCGACGGTGACGAGCTTTGCGGCGCGCTCCGACATGAAGGCGGCGGGCTCCGTCTTCAGCATCTTGGCGACGGCGCCGGCGGCGACCGCGTTGCGGTCCTTGGCGTCCTTCGGCACGATGTCGAGCAGCAGCACGGGCACGCCCGCATTGGCGATCTGCGCGGCGATGCCGGCGCCCATGACGCCGGAGCCGAGGACAGCGACCTTCTTGATCTGTTGGGTATCCGACATCACAGGCGCTCCATGATGGTGGCGATGCCCTGGCCGCCGCCGATGCACTGCGTGGCGAGCGCGTAGCGACCGCCCTCGCGCTTCAAGAGGCTCGCGGCCTTGCCGGTGATGCGCGCGCCGGTGGCGCCGAGCGGATGGCCGAGGGCGATCGCGCCGCCGTCGAGGTTCAGCGTCTCGTCGCGGATGCCGAGCTCCTTCATGCAGGCGAGCGCCTGCGCGGCGAAGGCCTCGTTCAGCTCGACGACGTCGATCTGGCTCATGTCGATCTTGGCGCGGTGCAGCGCCTTGCGCGTCGCGGCGACCGGGCCGATGCCCATGATGTCCGGCTCGCAGCCCGCGACGGCGACGGAGGCGAGGCGCGCCAGCGGCTCGAGGTTGTGGCGGTGGGCGAACTCTTCCGAGCAGACGAGCACCGCGGCGGCGCCGTCGGTCAGCGGCGAGGAGGTGCCGGCGGTCACCGCACCGTCGGCACTGAACGCCGGCTTCAGCGCGGCGAGCGCCTCCTTGTTGGTCTCGGGGCGGATGCAGCCGTCCTGGTCGACGGCGTGGCCGTTGGTCTGGATCGGAACGATCTCGTCCTTGAGCTTGCCGTCGGCCTGCGCTGCGGCGGCGCGCTGGTGCGAGCGGACGGCCAGCTCCTCCTGCGCGGCGCGGGTGATCTGCCAGCGGCGCGAGACGTTCTCGGCGGTGTCGCCCATGCCCATGTAGGCGCCGGGCTGCTTGGCGTGCAGCGCAGGGTTCGGCATCGGGTTGTAGCCGCCCATCGGCACGCGGGTCATGCTCTCGACGCCGGCGCAGATGAAGGCCTCGCCGGCGCCGATCCCGATCTGGCCGGCGGCGATGTGGATCGCGTGCATCGAGGAGCCGCAGAAGCGGTTGACGGTGGCGCCGCCGACCGACAGCGG